>NZ_FNLC01000001.1:0-364598 GCF_900104065.1 Natronobacterium texcoconense | reverse complement strand
TGTGCGAGCGTCGCGCCGTCGAGTTCCTCGATCGCTGCCTCGAAGTCCGCTTCGTCGATCGGATCGCCGAACTCCACGTCCGCACGGTAGTACTTGCTCGCGTCGTGTTCCTTGACGCGTTCGACCATCTCGTAGCTCGCCAGCCGCAGGCCCTCGACCGCGACGCCGTCGGCGGCCTCGTTGATCTCCCGCTCGAGTGTGGCCGGATCAGGGTCGCGCTTCCGGGGTCGTTTCACCTCGAGGACGAACGGCCGTCCGCCCTCGAGCATCCGGGCGTCGACGTCCTCGCGTCCTGCGCCGTGGAAGGTTCCCTCGTCGCCGTCCATCGCCTCGACGACGTGCGGGCGGACGGTCTGTTCGACGCTCGTGTCGTACATGTAACCCGACCCGCCACAGTAGTCACAGGGCTCCTCGCCGTCGTCGCCCAGCTGGACGCCGCTACCGCCACACTCCCGGCACGGCCACTCCGTCTGGGGAATGTCGCGCTCGAGTTTGCGGTAGCGACCGTAGACGAACGCGGGGTTGACCTGCACGTCGACCGCGTGACCCGTGACCGTACCGTCCGCGAGCGCCTCGAGCGGGTCGAACCCCTCGAGGTCGACGACCGCGAGCACGTCCGGTCGGTCGAAGTCGACCTCTGCGCCGGTCTTCGATCCGACGCGCCGGCCGACCTCGCGGTTCACTTCGCGTTTGACCGACTCGCCGACATCGGGTTCGAGCCCCGCGTCCTCGCGGAAGAGCCGTTCGTTCTCCTCGACCAGCGGCGGAACCTGGGTCCCGACCTGGTAGGTACCGAACTCCGTTCCCTCGAGAGCGTCGACGATCGCGTCCGCGATGGCGTCGAACGTCCCACAGTAGCCCTCACAGACCCAGCAGTCCGCCGGGTCGGTCGGCTCGAAGTCCTCGTCGTCTTCCATCGCAACCGTCGTTCGAAGCGCCCGGCCGCGTTCGACGTTGGTGAGTCCGAAACTCCGGTCGGCGAACGGCCGACCGAGACAGGAGTCACAGACGGCTCCCGTCTCGAGCAGCGCGCGGGCGTCTTCCGTGATCATATCCCGGGAATCGGGGGGCCGCGGGTAACACGTTTTCCCTTCGGCTGTCGCCGGGACGACTGGCACCGGCGTTCGACGCGGTGAAAATCGCCAGACACCAGCCCTTCAACCCCGATTCATTGTTTCCAGAGCTTGAAATACGTGGAGTCCTAGCCGTCGAGCATGAACGACTCGCGACTCGATCGGCGGCGCTTTCTCGCAGCCGCGAGTGCCGGCCTCGTCGGTGCAGCCGCCGGCTGTGCCGAACCCCGTAGCGGACAGCCGATCGAGGGCGGTTCGACCCACGAGATCGATCGAGACAACCTCGCCGACGGATCGGCCTTTACCGACGTCTACGAGGCCGTCATCGATTCAGTGACGATGATCCGCGTCCTGGGCGTGGACGATCCAGCTACCGGCGACGAAGGCCGCGGCCAGGGATCGGGTTTTCTCGTCGACGACAGCCACGTCGTCACGAACGACCACGTCGTCGCCGGCGGCGAGGAGGCCGACCTCCAGTACATCAACGGCGACTGGACGAACACACGCCTCGTCGGCAGCGACCGCTACAGCGACCTGGCCGTTCTCGAAGTCGATCACGTCCCCGACGAAGCGACGCCGCTCGCGCTGGCGGAGGAGTTCCCCGTCGTCGGCCAGCAGGTAGTGGCAGTCGGCAATCCCTACGGCCTCGAGGGAACGCTCACGGAGGGTATCGTCAGCGGCGTCAATCGGACGGTCGATCCGCCCGGACGACAGTTCTCGCTCCCGAACGTCGTCCAGACCGACGCCGCCGTCAACCCCGGCAACAGCGGCGGTCCGCTCGTCGACCTCGACGGAAACGTCGTCGGCGTCGTCAACGCCACGGGCGGCGATAACATCGGGTTCGCGATCTCGGCGGCGCTGACCCGTCGCGTCGTCCCATCGCTCATCGAAAACGGCGAGTACCGCCACTCCTTCATGGGGATCGGACTCGCCTCCGTCGACCGGATCATCGCCGAGGAGAACGACCTCGAGCGGGCGACCGGCGTGATCGTCACCGACGTCGTCTCCGGCGAGGCGGCCGACGGCGTCCTGCAGGGCAGCGACAGGACCGTCCAGCGAAGCGGCGAACCGATCCCCGTCGGCGGCGACGTCATCCTCGAGATGGACGGCCAGCCGATCCCGGACCGACACGCCCTCTCGGCGTTTCTCGCCCTCGAGACGAGTCCCGGTCAGACGATCGACCTCCGGCTCTGGCGAAACGGCAGCGAGACCCACGAGGAACTGACGCTCGGTGAACGATGATCGTCTCGGCCCTCGAGTGAACTGCGGTAGTGACAGCCAAACCGATCGGCGTCGCTCGTAATCGCTCCTTATAGAATCGACGATCAGGCGTAACGCCGTCGAACGCTCGAGTAGCGATATCGTACACGTCAGCACTAATTGTGTTCTTTTTCGCCGAATTAAACGATCAGAAGCCGGGACGAGACGGACGCTACCGTTCCGTTTTCTCGAGTAGATCGTCGATAACTATACCCCATACTGGGGTAGCCACGCTCGGCGAAACCGATACGCCGGTCTGCCAATGTCACACGGAAACGAAATCGATACGGGTCCCGCTGACGGCTCTCCCGACGACTGCACGCTCGAACTCGATCACGTCACTGTCGAGAACGACGACGCACCGGACGAATGCGCCGTCTTTCCGCGAGAAGCATCCGAGGAAGAACTGATGAATTGCTGGATCGTCGCTCAGGAGCACTCGTTCGTCGACCTCGAGTCGATGCGATAGGCAATGACTATGCACCTCGGAAGTACCGTCACGGCCGCTGGCTTCTGGATCGGAACGCTGTTACCGCTGGCCTATCTTCCCGTATTCGCGACCGGGATCGACTCGATGACCCGCTTTTCGATCTTCCTGGGGCTGGTCGTCTTGCACGTCGTCGCGCTCGTCGTCGGACACGACTACCCGCACTCGCGGTCGGGAACCCCATAGCGAGGGGAGGTCGCTGGTCAGAAAGACGGGTTCCACACCTGCACTCGCGGCGTATCGCAGGCGTCACAGACGACCGCTCTATTTCCCTTGTATCGGCCTCGCTCGAGCGTCCCGTCGTCGTCACAGGACGGACACGTCTGCCCCTCGAGCGCCGAGAGGAGCCGTCGTTTTCCCTCGGTCGGATTCCGTGTATCCGCCTCTGCCTCCGTTTCCGAACCCCGTGAAGGGTCTGACTTCGCCATGCAACTATCCCATACGGGCCGACGGGGAAGCCTTGTCCCTGGGTATGCAACCCAGGGAGGACTCGACCCGCCGCGGCGAGTCGAAGCACCTATTTCGCCGAGCGAGGAACGTTCGCCGGATGTGGCCCTGGGGACATCTCGCCGTCGGCTACCTGCTGTACACCGCCTACACGCACCGCCGATTCGACCGACCGCCGCTTGCAGCCCCGGCGATCGCACTCGCCGTCGGCTCGCAGTTTCCCGACCTGGTCGACAAGCCCCTCGCCTGGACCGTCAGCGTCCTCCCGGGCGGTCGAACGCTCGGCCACTCGCTTTTGTTCGCCGCGATCCTCGTCCCCACCGTCTACCTGCTCGCGGCTCGACTCGAGCGACGTGACGTCGGTATCGCCTTCGTCATCGGTCACCTGTCGCATCTCTCGGCGGATATCCCGCCCTCGGCCCTGACCGGTGATCTCTCGGGAACCGAGTTCCTCCTGTGGCCGTTCGTCGCCGCCCCCGAAGAGGAGCCGGTCGGTGGCATCCTCGACGCCGTCCTGCACTACTACGCGATGGGGCCGTACGAATGGTTCCAGCTTGGACTGTTCGTCCTCGCAGCGATCGTCTGGTATCGCGACGGCGCTCCCGGCCTCGAGTACGCTCGCCGAACGCTCGAGTACGTGACACGAGAGTCGCGGGCCCAGGGATAACGAAGCCAAACCGTGGCGGCTATCCCCCTCGTCGCCGTTTCGCCCGTATGCGCCAGTTCGTACTCATCGGGCACGAAATCCCGACCGAACCCGACTTCTCGCTGGACGACCTCGCGAGCGGTGCCGGCCGTCTCGACGCACTCTGTCGGTCGATTACGGCCGCGTTCGTCACCTCCCACGGCATCCGCGAGGACGTTCGCGTCCACCTGATCGTACAGGACGAACTCACGATCACGTTCGACGGGAGCAACCTCCGGCGACTCAACCCCGACGAACGCAGCACCGCCGCACTCGTCCGGAAAGCACTCGAGCACCGCGACGAAGCCATCGGCGCACTACCTGCCGAACCCAGCCCGGGGATCGAAGTGTACCGTCGCGGCTTCGAGGCCACGCTCGAGGAACTCGAGGGAACGATCGTTCAACTACACGAAAACGGTGATTCAGTTCTCGAAGCCGACGAACTCCTCGAGACCGATCCCGTATTCGTCCTCTCGGACCACCAGGACTTCACCGACGAGGAAACGGCCGTGCTCGAGGCCGTCGTCGACCGACGGATTCGTCTCGGACCCGAACTACTACACGCGGATCAGGCAGTGACAATCGGTCATCACTTCCTGGACACCGACGGGTACGAACGGTTCTAATCGCTCGAGGGAACGCTATCGCTTCTCGAGCAATGACGTCTTTCGGAAGCGTTAAACTGCCCGACGCTCATGATTCGACTGCGGGCCGGTGGGGTAGCTTGGTATCCTTCGGCCTTCGGGTGGCCGTAACCGCAGTTCGAATCTGCGCCGGCCCACTTTTCCCGCATCGCAATACTCGCGAGCGATAGCGAGCGGTCTGCGATGCGGGGAAATGAATTCAAGCAGATTCGAACACGCGAGTCGCAGCGCGCGAACGCAGTGAGCGCGACCGTCTCGCATCTGTTCGACATCTGCGCCGGCCTATTCTCCCCACACTATACACCACCGAGCGGCGCATCGCAGGGCAACTCGAGTTCGGGAGTCGACGCAGCCATAACGATTTGAGCAGGGAAGTTGCAGCGGCCGAGCAAAGCGAGAGCGACCGTTGTCCCGTATTCGAACGACGCTAGCCCTGACTTCGCTACCGAGTAGAGGGACTCGACGCGTGAGTTCACAAGTTGACCGGCCGACGATCACGAACGAATACATTTTTGCTCTCGTGGTGAGCCACCGCTTTCACGAATGGTCCTCGAGCAACTCGAGTCGCCGGATCCGGATGCGTTTGTCGAGGCGGCGAAGACTGCGTTCCGGAACGGCGCGATGTTGACGGTCGAAGCCGAGTGTGAAGTGGAGTACGAGGGGCGAACCAGCGGCTATCTCGGCCCTGGCGAGCGGATTCTCGTCGCCAAGCCGGACGGTACCTTTCTGGTCCACCAGCCGACCGGCCACAAGCCCGTAAACTGGATGCCGGGTGGGGGCAGCGTCTCCGCGCGCGTCAGTGAGGGCGAAGCAGTACTGCTCGCTCGACGCAGTAATCCGACCGAGCGCGTGGAGGCCCGTATCCACGAGTGTTACGGCCTCACTCGGTTCGACGCCACCGACGGCGCGACCTACGAGGAGTCGGGTACCGAAGCCGAGATGCACGAGTACATCGCCGAGAATCCCGATGTCCTCGAGGAAGGGCTCCGGATCGTGGAGCACGAGCGCGAGACGAAGTATGGGTTCATCGACTTCTACGCCGTCGACGGCGACGGTACTCCCGTCGTCGTCGAGGTCAAACGCATTCAGGCGACGCTGAACCACTTCGATCAGCTACAGCGGTACGTTTCGCTGTATGAAGAGACCAACGACGACGTTCGCGGGATGCTCGTCGCGCCCTCCGCCTCCGAGCGCGTAAAGCGGGCGCTCCGGGACAACGGCCTCGAGTTCGTCGGCCTCTCGGAGTTCGGTCTCGACGCGAAGGGGTCGACGGAAGCGAAGCTAACGGACTTCTGAGAGCGCTCGAGCGGGAGCCCAAAACGACCGAAATATCGGTGCCCCCGAGAAGCGGAACTAGTCTTCGACTTCGAAGCTGTCGATCACTGCCGTCGAACGGAGTTCGTCGTCAGGGACGTCGCTCTCGCCGAGTTCGGAATCGTCACCGATGTACGCCACAACGCTGTAGCTTACGTTTTCATCCGTAACCGTCGCCGTCATTCCGGTCGAACTCAGGACGGCGTTGCCGCTCTCTGGCTCCGGAATAACTCCACCATCGGAAGCGTCCACGATAGCGACACCGTCAGCGTTCCCCAGCGACGTCAGCGACACTTCGACGGCACTCGAGTCGCTGTCATCTATGGAGACGCCTGCCTGTGGGTCCTGCTGGATGTCGTCACCGATGCCAAGGACGAACGTCGCGATCACAGCCGCCAGAATGACGGTAATCGCCACCATGAGGATAACTCCAATAACGGGTGAGACACCACGTTCGTCCGCGTTTCCGTGCAACCGTTTCGTTACTGTTTCGAACATATGTATGGATGCACCCAGAACGGTCGGAAAGAGTACCAGTATCCTGTGCAACCACCGCATGCCGGAAGTGAGACCACCTCCGGCACGCCTTCCCGTCGCCCGTTTTGGTGCTAAATCATCCTGTGAATCGAGAGCATATATAATTAACTCGCAGACCATTCAGTTGAACGAAACGTATGTCCATTCATATTGTAACTCGAGAGCTCGTGTACTTTTACTGAAAGGCCACAAGCCAGAAAGGTTGACAGTTTTCTGTCAGTCCGATCGAACCTCAACTGTCGCCCGAACCGAAAGCACCAGATCGCCGATCGTCAGGCGTGACGTCGATCGCTTCGGGTCCATCGACGCAAATTCGGTAGCCGTGGTACGAAAACTCGAGGGTCGGATTCCCGTTCGCGTCCTCGAGACCGGAGGTGTGAAACAACGCGTCGAGGGCGTCAGTATCGACGACGTCGTGCAACGGTGGCGTCAGGTCCACCGGGTCGACGCCTTCGCGTCTGGCAATCTCCTCTACGACGGTAATGCTCACTGAGGGTGATCGTCCCCGTTCCATACTCGGGATCCACCGTACCACTAGAAAAGACCGGGGGATCATTTTCTGACGTACGTCTGCCAGGCGTCTGACGATGTCGAGACCGCACCGAGTGAGAATCGTCGAAATGGGTCTCGAAACGATTCGGTCCCGATCGTCGGTCAGCTATTGTCGATCGACCGTTCAGTCGGGGTGAGACCGTGAGACTGGACTTCGATCAGAATCGGAATGTTAACCCGTTGGCTCTCTCATAGTTGTAGATACCGATGACATGGCTTCGCGCGCTCGCTGCCGGCGGGCTTTCGGTTCTCTTTCCTGGAGCGGGCCACGCGCTTATTCGGGACTGGCTTCGAGCGTTCGTCTTCGCCGGCCTGTATCTCTCTGCAGTCGCAATCTTTCTCCCACCTGCCGAACAGGTCACTGCAGCGGAATCGATAACCGAGATGGGAGAGACCGTCGCCGAGGGAACCGATTCGATCGGGCAGTTCGCCCTCATGTTCGTCGCTCTCTTTGCAGCGATCGACGCGACGTTCCGTGCCCTCGGATTCCCACCGGAGGGCCCCGACGCGACCGACGGTCCGACCTGCCCCGAGTGTGGCAAGGAACTGGACGAGGACCTCGAGTTCTGTCACTGGTGTACGACGCGACTCGAGCCCGCCGAGGACGACGATCAGGAAGAGCCGGTCAGTACGCGGCCGGACTGACCACGGACGATCACGCGGCCTGTGAACTCGATCCCCGGAATATAACCACCCTAGTACTGTTCTCACGGAGCCCTTTTCCCCGTTCGCTCGCTGTCACCAACCGAACGAACGTCGCCTCGTGGCGGCGGTTTACGCTATATGAAAACGGAACAGGACAATCGACCTCGAGAACAGCCCCGCGTCGAGTTCGACCAGTACGTGAGTTACGAGGACGAAGACGGGCTGGTGATCTGTGACCGTCGGAACGCGTCGGCCTGGGTCCGCTGCCAGTCGAGCGCCCTGGAGCCGTGTCGACGGTAGTCCGACCCACTCTACGTTTTCCTTCGGCTCACCGACAGCGGTCACAGACGAACGTCTTCGCGTCGACCGCCGTGAGCTGTGGCTCCGGGAGGTACCGCCCACAGTCGCCACACCAGCTCCAGTAGATTCGATACGCGTCGATTTCCGTCGTCGCTTCCGTTCCCGTCGCCTCGAGACGGATCGTTTCGTCGCCGACGTCGGCGACCGTTCCGTCGATCGGCGCGTGCTGTGCGGTGCTGATTCCCTCGGCTGGTCGTGCGATCATCTCGCCCGCTTCGACCTCGTCGCCCGACCGGACGATCGGCTCGCTCGGTGTCACGATGCCCTCGAGCGCCGGGTTCGTGATCCGCGACACTTCGACGTAATCGGGCGCGAGCGTCTCCGTCGGCTCGGTTTCGTGAACCGATTCCTTCCAGGCCGCCGGTGCCAGGACGTTGACGCGGTCCCCACCGAGTTTGTTCTCCTCGACGACGGATTCTTCCATCACGAGCAGACAGTTCGTTCGCTTGCGCACACCGAACCGATCGGGCGAACGGTCGATCTCGAAACACCAGCCCGGCCCGCCGTCCAGCAGTACCTCGTTCGAGTCGAGACCATCCGTTCGGCCCGCTGCTGCGAGGAGATCCGTCGCCGACGTTCCGACCGGTACCTCGAGGAAACGGTGGGTGGGAACGCGGCCGTCGACGTGGACGAACTTCCGGGTCATCGGTTCGCCGGCGGTGAGCGCCCGGAAGACGTTCCAGAGCGTCTCGGTGTTCTGGACGATCCAGCCGTGATCCATTGGGAGCTCCTCGCCCTGCACGACGGCCCCGGCGACGAGTCGCATCAGGACGCTTTCCATTCCGTACTCGTACCTGTCGTCGGTGTAGGCCACGACGACCCCGCTCTCGTCCTCGTCGACCGGGAGGTCCGCGGGTTCGTACACCGTCGCGTCGGTCGCCTCCTCGAGCGGTTCGATCCACTCCTCGCGGTCGGTCTCTTTGGCGGCGACGACGACCCGGTCGAACGCCGACTCGAGCAGTCCGTCGAACAGCGCCGCCAGTTCCTCGGTCCGCTCCCGGCCAAGCCACTTGTCCATGTAGTAGTTGGGCTCGCTCTCCTGGTGGTTGACCAGCAGCGAGTCGACCGACTCGAGGTGTTCCCACTTGGCGTAGGATGGGAATCCGGCTCCGCCCGCACCGGCGAGACCCGCGTTTCGCAGGGTGACCGCGAACTCTGGTACCTCGAACTGCCGTACCTGCTCTTTCGGGACGCTCATTGTTCCACGAGAACATACCACATGAAAAGCAATAGATTTTGTCTGTAATCAGCCTAAATTACCGACAATATTCCATATTACTCGTAAATCAGTGTTCGATCGTATACCACAATCGCTAACTGACTGGTCGAAGCGCAATATCTGATCGAACGGCGTGGTTCTGCTATACGGTAACAATAACCAATATCGAGCAGACAGGAAGAAGAAACAATTGCCTATTTCTCGATAATACTCTCCTCGACGGCCTCACCGAAGTGACGGGCCGTATCCTCGTAGTACAGCAGGAGTTCGTCGCCGGCCTCGAGGTCGGTGACAGCCGTTCGTCCCGCCGAGGTCGCGACCTTGATCGTCTCGGCGTTCTGCAGCAGCGTCTCGACGCGGTCGCCGTCCTCGGTCTCGAGTGCAATGCGGAACATCGGTCGCTTCTCGATCTTGACGCGGCCGACGATCGCCTCGCGAGTGTTGCCGTCGGTGTCGACGACCTGCACCTCGTCGCCGCTTTGCAGTTCCGAGAGGTACTTCGTGCCGCCGTCGGGCGTCCGGACGTAGGCGTGGACTGCTCCGGCGTTGACTCTGAAAGGGCGCGAGGCGACGTACGGCGACTCGGCGGTCTCGGCGTGGACGAAGACGAGTCCGCGAGCCATCGAACCGACGAGCATCCCCTCGTCGTGCTCGAGCAGGTTGCCGGTGTCGATACAGACCCGATCGGCGCTGCCGACGCGTTCGACGTCGAGCACCTCGGCGTACTCGAGTTCGAGGGTCTCGCGTTCGGCCTCGTCGCGGACCTCGACGGTCTTGCGGATTTCGTCGGGGTCGTCCGAATCGAGCAAGACGGAGTCGCTGCCGATCTCGAGCGTCTCGAAGGCGGTCTTCGCTTCCTCGGCGCTCGTGACGCCCGCGACGAGGTTCGTCTCCTCGCCGATGCGTGCGATCAGGTTCTCGAGCGGGATAATCGTCCAGTCGTCGCCGATAACGATGGTGTGATCGGCTTCCTCGGCGGCAGTTTCGGCGAAGGCCTCGTACTCCTTGTCGAGGATACGAACGTAGGCGCCCCGCTCCAGGTCGTCGTCGCGACGGAGCGTCGAGAGGTCCGCCGAACCCGACAGATCCTCGGGGAGATCGATCGTCCCGTCGCCCTCGCCGTCCTTACCGACGACGACGGCGTCGGGTTCCGGTCCCGACGCTCCATCGTCGTCCGCTTCCGCGTCGTCGACCAGCGTCATGTCCCCACCGGTTCGGAACGCAGCGACGTTGATGTCGCCGAGTTCACGGACGCGTCCGACGTCGGTTTCGTCGACCAGTACCCAGTCTACACCCGCCTCGAGCGCGGCGGTGATCCGCGCCCGGCGGTCCTCCCAGTCGCCGACGGTACCGTCGGCCTTGATCCAGACAGATCGAGTCATACATCGACGCTCGAAGGGAATCGGCTTGAACGTGGCGGATCGGGCAGGACCGAGCGGCCGGCGACGAAGGTAACGATAGTAGTGGTAGTATCGATACTTTCTCAGAAGTACGTAATACCCGTCCGGCCGTATCCATTATTATGGCTCGCTGCCACTCCGAGACGGAGACCATTACGCGTGGACGTGACAGACTAACGATCGAAGCCGCTGCTCGACGCCTCGGAGTCGAGTCCACGACGGACGTCGCCCGGGCTGCCCTCGAATACGCAGGCGACCCGGCGATCAGTCAGTACGGACGAGCCGCGACCGTCCTGGCCGCCGTCCGGCTCGCGAGCCGCCGCACCGAAACGTCGACGGTCGGCTTCCAGCAGATCGAAGCGGTCGCCGATGTCGATCGTGACCGTCTCACCGGTGCGGAGTCGCTGCTGACAGAAACCATCTCCCCGCCGGCGGATCCGGACGACGTCCGGTCGATCCGTCGCCGCCTCGTCGTCGCCCGCGAAATCCTCGCTGCACTCGAGGCGGGCCGGGAAACGCCGGAGCTACCCGGCTCGTATCTCGCCGCCGCCGCGCCGGATCTGCTCGCCCGCGCGGACGGCCGCTCCATCCACTGCGAGGACGTCGCCGACCCAGAATTCGACGAGACGGCGCTTCGCGCCCACGTCGAGCGACTCGAGGGAGACCTCGAGCTCGCACGGCTGGGAACGACGCTGTACGCGCTGGTCGAAGACGAGCGGTGAGAACGGCCTCGAGTGCCCTGTTAGCTTCGGCCCTCCCCATCCATCCGGTCATCGCTGAGTTTGTGTTTGAACGCTCGATAGGCGTTTTCACCCTGCTCGGTCAGTTCGACGACACGGCGGCGACCGACCGACTCGATGGTCACGTATCCATCTTCGGCGAGCGGATCGAGGACGTGCGTATCGAGGACGCGAAACGCTCCCTTATCCTCGCTGGCGCGATTCTCCGGCGGTCGGCGATCGGCCATGAAAGAGAGGCCACGATCCCTGGCGTACTCGATGAGGTCTTTCTTCTTCGGCGGCGACGTTCGGGCGTCGTCGTACCCGTCCCACGCCGACGGTTCGCGGAGGAATTCCATGATCGCGACCTGGTCGCGCGTCGGCGACTCGATCGGATACGTCGGGATCGGTTCGGTCGTCTCGACGCCGGACGACGCCGGCTCGGTCGTTCCGTCGTGAGCGTACGTCGACGGCTCGACGTAGTAGGCGTGTGCGTCCGTCGAGACGTCCATACACGCGATCGTCGCACCGATCGCGGCGATCGTCCCCGCGCTCGAGACGTTGACGTAGACGCTGTCGGCGGCGTGGTTCGAGGCGATGGTCGTCACGTCGCCGAGAACGTCGTAGACGTCACCGAGATCACAGGAGCGGCTGCGTACGTCCGGGACGATCGACTCGAGTTCGGCGCGCAGTTCGTCGTGATACTCCGCGGGAGGATTCGACTCCGTCCGCCCAGTTGCGGCTTTCACGTCCGGTTCGTGCTCGAGGAGGTAGACGAGGTCGGCCCGCTGGTCCCGAATCGGCTCGAGGATCCGGTCGAACTCGTAGCCGACCGGGACGACGTGAACTCGTTTGACGACGTCCATACCCCACCACTGGTGTCAACGAAGATAACTTCCGGCGGTATCCGTCGACAGTCGCGGAAACCAGCGGTTGGTGGCAGCGTCTCACACGGCGAAACCTTCAGAACACTCACGCTCGTAGGACGGAGCAGATGGCCGCCTACGACGCGATCTGTTTCGACCTCGATCGAACCCTCTGTGAGCCGACTCAGGACGCCACGGCGTTACTCGAGTCGGCGTTCGATCGGGCCGGAGTCGAGCAGTTCTGTACGCCCGTGGATCTCCGTGCCGTTCTGCCGTCGCTGCCGGTCGCCGAAACGGAACGGGAGTTCCACGAACTGTTGTTCCGGGAGGTTGCAGACCGCGCCGGGACAGATCGGACGATTCGAGAGTCGGCCGTATCCTCGCTCACGACCGCGTATCTCGAACTCCGCGATCCGACGGCCGTGGCGTTCCGGCCTGGCGCAGCGGCTGCGCTCGAGTACGCCCGCGACCGTGGTCGCGTCGGACTCATCACCAACGGCGGCCGGAAGACCCAGAGCCGGAAACTCCAGGCACTCGGCATCGAGGACGCCTTCGACGTTCGCGTGTTCACGGAGCCAAGCGCGGGTATTTATCCGAAGCCGAACGCCGAACCCTTCGAGTACGCACTCGGGAAACTCGGCGTCGAACCCGCCGATACGATCCACGTCGGTGACTCACCGTACGCCGACATTGCGGGAGCGAACGCGATGGGAATCGATTCGGCGCTGGTCGACGCCGGAGACGGAGCCGACGCTACCGACCATCAGCCTACGTACGAACTATCGTCGCTGTCGGCGCTCGAATCGATCGTCTAGAAGAGTCAGACGCTCACTTTCCAGGTAGTGCTCGAGGAGTATCCCCACTTTTCGATCTCGACGTCGTAGTTGTCGTCCTGGAGAGCGGTGATGTTCGAACCGACCTCTTTCGGCGTCATCCCGAGTTCCTGGGCGATGAGTCGGGACTTGAAGTAGGTCTTCGTGGCAGCGTTCTCCCGGAGATACTGGAGTATCTGCTGCTGTTTACTCGTGAGGTCGGGGGCCATTGCACTGCTCATACTCGTCCAGATGATCGGAACGCCCTTAGGGGGTTTGGTACGCGTGGTTAACCCGCCGCAGTACTGCGGTTTTCTCTGAGAGTAATCACAGGATACGGCTATCGAAACGACGTCTTGGTACGGCCGGTTAACGAGTTCGAATCGGTGACTATCACGACAAGATATCGTTTCGCCGGCTAATAGCGCGTTTCTACCGCCGAATTACACAGTAACAGCGTGAAAGCCCACGAGTTTACTCGCGGAATGAAGTGAATAAGATTTAATCAGACGCCATACAATACTACCACGTGCCGAGGTCGAGGTAAGGATACGCACCCATACGGGGTAGATGAAGCCCGCTATCTCGACCGGGGGTCGTACTGACCCGACCCAGAACGCAAGTCGTTCGAGCACTCGAACGGACTTGCGAACCTCCCCAACTTGTGGGACCCCCGTCCGTGACGGGAACCCCACGACTTCAGTCGTGGGAGGAGGTCAGTCGTAGTAACTCGAGACGAAGGGGCCGAACGCGGACGCGACAGCTTCACCGAGCGCACGCGTGCGGTCGGTCATTCCGTCCGTGAGTACCCCTGCTGCGCCCTCGGACTCCGCGATACCGTCGGTTCCGAGAACGTCGTCCATCACCGGCCCGAGTTCCGCGCCGTCCTCGAGTCGGCAGGCTACGTCGTCGGGAAGGCGTAGTGCCGGCCCGGACCCACGCTCGAGTCGCTGGCCGTCGGTGACCGCACCCCACATGATCAAGAAGAGTCCTGGCGCGTCGTCGAACCGGGTGACCCCGCCCTCGAGTCCGACGCCGTACGCCGCGTCGGTCGCCCCGAGCGAGCGCCTGGCACGGTTCTCGGCACCAGTTACGGTTTCCTCGATCGACCACGGCTGTTCGGCGACGCCCGAATCGACCCCGACAGCCTCGACGTCTGGATCGAACCGCTCGAGCGTTCGTTCGACGGCTTCGATCTTGACCGGGTTCGTACTCCCGACTGCGACGTGCATACGGGCGGTTAGAACGGTGTGGTTTTGGGAACTCCGTTTTGGTATGCGAACCCTTCCTCCGCTTGAATGTTTTGATCGATAATAGCAAACCGGACGAATTACCGGTTTTCGAGGTTTGTAAGGCCGAGATTCCGAAACCGTTATGTACTGGCCCTCTGAACGCAGTAGGTAACGACTCCGTCCGGGCTTTTGCGATCCGTTCGTCCGGACAGCACTTGCCATCGTATGACCAACACACGATCGAACACGAGAGTACGGCGTAACGAAGACGAAACGACTGAAGAGACGACCGAAAGCGAATCGAGCGACCTGGCCTGCCCCGAGTGTGCGGGAAACCTCGTCGTCGACGACGAACACGGCGAAACCGTCTGTGAGGACTGTGGTCTCGTCGTCGAGGAGGACTCTGTCGACCGCGGCCCCGAGTGGCGTGCCTTCGACGCCGCCGAGAAAAACGAGAAGTCCCGCGTCGGTGCCCCGACCACGAACACGATGCACGACAAGGGGCTCTCGACGAACATCGACTGGCGCAACAAGGACGCCTACGGCAACTCGCTTGGCTCGCGTCAGCGCGAGAAGATGCAGCGCCTGCGCAAGTGGAACGAGCGCTTTCGCACCCGCGACTCGAAGGAACGCAACCTGAAGCAGGCACTCGGCGAGATCGACCGCATGGCCTCCGCGCTCGGCCTGCCGAACAACGTCCGCGAGACCGCCTCGGTCATCTACCGACGCGCACTCGACGAAGACCTGCTGCCCGGCCGCTCTATCGAGGGCGTCTCGACTTCTTGTGTCTACGCTGCTGCACGACAGGCTGGCGTCCCCCGCTCGCTCGACGAGATCGCCGACGTTTCCCGCGTCGAGAAAAACGAGATCGCTCGCACCTATCGATACGTGGTGCGAGAACTGGGACTCGAGGTCCAGCCAGCCGACCCCGAGAGCTACGTTCCCCGCTTTGCCTCCGGACTCGACCTCTCGGACGAGGCCGAACACCGCGCCCGCGCGCTCCTGCAGAACGCCAAGGAGAAGGGCGTCCACTCCGGCAAGTCGCCGGTCGGCCTCGCGGCCGCCGCCGTCTACGCCGCCGCACTCCTGACCAACGAGAAGACCACCCAGGCTGCCGTCTCCGACGTCGCGGACATCTCCGAAGTCACGATCCGCAACCGCTACCACGAACTCCTCGAGGCCGAGGAGACGCTCGGAATGGCATAGAACGACATCGTTTTTCGCCGTTCGTCTTCTCTTGAGAGTATGAACTTCGACTCGTTCGTCCTGACCGCCTCGACTGCAGACCTCGGCGAAGCGTCAGCCGCTCGCGACCACGCCGACGCCATCGAGTTCCGGATGGACCTCGCCGAGGAGCCACTGGCCGCACTCGAAGCGTACGACGGCGACCTTCCGATTCTGGCGACGAACCGTGCGGAGTGGGAAGGCGGCGAGGCGAGCGACGAGGGACGACTCGAGGAACTGACGGAAGCGACCCGGTTCGAGGCCGTCGAAGCGGTCGACGTCGAACTCGCCGCCATCCGCGACGGTGACGCCGAAGCCGTCCTGAAGACGGCCCGCGAACGAGACGTCTCGATCGTCGCCTCGGCACACGACTTCGAAGGGACGCCCACGGAATCGGAGATGCTCGAGACGCTTGCCGACGCCTGCGAGCACGCGGACGTGGGTAAACTCGCGGTGACGGCCCACAGCCGCGAGGAGACGCTCGCCCTGCTGTCGGTTACCCACCGACTTACGGCCGACGGGAAGACCGTCGCGACGATGGCGATGGGTGAAGCAGGCAGCCACACTCGCGCCGTCGCACCCGTCTACGGTTCGAAAATCGGCTACGCACCCGTCGACCCAGAGAAGGCGACCGCGCCGGGACAGTACGACCTCGAGACGCTTTCTCGGCTGGTCGACTCCCTCGAGTAACTACAGGTCCTGCAGCCGAATCCCGTCCGCGACGATTCGTCGGTTCCGTTCGCGCTCGAGGTGATCGACCAGTTCCTCGTGTTCGTACAGCTGTGCGATGACGTCCGCGTACAGCGTCCGCCACGTGATCGCGTAGATCGGCGACTGCCCCCACGCGCGTAGCTCCGGCACCAGTTCGTCGTAGGTCTCGTACCGTTCTTCGAACCGGTCGATCGCCTCGAGTACGCGTCCGGCCGCTTCCTGCTCGTCGTCGGCTTCCCGGATTGCTTCGTTGAGTTTCCGTTCCCAGCCAGCGACGGCGTCTTGCATGTCCGCCGCGGCGACTTCGTCGTCGGCCGGCAGTCGATCCAGTAGTGGTTGTGGAACACCCAGCGAAATTTCCTCCATAGACGTCGGTAGCGCGGCCAGCGGTAAGAAACCCGATGACGGGGATCGTCTCGAGCGACCGCAATTCTATATCGCAGTATAGGATTTACGAGATGGAAAACGCGAGAGTTTACTACGGAGAACAGGCCGAAAATAACTGCCGACGGGCGCTATCGATCGATTTCGAGGGGGATTCTCGAGTGGCAAACGGGACGGCCGGGCACCGGCCTCGAGACCAATGCCGAAATCGAACACCGATAACCAGTTCAGGAACGAGTCACTCGAAGCGGGCCAAATCCAGTTTCACCATCGAGTCCGCACCCGAGGACCGGCTTTCGCCGGAGCGAACCCCGGGGGTTCGAACAGCGAGTATGGGTTCTCTGTAATCGACGAAGAATATCTCAGACGCGTAGGTATCCGACAGCAAAACACCAGCGAACGGCGCTGAAACCGGTGAAACAAGGGTTTCGCCGTCGTCCGGCGAACCGATACCAGCGTTTTTCGACTGGCCCCGGCCCGATGGCACACAGTATGGACGTCCGGAGACACGTGCGCGCGCAGGGATTTATCGACGGTATATATTAGCCGACCTCCAGTCCGATTCCTCGAGCAATCCACTCCGATCGTCGGTTGATCGGGCTCGATTACGAGGTCCATCGACAGCTGTGACCCAGTCTGCTCGAGTTCAGCTCCGAAACGCCGCAACGGAGTCTCGAGATCTGTCCGTGTTCGACGAACCTGGTTCCCACGACGTGAATGTTCGCCGAGCGAGTGTCCACTGCGACACAATCCCGACGTAGAGCCAAAAACGGCGCAATCGAGCACGGCCCTGATCGTCGACACTGGTACAGCGAAGGGAGGTCGAACTCTTGCTCGAGTCCCACAACCCGTCGACTAATCGCGCCGTCGACCCGAGTTTTCGAACAACAGTTTCGTCTTTCGGCTGCGCCCTCGAGTGGCGGCCACGGGATGCCTGCTGTGACCGGACTGAAGCTGTTCACGTCGGGTTTTTCTGCTGATTTCGGCCAGTGGAGGAATGTGAACTCTATATTGCTATAGAGAACACCAATAGTCAACACGAAGTCGGCAGTGGGGTCGAGAGACTGCTCTCGAGCGGGACCGAAGGCTCCTGAGGAGGTGGCCGCCACGAGAAAGATAGCTGGTGTTACAGCGCCTATCGAGGGTCTTCACACTATCTGAGCACCACATTTATACCCATCAGTCGACTTGTAACAGCAATCGGAGATGGAAACGATCGATCAATCGAACAACCACATACGAGGAGACCGGAGAGCCGTCACTGGAATCGGGCAGTACGCGTCCCAGTCCGACGGCTGTTCGGTCCGCGTAGGAGCAAGCGACGAGATGGAGCCCGTGTTTCGATACGGGGTAGGGTGTAATGGTCTCGGCGCAGACGGGGATCGGGGCTGCCAACTGGTCGATCGTTTCCTCGCTGTCGAGAAGAATTCAGGGCACGGAATCGGGTTCGTTCACCGTCGTCGACCGCTCGAGCGACGCGCCAGCGGATCGCGTTGTGGTTCGACTTCCAGTGTGAAGACGGTGCTCTCGAGAACGAACACTGAACAGAACGGCCAGACGACGACGGAATTTCAAGCGAGACGATGACCGAACCAGAGACAGTTCGACCCGAGCCAGCACAGATCCTGTTAGTCGAGGACAATCCCGGCGACGTTCGCCTGACCAAGGAAGCGTTCGAACAGGGGCGAATCGAGAACGATCTTCACGTCGTCTCGGACGGCGCCGAGGCGCTCGACTTTCTCACTCAGCGAGGCGAGTACGAGGACGCACCGCGCCCGGATCTCGTCTTGCTGGATCTTAACCTGCCACGGACCAACGGAGAGGAAGTACTCAGGGAGCTCAAGGACGATCCGGAACTGCGGTCGATCCCGGTGATCGTCCTGACCAGTTCACAGACCGAAGAGGACATCGCCAGATCGTACGAACTACACGCAAACGCCTATCTGACGAAGCCCGTCGATCCGGACGAGTTCATCGAGACGATCCGTGCGTTCGAGACGTTCTGGTTTACGGTCGTCCGTCTGCCCCCGGAGGTCGACGAACAATGAACGATCAGAATACACAGACTGGAGGCGGAGAGGACGTCGAAACCGACGATAACACGGTCGACGACACCGGAACGCTCGAGATCCTCCTGATCGAGGACAACCCCGGCGATGCACGGCTGATCGAGGAGATGCTCGAGGGCGCCGAAGAACTCGCCCAGCGAATCGATCCAGCCGAAGAGACGAGACGAACACCAGAGATTAGCCGCGAGAACCGGCTCGAAAACGGCCTCGAGACCCTCGAGAACGAACCGATCGACGTGGTGTTGCTCGACCTGAACCTGCCCGACAGTGCGGGACTGGATACGCTCGAGGCGGCCAACGCGGAAACCGACGCGACGCCGATCGTCGTGTTGACCGGCGTCAGAGACCAGGGAGTCGGCGTCAAGGCGATTCAGCAAGGAGCACAGGACTTCCTGGTCAAAGACGAAGTGACGAGCGAGTTGCTGGTCCGGACGATTCACCACGCGATCGAGCGTGCGCGTCAGGAACGAGAGCAGCGCCGCCAGCGCGAGCAACTCGAGACCATCAACCGGCTCAACCGGATCGTTCACGACATCACGCACGCGGTCATCACGACGGAGACGCGGGCCGAACTCGAACAGCAGGTCTGTGATCGGCTCGCCGAACCGGACGCCTACCGATTCGCGTGGATCGGCGGGGTCAATCCCGGGAGTAACGAGATCGTCCCGAAGGCCGCTGCCGGCATCGAAGACGGATACCTCGAGGACGTCGAGATCAGCATGGACGCGGACGAACCGACCGGTCACGGGCCGGGCGGCACCGCGATCCGAACCGGCGACGTTCAGGTCTCGAACAACATTCAGACGGACGAACAACTCGAGCCCTGGCACGAGGAAGCCCGAGAGCGAGGATATCGCTCCATCGCTGCGATCCCGATCGTTCACGAGGACCTCGTCTACGGCGTTCTCGGCATCTACGCGTCGTCGACGGATGTGTTCACAGAGACGGAGACGACGATTCTCTCGCGGATCGGCGACGTCATGGCCCATGCGATTACTGCTATCGAGCGACGCGACGCTCTGGTCAGCGACGCCGTCGTCGAACTCGAGTTCCGGATGGACGAGATGGCGGAGGAACTCGTCGAACTGTCGGCAGCGGAGTCGTGTGCGATCGAGTTCGAGCAACTCGTTCCCGGAGACGAGACCCTGCTGGCGTATGGCTCGGCACGAAACGTCTCCGAGGAGACGTTCCGGGAGACGATCGAAGACACTGACGGAATCGACGACGTTCGGTTTCTTTCGATCAGACGCAACGGGTTCGAGTTCGAACTGGTCTCGCCCGTTGCCGTCTCCCTGTTCGAGACGGTCGCGACCCACGGCGGCCGCGTCGAATCGGCCACGATCGAGGACGGCGAATTCCGGTTCGTCGTCGAATTACCACGCGGCAGAGACACGCGCCAGCTAATCGAACTCATCAAAGAGCAACGCCCGGACGCGTCCTACCTCGCACAGCGAACGGCCGAACGGAGCGTCTCGAACGGCTCGAGCCCACTCTCCGTGCTCGAGGAAGATCTCACCGACAAGCAACGGGCAGCACTCGAGACTGCTTACTTCGCGGGCTACTTCGACTGGCCGCGCGAGAGCACGGGCGAGGAGATCGCCGAGCGACTCGGGATTTCGCCGGCGACGTTCAATCAGCATCTCCGAACGGCAGAACGGAAGTTCTTCGATTCGGTACTCGGTGAGTGACGGTCGACCAGTCTCGGCGAGGATGACGTCCGGTCGACCCTGTTGAAGCCCTCGACGATTTGCGCGACGGATCTGCCGAGAACAGAGAAGCGATTTCTACCGTTGCGAGTGTTAGTACGTTTCGGCGGGTAGAGGGCCGCGTCGTCCGAGATATTTGTTCTTCCTTCGCTAAAGTTGCAGTTGTTACGATAGAGAGACCTTTTCGACATAGAGCCGACGTCTGTCGATCGTCGTCTTCCCTTCGACGAAGGTTTTAGCAGGGATAGACGGATCGAACCGGAAACTGTGTTCGAACGTCTCGGCAGAAGTAGAAGGGGTGTTTCGCGTTAGCCGAGGAGGTACTGGAGTTTCGGGTACCGCTCGACCAGTGGCTGTCCACCGACATCGATCTGTTCGATGTAGCGGTCGAGTCCGGCGATGCGGCCCGCGGCGAGTGCGCCCAGCGCCAGGAAGACGACCGCGTAGATCAGCGTCGAGTCGAACAGCGCGAGCCACTGTCCTTCCCAGCCACCGAGGTAGAACATGATCATCTGCATGGCTCCACCAAGGGCAGCCAGGCGAACGAACGCACCTGCGATCAGCGCGATGCCGATCAGCACCTGCGTGGCCGGGACGATTACGTTGATGACCTCGATCAACGCGGCGTTGCCCGCCATCGCAGCGTAGAGTCCGCTGACTGGGCTGGCTGGATCGACGCCGTGGACCAGGAAGCCGCTCGCGTCGAACGGCTCCCCGCTAACGAACGCGAACTTCCCCAGTCCCGCGAACAGTATCATTCCGCCCATCACGAACCGCAGTGCGACGACGAACCACGCCGTCAGCGCGTGGGGGCGTCCATCGAGGGTGATTCCTGCATACCGGCTTTCGAGTCTGTTTCGAGTAGTAGTGGACATGATCAGTTGACCTCTTGTACTTGAATAGACGCCCCGACCGTGGATGGATGGGTACCCTTTATTTAATGGGTTCGACGGACTTCCGTCGGCAGTCGTTTTCGACGACGATCCCTGCGGTCGACTGCCAGTTCGGTCTCGGACTCCACCGGGATCGAAAGCGGGCCTGCCGTTTGCAGCAGCGCCGTAACAGGTACAGGGATTCATACCCCGAACTGAGCGGTCACTGGCTTCGAAGGTCGAATGCGATATCGGACGACGACCGTCTCTGTACTCGACCTGACTACAGAAACCGATCGCTGGACGGGAATGCTACGAGACCTGGCGTTCAGGCCTTGCGTGGCTCGGTCATGGGCTGTTCCGTTTCGCCGACGGACCGACCACTAATGGCGACGAACGCCATCGAGAGGCCGGTCACGAAGAGGCTGACACCAACGAGCAGGCCGACGGCCCAGGCTGCATCAGCGGGGAAGCCGCTCCAGAGGAGGCCGGCGAGGACCAGCGAGAGCAGGCCACTCGCGGCGATCGATGCCCGACCGGGCTGGCCGGCCATCCGCATCGCCATCCACAGTTCTGCAACGGCGTCGACAAGCAGGTACGCGATCACGAGCAGCGTCAGACTCGCGAGCGCGACGATCGGGTTCGCCAGCAAAAGCAGGCCGGCAACGACCGAGACGGCGGCGAGTACGACCTGCCAGAGGCGGCCGTTCCAGCCACGGGCCGTGAACGCGTGTGCAGCGTGGACGATTCCACTGACGACGAGCACCGCTCCGAGCGCGAACGCTACCGAGAGCCCGGTTACGAGCGGGAACGCGATCGCGAGGATACCGAGCAGGCCGACCACGCCACCGGCGATCGCGAGGGTTTTCCAGCCACGCTCGAGAGTGTATTCGGGCATTTCACCACCGGTCGAAATCGAATGAATTGGAGTCATCGAGTACTGTACGCCGCGAATAGATATAAAACAGATTCGCTGTTTGACAGTATATCGCGAACTGCGACCAGTCCGAATATGGGATTGACAGCCGCCTCAGACGCTTGAAAGAGCGATTAGGGGGCCACAGAGCGGTCACTTCTCTTCGACGTGGCGGACCTCGCAGGCGACGCCGCGCGTGCTCTCGGCCATCTCGTGGCCGAACATCTCGGCTCGGCCAACGGCGAAGGCATTCGGTCCCTCGACGACGACCTCGTCGCCTACTCGAATGTCTTCGTCAGCGTCGACGACGCCCGGCGCGAGCACGCTGCCGTGGGGAACGAAGCCGTCGATTTCGACGCGTTTGACCGGAGCGTCGCTGTCGACCCAGCGGCGGGCTCCCTCGAGCGTGAACGACAGCGTTCCGTACTGGGGCACCATCGTCGCGAGTTGGGTATCTTCGCGGTCCCGGATCTGGATCTTGGGGTAGCGACTCGTCGTCTGGATGTCCGCGAAGAGTTCATTTCCTGCGCCGTCGCCGAGCAGGTAGTCCGCGATGGCGCGGACGGTGTTGTGCTCGCGCTCGCGCTTGGAGTACTTGAGTTCGCCCGACAGCGCCTCGCCGAGGTTCGAGAGGGATTCGTCGTCGGTCGGGTGGCCACCTTCGGGAACGGTGTAGGTGACGTCGAGATCCTCGTTGCCGTCCCACGACTCTTCGACCCGTTCGACGATGTCGCGGTAGCCTTCGTCGGGAACGTGTGCGACGACGTACGGGTAGGTGTCGGCGTTGCGCTCGAGGTACCGTCTGAGCACCTCGGCGACGAACTCTTTCTCGTCTTCGGACCAGCGGCCGGTGACGACGGTGTCGTAGTGCTGGGCCGGATACGTGGTCTCGAGTTCCTGTGGAACGACGCCGATCGGACTGGTCATCGAGACGACGTGGCCGCGCCACTGGATGACGTCGTGGAACTGGCGGTGGCTCTGGGACTCGCTGTAGGGTTTGGTCGCCGAACAGGGGACGAGCACGAGCGGGTTCTGGAAGCGGTTGCGGTACCGCGTCGTGACGCGGTCTGCGAACCGCTGGATCTCGACGCGGCGCAGGGTGTCCTCGGTCGCCGCCGAAATCTGGGCGTCCCGGAGGATGGGCGTCCGTTCCTCGAGGTAGCCCCACTGTGTGTCGAGTTCGCGCATCGCTGCGGTGAGCCACTGGTCGTGGCGGGCCTGGCCTTCGAGATAGTCCCGCAGGCGGCCGTCACGGATGCGTCGGCGGACGATGCCGAGTTCAGCCTCGAGCGCGTGGCGGTTGTGTTCGGCACAGTCCTCGCGGGTGAACTCCTCGCGAGGTTGCTGGCAGGCCGGACAGGAGCAAGGGAGTTCCTCGAGATCCTCGAGGAAGTAGGCCTCGTCCGTGGTGAGATAGCGCCCTTCGGTCCCTTTCACGACGGCTGCGGTCGCGTCGAACAGATCGACGCCGGCGTAGGCGAGCAGAGCGACGTTACGCGGCGTCGCGACCCCCGAGAAGAGGAGGGCGGTGTCGGCGGGGATTTCCTCTCGGACGTTCACGACGGCCTCGACGAGCGCCGCGCCGTGTCCCGTGGTCGACTGGACGTCCGAGACGGCGTAGGCGTCCGTTCCGTGGTCAGTGGCGTTCTCACTCGAGATGACTGCAACGCTCGGGTAGTCGACGTCGGGATAGTCGACCGCGAACGACTCCTGGACCTCGTCGGCAGTCCCACCGGGGAACGACCGGTGGGGAAGAACGGTGAGTTTCGACTCGTCGCCCTCGGGAACCTCACGGTCGCTCGACCAGAGCGACCCCGCGTCCTCGAGGAGGTCGTCGACGAGCGCGGGCGTCGTCCAGGTGTCGGCGAGTCGCAACTCGCCGACTCGAGCGGCCCCGTCGCGCTCGTGAACTTCGAAGTAGTCGGTCATACCCGATATGGGTGGTGGCGAGCGAAAGAGGCTGTCGGTCGTGGTTCGTCGTCGATCACGCGCCGGTGGCGATTGCCGATCGCACAATGCTGGCCACACGCATACGTCGACCCGCGTGGTCGAGTACGGATATGGTCCGACTCTCGACCGTCGTCATCCTCGCCGGCATCGTCCTGCTTTTCGTCCCGATTCCGCCGATCGCGACGGTTTCGGGTATACTGGTCATCCTGCTCGGGATCGTTCTTCGGGTAGTGATGGGGCTCTGAAACGATCCTACGCACGTTCGATGAATTTCCCCGTCGCCGACGTATGACCGCGGTTGAACGAGAGGACTCTGAACCGAACGACATCGCCGACCTCGAGGTCGCCAGGAAGGTCTTCGACGAAGACGACGAACCCCTGAATCTTGCAGACGGCCTGGCGGTCACCGGAGTGGTGATCCGAGAAGTCGATGACGCCTGCCTCGTGAACGTCACCGATCTCGACCGGCGGATCGCGAGCCTGCGCCTCGCGGTGGCGTTCGTAGGATTCGCTGCGTTCTTCCGACCCGCCACGGAGTTGTCCCACGAACCACGAGGCGACGAGGACGATCAGGATGAGACTCAGGACTATTACGATGCCCGCAAGAACGAGCGACGCTGTACCGAGCATGTCACCGTCGAGCATGTCACTACGGGGGTACCCCCGTCCCTTTGCTGTTCTGGTTCTCTACGCGACAGTTAGGTCGATCAGTTCGACCTCGTCCGGAAGCAACGCGAGCACCTCGGACGGCCAGTCGCGGTGACCGAGCGCCACGTCCATCCCAGGGTTGGCCTCGACGAGTCGGCAGATGCCTTCGGCGGCCGCCTCGAGTGCCGCGCGATCCGTCCGTTCGGGAACCTCCGCAGTGAGCGGGTAGCTCTTCGAGAGCGACCGCGGGAACGGACCGAACGGTGGCTCGACGCGCCAGGAGTCGTCGAACTCGTCGCCGCGAGCAGGTTCGCCTTCCGTCAGGAACAGCGACTCCGGCGTCTCGAGTCGGTCGAGGCGCTGGTGGTGGCGCAGAACTTCGGGTCGGCGCGCGCTCTCGTGAGAGGTGTAGAAGAACGCGCCCTTCGAGACGGGGTCGGACCCCTCGAGTTGTGCGGCGTGATCGAGCAGCGTCCGGTAGCCGTCGAGCATCGTCGGGTGTGCGCGGGCGCGTTGCTCGACGAGTTCCAGCAGGTTGCCGGCGCGGATCGCCTGCTTGATCCGGCGGATCTCGGCGAAGGTGACGTGGAGGTTGTGGGCCGCGAGTTCCTCCTCGCGCTCCCGATCGGGTAGTGCGCGGATGTCGTCGGGCGAGTTGCTCGTACAGACCGGACAGGAACACGGGAAGTACTCGAGGTCCTCGAGCTGGCGTGTGCCTCGAACCGTCAGATAGCGGTCGTCGCGGGCGTAGAGAGCGTACGCGGCGGAGTCGAACAGGTCACAGCCCATCGCGACGCCGAGCGCGAACATCATGGGGTGGCCGGCACCGAAGAGGTGGACCGGCGCATCGGCGCCGAGCCCGCGCTTTGCGGCGGCGACGGCATCGACCATATCGTCGTACCGATAGTCGTTCATCAGCGGAACGACCGCGCCGACAGGGAAGACGTCGAGGTCGGTCGCGTCGGCGTGCCGGCCCGCCTCCTCGCGCAGGTCGGGGTAGGTCGACCCCTGGACCGGCGCGGTGACGAGCATATCGCCGGTCTCGACGTCTTCGGCGACCTCGAGTCGTTCCTGGGTGGTCGCGAGTTCGTCTTCCGCGCGCTCGCGGGAGACGTCCGGCGGCGTCGGGATGTCGACGGGCGTTCCGATGTCCGACCCGATCGCGTGCTGGAACTCGAGGATTTCCTCGGTCGTGACGTCGATGTCACCGTACTCGGAGAGCTGAAAAGAGCCGGAGTCGGTCATGATCGCACCCGGGAACTCCAGCATCTCGTGGAGTCCCTCCTCGAGTGCCTGCTCACGGACGTCCTCGGTGCCGTGGATGATGTAGGAATTAGTGATGAGAATCTCGGCACCGAACTCTTCGGCGAGTCGGCGGGGACTGATCGTGTCGAGATTCGGGTTGATCACCGGCAGGAGAGCAGGCGTTTCGACCGTCGTTTCGGCTCTCGGGACGGTGAGCTCACCGATCCGGCCACCAGCGTCGGCGTCCCTGAGTTCGAAGCACTCGCGCATCGACCGACTATTAGCGACCACGGCGGTAAGGGTTCCGTTCTCCGTAAGATAGATACGCGACGGCAGCGGCAAGCAGAAGGGGAATTCCCCTCGACAGACCGTCTATACGTCGACTCCGATGATAGTCATCAGTTCGGAGGAAATGAAAACGAGGTTACGGTTCAGTGCCGAACTTCTACCAGAAATTGTGCTGGGGACAATCTCGTAACAGTCGCTCCGTTTTACCCGTGATACGAACGGTAAATCCTCCTGCATGGTTTCACGACCACAGACGCTCGGTGTCGTCTTGATCGCACTGACAGTAGCCCTATCGGGTCCGGCCCTGGTAGGCGCGGCAGTTGCATCGGATGACACTGGAGACATGGGCGCAACACTCGAAGACACAGACGTAGAGACACTCGAACTCGACAGCGTGACGGTCGAGAACGCGACGATAGAGGAGCTAAACGTCGATGAGCTCGACGCTGACGAGGACGAGCTTCAGGAGCTCGTCGATGAGGAAGAGAACGACGTCGTTGACGACGAGGACAACGGCGTCGATGACGACGATGCACTCGACGATGACGAAAACGACGCCGCTGACGACGAGGACAACGGCGTCGATGACGAAAACGACGTTAACGACGACAACGACGTCGCCGACGGCGAAGAAGTGATGTTCTCCGACATCGAGATCGAGCACCTCGAACTCGAAGACGTGACGGTCGAGGACCTCGACCTCGACGAGGACGAGATGGATGACGACGAGCTGGACAACGACGTCGCTGACGACAACGACGTCGCCGACGACGAAGACGACGCGCTGGACGATGACGACGAGATGAACGACGATGGCGTCGATGACGATGCTGCTGACGAGAACGACTACGACGACGAGAACGACGAACACGACCTGATCGACGAGGACGCTGACGAACTCACCGTCGAGGAACTCACCATCGAGTCCATGGACGTCGATCAGCTCACTATCGACGAACTGACCATCGAGGACGACGAGGTCGACGAGGAAGATGACGACCTCGCCGACGACGAAGACGAGATGGACGACGAGGATGACGCCCTCGACGACGATGACAACGACGTCGCCGACGACGAAGACGACGCGCTGGACGATGACGACGAGATGAACGACGATGACGAGAACGACGTCGCTGACGACGAAGACGACGCACTCGAGGACGACGACGAGATGGATGACGAAGACGTCGAGGAACAGCACATCGACGAACTCACCATCGAGCAGTTCGACGTCGACGAAATCACGGTCGACTCGATGACCGTCGAGTCCGTCGACGAAGTCGACGAGGACGATGACGACCTCGCTGACGACGAGGACGACGCGCTGGACGATGACGACGAGATGAACGAGGAAGATGACGACCTCGCCGACGACGAAGACGAGAACGATGACGACGACACCAGCGTGTTCGATGACGATGACGAGATGAACGACGACGCTGCTGACGACGAGATGGACGACGAGAACGACTACGATGACGAGAACGACGTCGACGAGGAGACTATCTCCGAGGCATCCGCGACGTCGATCGACATCGGTGACGCGACCGCCGAATCGTTCACCATCGGTGACGCGGAAGGCCTAGACGACGCTGAAGACGAAGACGACGAACTCGACGACGAGGATGACGACGACAACGAACTGTCGATCGGCATCCTCGGCTAATCCGCGCGGTCGCTGACCGTCGACATCCCGGTTTCTTTTTCGCACCCGTCGCTGCCCTCGAGTGACCACCACGACGTGTGGGCCTCCGCTAGAGCGATCACGTCCAGTACCGCTCTCGGGGTCAGCGCGGCGACCGAAGCTAGCGGTACCACTCTGCTCCGTAGCTGTGCGATCAGGCGGCGATGGACGCATGACACTACCGATGGTACTCGATTCCAGCCCGTCTCGAGCGCCACCCGCTGGGGAAGCCCCCGAGCGTAAACACCGGTAAAACCTCGTTCCAGTGGCGATGCGA
This sequence comes from Natronobacterium texcoconense, assembly GCF_900104065.1. Classification (NCBI taxonomy): domain Archaea; kingdom Methanobacteriati; phylum Methanobacteriota; class Halobacteria; order Halobacteriales; family Natrialbaceae; genus Natronobacterium; species Natronobacterium texcoconense. The sequence goes on along the minus strand of NZ_FNLC01000001.1, from coordinate 336,372 downwards.
TAATACAGCGGCGACCGCAAGCACAATGCCGATTCGGGACGGTTTCGGCGTTCTCGTCGGTAATACCGACACTCATCGATCCGGAGAGTATGAACCCACGATTAGCTACGCGGTCGCGGTTTCCAACTGTGCGTTTCTCCGGGAGGTTGTGGCGAATCGGCGAGATAATCCTGTAACAGTCTCTTCGTTTTAGCCGGGAAACGGCTGTAAGTCGGAGCGCATGGTTTCACGACCACAGAAACTCGGTGTCGTTTTCGTCGCACTGATGGTTGTACTCTCGGGAGGACCCGCCCTCGCCGGAGCAACCTCGAGCGCCAGTGCGACCGACGACGCCGGAGACATGAGCGCAACACTCGAGAACGTACAGGTAGAGACGCTCGAACTCGACGACGTGACGATCGACGACGCCACGATCGAGGAGCTGAACGTCGACGAGCTCGAGATGGACGCTGAAGACCTCGAAGAGGAGATCGAAGAAGAGGAAGAGGATGAAGAGAACGATGTCGCTGACGATGAAGCGGAAGACGACGAGGCGATGAACGACGAGGATGACGAGAACGACGAGGCTGAAGACCTCGACACTGCACAGGACGTGACCTTCTCGAACGTCGAGTTCGAGGAGCTCGAATTCGAGAACGTCTCCTTCGAGGACCTCGAACTCGACGAGGACGACCAAATAGACGAAGATGACGAGATGGACGAAGCCGATGAGAACGACGTTAACGACGAGGAGGAGAACGACGAAGCTGACGAGGCCGACGAGGACGAAGAGAACGGCGTTGACGACGAGGAGGAGAACGACGAAGCTGACGATCAGGACCTGATCGACGAGGACGCTGACGAACTCACCGTCGAGGAACTCACCATCCAGACGATGGATGTCGAGCAGATGACGATCCAGGACCTCGAGGTCGGCGACGACGGTATCCTCGATCAGATCGGCGACTTCTTCGAGGGACTGTTCGACGATGACGATAACGACGACGCCGCTGACGAAGAGGAGAACGATGCCGCTGACGAGGACGAGAACGACGAAGCTGACGAAGAGGAGAACGGCGTCGTTGTCGACGAAGAGAACGACGAGGCAGTCACCCAGGAGATCGGTGAGCTCACGATCGAACAGTTCGACGTGGAGTCGATCTCGATCGACTCGATGACGGTCGACGAACTCCAGGAAGCCGACGAGGAGGACGATGAGAACGACGTTGCTGACGAAAACGACGTCGCGGAAGACGACGAGGCGGTGAACAACGAGGACGACGAAAACGACGCGCTGAACGATGAAGAAGAGGACGACGTCACCGATGACGAGAACGACGAAGCCGACACCGAGACCGAAACCGTCTCCCAGGCCTCAGCCACCGCAATCTCGATCGACAACGTGAACGCCGATACGATCACTCTCGACGACATTCAGGAACTCGAGGAGATCCCTGACGACGACGTCGATGAAGACGACGAGATGAACGACGAAATGGACGAAGACGACGAAATGAACGACGAGAACGACCTCGACGAGGACGAAGACGACGATCAGCTCTCGATCGGCGTGCTGAGCTGAGTCGTGTGAACGTAACGCGATCGGCTGCCATCCTGCCGACCGCTCGCGTTTCTGGAACGAACGGCGACCGAACGCCGGTTTTCTCGAGGCCGCCGCCTCATACGGATTGCTGTAACGATTTACCGGTGCAACCGCTGTTCGGGGTGTGGTTGCACCGAAAATGACTTACAGTAAACCGTATCAGTGATCCTCGAGCAGCCGATAGTACGACACGGCGAGTACCGCCCGTCCGTCGCGGATTTCGCCGGCGCGGATGTCCTCGAGCAGGTTCTCGAAGGGACGTGTCCGGACGCGAATACTCTCGTTGTGATCGAGGTTCTGGTCGGCGGTCGGTCGACAGCCACGGGCGACGAAGAAGTGCATGACCGAGTCTGCGAGTCCGTTTGCCGGTTCGACGGTCACCAGTGGTTCGATCGCTTCGGCCTCGTGGCCGGTCTCCTCGGCGAGTTCCCGGCGTGCGGCGGCCTCTCTATTGGCGTCGTCGGGTTCGGTGCCGCCAACGGGGAGGCCGCGGCTGACGCGGGAGACGGCCTGTCGCCACTCCTCGATGCAGACGACGTCGCCGTCGGGCGTAAACGGCAGGATGCAGACGCTCTCCGGTTCCGAGACGTAGTCGAACTCGGTTTCGGTACCGTCGGGCAGGTGAACGGATTCGTTAACGACGTCGAAACCCGGACACGTGTAGGCTACTCGACGATCCTGCGTCTCCCAGGCGAGTTCGTCGGTCATATCGGCCGTAGAACGCAGTCCGTGAAAAACGTCGCGTCACGGTTCGATCCGCCTTCGATCGTCCCAGGGAGGACGTTCTCGGCCTATGTAGCGCGTTCGGGCTATCGATGCGATCGTATCAGCTCTATAACAAAGCCACGAATCGATGAACGTCGATACTCAGAGAGTGATCCATGGACGAACTAACCGGGTTCCAGCGTGACTTGCTGTACGTCATCGCAGGAAAAGATCGACCGTCCGGACAGGAGATTCTCGACGACATCAATCGCTACATCGACCAGCCGGTGACACACGGCCGGTTGTATCCGAATCTCGACACGCTCGTCGAGAAAGACCTCGTCGAGAAAGGCCAGTTAGACCGGCGGACGAACTACTACGCGCTCACCCCGAAAGGGCGACGAGCGCTCCAGCGCCGTCAGGAGTGGGTCGACCAGTACGTCGACGTGTAACCTGACGGCGTTTTCGGCGGCCAAACGCGTGAGTGGAAACTGTCCAGCTGTTGCTCTCGAGGTAGTGCGGATACGAAGCGATAGGGAACACCGACTATCCACCTCGAGCACTGTAGGGGGACGTGTCTACGAGAAGGATGGCCGTACGCAGTCCGATCGTTCCTGTAGGTCGCCGTTTACACGGATCCTCGACCGAGGGGTGATACGGATTGCTGTAACTATTTACCGACGATCGCCAGAGCGGGTCGGCGATCGGCGGTAAGGGACTACAGTAAACCGTATGAACCGACGGGAGACCGCGTGGTCGTCGAACGTCGGTGACCCGGTCAGTCGTCTTCGTCTTCGTCCTCGTCTTCCATGTCCTGTCCGTTTCCGGTTCCTTCCTCGGCTTCGGGGTCGTCTTCTTCCTCACCGGGTTCGTCGGCGGGGTCTTCGTCTTCGGGCTCGATGCCGTTCTCTTCCTCTTCCTCTGGTTCGTCGGCACAGCCGGCGACGAGCATCGCCGACGCCGTCGCACCAGCAACGCCAAGTAGCTGTCGCCGTGTCCGTCGGATATTGCGGGTCATATTTCCTCCGAATGGCTGTCAACGTTCGAGGGCGATAAGCCGATAGCCGACACTCGCGTGCAAGACAGTGCGTACGACAGATTCCCAGAACTCCGTCGGAACGCTCCCAAGGGTTCAAACCCTCTCGGCGAGAGCCACCGGTATGAATATGGAGTTCGCCGTCTCGCGGGATGGAACCGCGCTCGTGACGCTCCAGGCGGGAAGCGACACGACTGCTCGTACCGAGGCGACGACGCAACTGGAAACGACCCTCGAGACGCTCGCCGACGAGGGAGCGATCACCGACTGGGCGGTGACCGACGCCGAGGTGTACGAGCCACCGACGGCACCGTTCGATCCACACACGATCAGCGTTGCGTTCACGGTCACGGTGACCGTCGAGGCCGACGACGAACGGCGGGCAACCGAAGCCGGTGCCAGCGAAATCGACGACGCACTCGAGAGCGCCGACGTCGAGTCGGTGTCGTATACGGCACCGCCGACAGCGACGGCAGTGTAGGTCGTCGTCTGACCGTCCGTATTATGTCGATACGCGACGAGAACCAGCTATGGAGATCGATCTGCGATTCTTTGCGACCTACCGGGACGCCGTCGGCCAGAAAGAACGGAGCCGCGAGTTTTCCGAGAATGCGACCGTCGGTGACGTGCTCGTCGCTCTCGAGAACGAGTACGATGGGCTCGAGGGGCAGTTGCTCGAGAACGGAACGATCCGTCCGCAACTGAGCGTCCTGAAGAACGGTCGCGACGTGATCCACATGGACGGCACCGGCACGACTCTCGAGGACGGAGACGTTATCTCCGTATTTCCGCCGGTTGCCGGCGGCTGTCGCTGAGCGTTCGGAGTCTGCTCGTCGAGAGTGGGAGGAACGTGTCGTCCGTTTCGAGAGCGCTTTACGGTTCGAAACCCCGAGAGGGAAGTAGCACCGATGGGAGCCGATCTCGACGGAGACGACACGCTCGAGGAGCGAGCAGCGCCGGAGACGGACGCAGTTACGTTCGAGTGGGACGGCGTTCGGTCTGGCTTTCTCACCTGTCTGCCGGTCGCGCTCGGCGTGGGCGGGTACGGGATCGCGTTCGGCGTTCTCGCGAACCAGGCCGGGCTGAGCGTCGCCGAAGCAGCACTGATGAGCGGCGTCGTTCTGGCCGGTGCGTCACAGATCGTCGCGATCGAACTCTGGGCCGATCCGATCCCGGTCGCGACGATCGTCGCCACCGTGTTCGCGATCAACTTGCGGTACTCGCTGATGGGAGCAGCGCTCCAGCCGTGGTTCGAGCGTCTCTCCGGGACGAAAGTCTACGGCAGTCTCTTCTTCATGGCCGACGAGAACTGGGCGCTGACGATGCGCGATCTGAAGGCTGGCAACGGCCGCGGGGCCTTCCTGCTGGGCAGCGGTATCGCGATCTGGGTCTTCTGGGTCGGATCGACGATCCTCGGGGTCGTCGCCGGCGGCGTCGTCGGTGATCCGACCCAGTACGGTGCCGACTTCATACTCGTCGCCGTCTTCGTCGCGCTCGCGGCGGAACTCTGGGAGGGGAAGCCGTCGCTCGTGCCGTGGGTCGTCGCGTTCGGAACTGCCGTCGTCACGTCCCAGTATCTTCCCGGCCGGTGGTACATCCTGCTGGGCGGCCTCGTCGCCGCCGCCGTCGAGGTGATTCGGTATGATCGATAACGTCGACGTCTTCGGACTCGATCCCGTCGTCGTCGCCGTCGTCCTGGCGATGGCCGCCGTCACAGTTCTCGCGAAAGTCGGTGGAATCTGGCTGGTCCGGCGGATCGAAGTGAGCGATCGCTTAGAGGCCGGGCTCTCGGTGTTGCCCGGGGCGATCGTGATCGCAGTACTTGGGCCGGAACTCGTGGCCGGCGGACCGGCGGAGTGGGCGGCAGCCGGCGTCGTCTTGCTCGTCATGTGGCGAACGGCGAGCATCCTGCTTGCACTCTGTGGCGGCGTCCTCGCGGTCGTGGCGTTTCGTACGATTTTCGCGAGTTTTGGTCTCGCCTGACTGTGGGAACGAATTTACTTCCGGCGGCCGAACAGCCAGTATGACGACCCGCGTCGAGCGATCCTTCCGTGGTATATCCGAACGGCTTGCGATCCGGTACCTGACGAACCTGGGCGGCGAGCAGGTCGACGACGACACCGTCGACGGACCGGACGGAACGTGGTCGGCGACGCTCTCGAGCGAGAGCGTCGATATCGGCCCCTCGCTGTCGCTGACAGAGGTCACCGTCGTCTTCGAGGGCGAGGAGGAGGCGCTCGAGGAACTCGTCGAGGACTTCGCACGGAAAGCGATGCGAGCGGGTGGATAAGATGGCCGCACAACCGATCGAGGGGCAGGTACTCGTGCTCACGGCGGCGAAAGCGAGCGTCCCGCCGAGCAAGTTACCCGTGCTGGTCGATCGGGCACAGGACGTCCTCGAGTCGCAACTGCAACGGTACCGTCGCGAGTACGAACAGGTCGACGTCGTCGAGGGTGAAGGAGACGACGAGTCGACGACCGTCGAGGCGTTTCTGGTCGAATGGGGCCACTGGGAGAGGGTCGGCGAGAAAGCGGGGTTCGACACACGCGAACGCTCCGCGGTCAGGCGCGCCCACGAGGAACAACTCCTGCGGATCGGTCGCCGGACCGATCGGGAAGCGGAGTTCGAGACGGCACTCGAGATCCGTGAACCGGTTCTCATCGGAATCAGGGACGGTCCGGCAGCCAGCGACGATTGATACGGATTGCTGTAACGATGTACCGGCGCAACCGCGATCCGTGCAGCGGTTGCGCCGGAAATGACTTACAGTAAACCGTGTGAGACGATCTACCGGCCCGACCACAGAACGGCCCGCAGTCGGGACGGAAACGACTCACAGTCGTCCGTCTGAAACGACGCGTGGAGCGGCTGTCGCCGATTACGTTCCGTTAGTATCGAGGACCGAAGCCGTTCGGGAAGGGTCAAAACTATAAAGAACGTGTTTCACCTTGAGGAAAGCACCGAGACGATGGCCATCGACCAAGAGACCGAAATGACCGACGCGGAGATCGACGACTTTCTGAGTTGTCACGAGACCGGCGTCCTCTCGCTGGCGCGAGAGAACGAGCCCTACTCTATTCCGATCTCGTACGGCTACGACGAAGAGAATCAGAGCTTCTACATGCGACTCGTCTCGACACCCGAAAGCGAGAAACGCGAATTTCTCGATTCGACGCCCGAGAGCCGGCTCGTCATCTACGACGATTCCGGGTCGACCTACCGGAGCGTGGTCGCCACGGGGACGCTGGAGAACATTCCGCCAGCGGAACTGACGCCCGACCAGATCGCCCAGTACGGCGACGCACAACGGCCGCTGTTCGAAATCTGGGCCCAGGCGAAAAAAGACCTCAACATCGAACTCTACCGCCTCGCGCCGGAGACACTCGAGGGACGGCGCACGGTCGTCGACCGCGAGGGATAGGGACGGACGACGACATTCTTCGCCCGGACTGAGACGGAGACCGAAGGGGGCAGCGTTCGCCGTCGTTAGTTCGGCTGTTGTTTCTCGGCGAAATCCGCCGCCGTAACGTCGGAGCCACAGACGGGACAGCCGTGTGTCAACGTGGCCTCCTGCATCGACTCGTTGACCTCGATCTCTTGCCCACACTCCGGGCAGGTGAATTCGTATCTGCTCATATCGGGGATCGTGTTCGTTCTCGCTCGGTAGCTCGATAGAGACGTGCGTTGGCTACGTTCATAGCTGTGCATCCATTATATATAGGATTGCGGTTCGGTTCCGGAACCCAGTAGTTCCCGAAGGCTTCTTGAACCACGAGTTATCCGCCCCCGTCGTGGTCGAGGATCGCGTCCAGAATCTTCGTCTGTGCTGCGGCGAGGTGTTCGGTGAACGTCGTGCTCGTGATTCCCAGTTCGTCGGCGACCTCGCCGGCGTTCGCTCGCTTCGGATGCTCGAAGTAGCCCATCCGGTGGGCCGTCTCGAGCACCTCGAGTTGCCGTGCGGTCAGCGTGCTTCGGTCGACGAAGACGAGGTTCTGCTCGGAGTGGTCCTGCTGGGACTGGAGCAGCCGCTGGACGTCGATCGTCTCGCACTGCTGTTGCAGTTCGCCGATGATCGCCTGGAGCCCCTGCATGTCCGGCGCGTGGAAGGTGATGTACAGCGACGACCCCTTCGCGCGCACGTCGACGACCGGACAGTCGAACCCCTCGACGACCTCGCAGGGACAGCCCCGGCCGAGGTCGCGACCGAACCGGTAGGTGGAACTCGAGCCGTAGGAGAAGATCTCCGTCAGTTCGACGCGCTCGAGGTCCGGTTCGTCGTCGGGATCGTCGGGTTCGAGCAGGAACTCCTCGGTGACGCGTTCGGGCGCGGCGGGGTCGGCGCTCTTCGAGACCGAGTGGACCGTTCCGCTGGCGTCGGCAGCGGCGTCGCTGACGACGCAGGACGGCGGATCGTCGATCTTGATTTCGGCACGGATCCCCGAAGTCATAGTACGGCTATCGATGAGCAGCCCTCCCCCGTAAACCCTCGGTCCGAGCCGTCGAACAGCGGGGTGTCGAAACGAACCACGGTAACTGCTAGCACAGAACGCAGAGTACGACCATCGACTCGCCCGATATTCGCAACCCTATATAAAGCACCCTGTATTTATTGGGACTCATTTGGAGGGGGCTCCGCCGCTACTAGAGAGTGAACGATGTCCGCTACGAACCCAACGATGCGAGGATGGCCGACTGAAGACGAAACCGCCGATCTCGGGAGCGTGCTCGGTGCACTGGACGACGACGCCTGCCGGGAGATCCTCGAGGCCGCGAGCGAGGAAACCCTGACTGCAACCGAACTCTCCGAGCAGTGTGACATTCCCACCTCGACTGCCTACCGCAAGGTCGAGAAACTGACCGAGGCTGGACTCGTCGAGGAGAAGGTCCGCATCAACACGTCCGGCAAACACGCCACGGAGTACCGTACGGCGTTCGACGACGTCGTTGTCACCGTCGCCGACGGCGGCGTCGAACTCGAGCTGACCAGACCCGACACCGAGTCGAACATCGGCTCGGCGGCCCCGATCGCCGGCGACTGATCGACCGGTACGACACCGGCACTGCTCGGGTGACGTCGTAGCGGGCGTCTCGAGCACTTTCCGGTGGGGGATGGCTGTTTTCGTTACAACTCAATCGTCCGAGTGTCTGGAGCGTGGCTCCTCGAGAACTCGCTCGCCGACGCCGGCGAAGTATCGACGGAAGACCGCGTAGCCGATCGAGACGACGAGCATCGCGACCACGATCGATCGGATGACACCATCGAAGACGAAAAGCGCCGGAATCGACAGCACTGCGCCGAGCGCGAGGTCGCCCGGCGAGCCGTCGTAGGCGACCCAGCGTCGCGGCTCGAGCCATCGGCCGTGGTAGTGGCTGTAGACCGCGCGTCGCGATCGACCTTCCCAGGGGCGGGCTGCGAGACCGCCGCCGACGTGGTCGGACAGCGCGTGAGCGGCGGCCGTCAGGAGGAAGACGGCGACCGCGACGGTCACTGCCGTCGGAGCGAGGACGGCGAGTAGCGTCGATGGGACGGCCAGTACCCAGTAGTAGACCGGAAAGTGCAGCGTCTGGCGGTGCTGTGCACAGACGTCGAGGTCGGGAAAAAAGCCGCCGAGAATCGCGGCGAGCGCGACAGAGCCGGCGTATTCTGGCGCGGTGGCTGCGACGGCCGCGGCAAGAACGAGGCCCACGAAGACGTGGGTCGTAGCCATCATACTGAACGGGGTACGAATGACAGCGATTTATGTTCATCGAACACGGCGTGGCTCGAGTTCGACTCGAGCGTCGGAAAGACCGTCGTCGACTACGCGACACGTTCGAACGCGAGCGCCGCGGCGGGTGTGCCGCTCGAGAATTAGATCCCAGAAGCGAACGCAGCGACGAAAACGGCGATAAACAGAACTATGTACAGGAACGGCACGAAAAGGACGGCTACCACGGCTCGTTCCATCGGAATGTCGTGAAACGACGCCAATCCCTTCATCTGGAGGTAGAGGCCATACAGTCCGAACGCGAAATTGACTAGCGGAATCCACCACACTGCGTATCGGACGAGTGTCGGGAACGCGTAGGCCTCGAGCGTGGTAGTCAGGCCGCGTGCACCGGCCAGATATGCGATACCGTGCACCAGGAGGGCTTCGACGAGGGCGATGAGCCAGAGCACGATACCGATTGACAGAAAGGCAGCGAAACCGACGGCTGCGTCGGCCGGTGCTGTAATATTGAGAACGACTGAGAGCGACCCGAGCGGAACCATGACGGCGATGAACGACGCCAGCATGAACGCAATTGGGAAGACGGCCGAATTGGTTTGATCGTACCCTGCCAAGAAATCGTGTGGGTCCCTGACGATGCTCCAGTTAATACCCTTCCACTGGTTTACAAATCCCATGCAGCCAAAATTATAGCAATGCTGAAAATAGCTACCGGCTAGAAACCGAGGGCTTCCGTTGTCCACGAGACGGCGTTTCGAATCGTCGCTGTACTACGGCTGTTGATAAACGCTCACGGGGCAAACCCCGCTCGCCAGTCCGCGGCCCGTAGCGTCGCGTCAGTCGTCCGAGGGTGCAGCGGCACCGCCGTCGCTGCTGACGCCCGTTCCGGGACCGATCTCGATCTCGAGTGCCTCGAGTTTCTCGTCGGGGACGACGCCGTCGACCCAGCCGCGGTAGTCGTAGTACTCGTCTTTCATCTGCTCGAGTTCGCAGTACTCGCCTTCACTGGCGCCCTGCCCGGGGATGCCGTCCTCGAGGAACCGCTCGGGCAGCGAGTCGTCGTCGCCGTCGAAGCCGACGAGGTTGTTGTAGTACCGCTCTAAGTTGTAGACGCGTTCGCCGGCCTCCATTAGCTCTTCCTCGGTGACGTCGCGGCCGGTCATGCCGTTGTACTGCATGACGTACTCCTCGATGCCTTCCGCGAAGGCGTTGAACTTGCAGATGTCGAAGGAGTCGCTGATGGCGTGCAGATCCTGGAATTCGGCGGTGAGTTCGCCTTTGCCCTCCCACTCGTAGGGATCGACTTTCTCGGGAATACCGAGGATTTCGGCGGCAGGAGTGTAGCCACGCAGGTGGCAGGCACCGCGATTCGAGGTCGCGTAGCCGATACCCATCCCCTTCATGCAGCGTGGGTCGTAGGCAGCGATCGTCTGGCCTTTGACGGCCAGCGAGTTGTCGTGTGCACCGATCTCGTCGGCGACCCGGCGAGCACCCTCCGCGAGCAGATCCGCAAGTTCGCCCTCGCGATGGGCGATCTTCTCGATCATGTCGATCATGGTCTCGGTGTCACCCCAGTCTAACCCGCCGACGTCCTCGAGTTTGCCCTCTTCAGTCATCTCCATGGCCATCGCCATCATGTTGCCCGTGTCGATGGTGTCGACGCCCATGTCGTTACAGCGGTCGATCATCACGGCGACGTCGTCGCGTTCGGTATTCCCGGAGTTGGGCCCGAGTGCGTACGCCGACTCGAACTCGTAGGATTCCATCCGAACGTTCATCTCCTCGCCCTTGTGCATCGCCTGGACCTCGACCTCCTTCTTGCAGGCGACCGGACAGGAGTGACAGGTCGGCTCGTCGACGAGGATGTTCTCGCGGACGTTCTCGCCCGAGACTTGCTCGGAGTCGAACTCGTCGTCGGCGAAGCCGTCTTCGCGGGCGTCCCGCGTCGAGGTGTACTTCCCGTTTCGCGTGGGAAGACCGGACATCTCCTCGGTGATGTTCATCAGGACGTTCGTCCCGAACTGCGAGAGCCCACCCTCGTTGGGTGCGGTAACCTCCGACTCCTGGATGGCCTGCATCGCCTGCTGGTGGCCCTCCATGAACGTCTCCTTGTCCGCGGGCTGGGGCATCTTCGTGCTCGATTTGACGACGACCGCCTTGAGGTTCTTCGACCCCATCACACAGCCCGTCCCACCACGACCCGAGGAACGGTCGTCCTCGTTCATGATGCAGGCGTATCGTACCTCGTTCTCGCCGCCGGGACCGATCCCCATGAAGCTCAAGTTCTTGCCGTAGGAGCCGTCTACCTCCTCCTCGAGCGTGTCACGGGCTTCGTGGACGCCCTTGCCCCATACGTGAGAAGCATCGCGCAGTTCGACCTCGCCGTCCTCGACGACCGCGTAGACCGGGTCGTCGGCCTCACCTTCGAACAGCAGGCCGTCGAAACCTGCCCATTTCAGGCGTGCGCCCGACCAGCCACCGTGGTGACTGTCGGTGACGGTGCCGGTCAGCGGCGACTTCGTACAGACCGCGATCCGGCCGCTCATGGTGACCTGCGTGCCCGACAGCGGTCCGTTCATGAAGGCAAGCAGATTGTCGGGGCCGAGCGGATCCACGTCCGGTCCCTGTTCGAAGACGTACTTTACCCCGAGTCCCCGGGCACCGATATACTTCTTTGCGTCGTCCTCGTCGATCGACTCGTAGGCGACGGACCCCTCGGAGAGATCGATGCGGGCGACGTTGTCCTGAAAACCGCCGAGTTCTGTCATAGTAACGCCTCACCATTATCTTCGGCCCCCAGCATGTTAGAGATTGCCAACTACACGAAACCACTTTCAGTTACGTACTCGGGAGCTACTATATCGGTGGCTCAGTCCTCCGATCGCACAACCAGCAATATGGGCCGGAACTGATGGCTGTGGCAAGTGATGCGATTTCGTAACCAGCCTTGCACGGGCTACAACAGCAACGCCACGATCGCCAGCACGATGAAGATCAGGACGAAGATACGAGCGATCTCCATCGAGATACCGGCGACGCCGCGTGCGCCGACGGCCGCCGCGATGATTGCCAGGACGAAAAACACGATCGCCCAGTACAGGAAGCCGCCACCAGCCTGTAACGGAGTTGCGAACTCGAGCATAGATCCGGCTATCACGACCGGAGATATAAACGCCGGGCACGGTTCGAGCGGCTAACGGGGGGCTACAGGACAGGGCCAGTGAGTAAGGTCTGGTTCCCAGGGGAAAGATTCACCAGTCCTCGAAAAACGCCCGACAGAGTTTCTCCTCGGCCGATCGCAGGTGCTCGTGAAACGTCGGCCGCGAGACGCCCATCGATTGAGCGAGTTCCTCCCCGGTCGTCGGACGAGGCCACTCGAAGTAGCCGCCGAGATAGGCCCGCTGTAACGCGGCGAACTGGCGATCGGTGAGTTCGCTCTCGAGGACGGCAGCGAACTCCTGTTGGCTTCGGCCGTCGCGATCTCGCGGCTGGAACGAGCGAACGTCGGTCCGTGTGTACCGATCCGCGGCGGTTTCGACGATCGATCGAACGTTCGCCGAACGTGGAATCTCGAGCGACAGGGTTGCACTTCCGTCGTCGACTTCGATAGCGGTCGTTCGAACGCCTCGCTCGGAGAGCCAACTGACGGGATCGTCCTCCCCGGAGAGTTCCACCAGACACCCATCGTCGCGCTCGACGATCACCCGACAGTCGACGCCGTCCCGGGCCGCAGCCGCGTCGGTGAGTTCGTCGACGTCGCCGGTCACGGAAAACAACGAGGCTGTTCCGGCATCCGATCGGTGAACCGACCGTCGGTACTCGAAGCGACAGTCCGTGTCGGCCGAGAGAGCGACCGGAGCGATGGTCTCGTCTTCGATCTCGAGTTCGACGGCGACCACGGCGTCGGTCTCGAGGACGCGGCTGGTTTCGCGGGCGTTGATACCGCTGGCGACGGCCCGGGCGAGCGCCGAGAGGATGACCGACTCCCGGTCGTCGACCTCGCGGTCGCCGTCGACGTGGACGGTCAACACGCCGTACTCGATATCGTTGTAGAAGAGCGGAAACGAGGCCAGGGTCGTCCCGTCGACGGTGTCGACGGCGACGACCTCGTTCGGGAGTGTCGCCGCGGCCGGGTGATCGGCGTCGGTCGCGATCGGGTCGGGCGAGACCCCTGTACTCGCCCGGACCTCGATCGTCCTGGTCGCCGGATTGCGTTCGCCGATCCAGGCGCCCTCGTAGGCGTCCTCCGCAGCGATCCGATCACAGACCACCGTCTCGAGTTCCGCGCGGTCGGTCGAGCCAGCGACTGCGCTCGTGACGTCCTGGACGAGTCCCTCGACGCGATCGAGGATGTACTCGAGTTCTTCGGTCCGGCGCTCGAGTGCGAGTTCGGCCTCTTTGCGCGCGGTGATGTCGTTCTGGAAGCCGACGTAGTTGGTGACTTCGCCCGCGTCGTTGCGGACGGGTGCGATCGTCACCTCGTTCCAGAACTCGGTGCCGTCCTTGCGGTAGTTCCTGATCTCGACGGTGACCGGGCGATCCTCGTCGATCGCGGCGGCCATCTCTGCGATCGTCTCCTCGTCGGAGTCGGGTCCCTGGAGGAGCCGGCAGTTGCGGCCGACGACGTCGTCATAACTGTAGCCAGTGATCTCCTGGTAGGCGTCGTTGATGTAGACCAGCGGGTTGTCCTCGCGGTCGGGGTCCGAAATCGTGATCCCGACAGGTGCCTCGTTGATCGCTCGTTCCTTGACGACGCGGTCGCTCGTCGCCTCGGTCTCGCGGTCCGACCGGAAGACGATCGTCGCACCGTCGTCGTCACGGTGGACCCGTGCATCGTACTCGGACCCCTGGAGTTCGACCCGTCGAGCCGTTCCAACGGTGGTTTCGTCGATCGCTTCCCCGAGCACATCCCATCCCGCTACGAACTCGGCCGGTTCCGTGGCTTCGTCGGGAACGCCGAACGCCTTCCGTGCTGCCTCGTTCGCGTACGTAACCCGACCGTCGGCGACGGCGACGACCGGATCGACGAGCTGCTCGAGCGCAGCCGCCGACGGGGACGGACGTTCTTCCGACGTCGACTCCGCATCGATATCACTCATACCACTCTCTACGAAGAGCGTGCCAAAGAACCATGGCGATTCTGCCGTCGCACTGAATACCATGAACGTTATTAACACACACGACGTACGGTACCGTATGTCAGTCCATCGGTCGCCGTTCGACCGGCTTCGCGAGAAGTTCGACAGCTCGGAGCTCGAGTGTCGGCAGTGTGGCTACCACGCATCCGACGGGGGCTGGCGAGTGACGACCTCGGGAAACCGGGTCCAGTACCAGTTCGTCTGTCCGGCCTGTGACGCGGTCGAGACGCGGGAGATGCGCCTGTCGAGCGGCCCTCGATGAGGACCGCCCGGAGACGACATTAGTCGTTTGCGCCACCAACACCTATGCCCGAGAACTGGCGACTATCGGTCGTCGTACCCCTCCTCGAGGGGCTACACCGACTATAGCGACCCAGGGACTGAACCTCACACAGCGGCCGATTATTTTACAATTGTGGTGTGATGACACGGATGTAGAGGTCGGAGATCGAACCGGGGTAGAGACTCCACCCAGCACTCGAGTGAAAGACTGCCAGCCGACCACGAGACCCATGCTACTCAGACAGATCATGTCCACGCCGGCGGTGACGATCGCGCCGTCGGCGACGCTTCGCGAGGCCGTCGAGACGATGCTGGAAGAGCGGATCGGCAGCATCGTCGTCGTCGATCCGGGAATGGTCGGCATCGTGACCCGGTCGGATATCCTCCGAACGCAACACCGGACCGGCGCACGGCTCGAGGACCTGCGAGTGCAAGACGCGATGACGTCCGAAGAGATCGTCCGGATATCGCCGACCAGCGACGTCATCGAGGCGCTCGAGAAGATGATGGAACACGACGTCAAGAAGTTGCCCGTTTTCGAGGGGATCGAACTCGTCGGCGTGGTGACGATGAGCGACGTCGCTCGCTGTCTACCCGAACGCGTCGACGAGGTTAGACAGACGCTCAAACGGAAGAACAAGGACGGCTGGTGACGGCCGTAATTCCGTCGCCCGACCCCTCCAAAACGCCGTCGAAACCACCGACGTGAACCAGCGGAAATAGCCACTCTCCGAAACAGCTACAACGGATCGACGTCGTGTACTCGCTAGCAACCGTGTTCGATCGGTATCTGGTACACGCGAAATCGGTGGGAACGATCACCGCCGCGTGTCTCGCCGTGGTCCTCGGGACGAGCGCAGTGCTCGGCTGGGGGCTCGTGTTCGTCGTCGACGCGCTGTTCGTCCTCGCCGTTGGCCTCTTCGCTATTGCGGTCATCCTGACGCGGCCGTCGGTTTCGCGTCGACGGGCCGTCGAAGAAGCGACCGAAGAAACTGACTCCGACGACCGACACGACGTTCGGAAACCAGCAGGTCAACTCCGAACTGGGATTCGGCTGGCACTCGTTGCCACCACGTTACTCTGCGTTTCCTTTCTCGTCCAGTACGGCGTACTGTAGTGGGGAGCCACTGGAACACAGTAATCGAACCCGCACAATTAGTGTTGGTTAGATCAAAAGTTGATTATCTATGCTTGCATCTGTCAATAATTGAATAGATGAAAAGTATTATATTCTTTTTCTCTAATCATTTGGTGTGCCATCCAACAACACGAGAGGCAATATCAACCGAAGAACGGTGCTGAAATCGACTGCAGTCGGTGGGATTGCGTTTTTGGCTGGCTGTTCCGACGGAGAAGCTCCAGCAGCCGACGACGGGACGAGCGATGGAGACTCGAAACACTGGATTGGTGCCCAGGGTAGTGAGGCTCCCAACTACAACGTCTTCCGCATCACCGACACGACCTCCAGCAATCGCGTCTCCCGGGTGATGGACCCGGCGTACGTGTTCGACGAGAACGACGACATCGTCTATCGACTCGTCCGGGACATCGACGTCAGCGACGATTTCACCGAGTTCACGTTCACGCTCACGGAGTACGGCGAGTGGAGCGACCCCTACGGCCAGATGACCGCCGAGGACTGGGTCTACTCCATCACCGAGATCATCCAGGGCGAGGACAACTGGGCAGCCGTCTCCATGGACGACGACTTCCGAATGGGCGTCGATGAAGTCCCATCCGGCTTCGAACCCGCCGACGAGGACGGCGACGAAGCGTGGTTCAACGTCGAAGAGACCGGCGAGTTCGAGTTCACGATCGAGACGCCGGAGCCGTATCCGTCGTTCCTCGAGGAACCCATTATCTGGGGCTTTCAGGAAGTCGTTCCCAGGGAACTCGCCGAACCGTACGTCGAGGACCGCGACGGCGACGGACTAAACGAAGACGACGAGATTCAGAACCTCGCCTACACCGGCAATCTCGGCGCGTTCACGCCCGAGGTGCTCGAGACCGAAGCGCGGATGTACGCCCCGCGCAACGACGACTACTACCTTCGCAACTACGACGGCCACGAGGACTCCCCGCACATAGACGAGTGGACGTACCAGGTCATGCGTGAAGAATCGACGCGACTGTCGGCGATCCAGTCCGGAGAGATTACCAACACCGGTATCCCGGCCCGGCGAGCCGACGAGTTCGAGGAGCGAGACGACGTCCAGATCATCGGCACGCCGACGGTCTACTGCCAGAGTATGTTCTACAACATGCGAAGCGACGGCTGGGACGCGCTCGACACTGCCGAGGTGCGCCAGGCGCTCACGATGGCCGTCGACAGGGAGTCGATCGTCGAGGACATCCAGTACGGGTACGGGACGGTCGCCCACACCCTCCAGCCCGAGTACTCCGAGTTCTACGACGACTCCCAGGTCGTTCAGTGGGACTACGATCCCGACAGTGCGCGTGAGCGTCTCGAGGAGAACCTCCCTAGTGCCTACGGCTACTCGGACGGACGGGTCGTCGACGGCGACGGCGAGGAGGTCGTCCTCGATTTCGTCTTCTCGGACTCGGCCGAGGCAACCGAGATTACGGCCCGGTACATCCAGGACGAGTTGGACGAGAACCTCGGACTCGCGGTCGAACTCGAGCCGGTCCCGTGGAATTCGATGCTAAACGAGTTCTTCTACACGTCACCCGCGGAAGCCCGCGACTGGGACCTGATGGCCGGCATCGGACGGAACTCGTATCCGCGAGCGCCGGAGGCAACCGAGAGCTACTGGCGTGCGACCGACGAGCCGTGGAACACCGCTAACGCGTACGGATACGACGATCCACACGGTATCGCCGATATCCTCACCGAATCCGCTCAGGAGACCGATCCCGAGGCTCGCCAGGAGAACCTCGCCGAAGTGTACGGTATCCTCAGCGAGGAACAGCCGTGGAACTTCCTCTACTTCCCGGAGGATCTCAACGGCTACCGCGCACACGTCGAACCGACGGAGGACCCGAGCATCTCCTGGGGCTACGACATCCACCGCTGGGAGATCGAGGCCGAGCAGTAACACCCGGTCGCCCTCTCCGAACTATAGTACCCGTCCCCGAATCTCGGGGATCACAGCCAATGTATATCGATAGACACGAACAATGAAAGCGTACATCGCAAAGCGGATCGCGTGGACCTTCTTCGCGACCTGGATCACGCTGACGATCACGTTCCTGTTGCTCGACTTCTCGCCAATTTCGGCGGCTGGCGCTTCGTTCGTCGACCAGCAAGTACAGCAGGGAATGGCTGCCGACGAGGCACGAGAACTGTATCAACAGCAGCTCGGGCACGGAGACACCGTCTGGGAACGGTACAGCAACTTCATGGTGGGACTGGCGACGTTCGACTGGGGCTGGTCGTCGTTGTACGATCAGCCAGTCATCGACGTCATCGCCAACTCCTGGATCTACTCGTTCCAGTACGTCTTCCCGGCGACGGTGCTCTCGGTAGTTCTCGGGTTCGCGATCGGCCTCTACTCGGCCACCCACCAGTACACCAAAGAGGACTACGCCGCGACGCTGTTTGCGTTTACCGGGATCAGCCTGCCGAACTTCTGGTTCGCGATTATGCTGATACTGATCTTCGCCACCACGCTCGGCTGGCTACCGTCGTACTACTCGACCGACGTTCCCCTGCTCTCGTGGGCGAACGCGGAGCAACTGATACTCCCCGTGATCGTGCTCTCGACGGCGGCGATCGCCTCGGAAATGCGGTACGCCCGGGCGGAATCGCTCGAGTACGTTCACGCGGAGTTCGTCAAGACAGCGCGGGCAAAGGGGCTCTCCGAGAACGAGGTCACGATTCGGCACATCTTCAGACCGGCGATGGTGCCGTTGATCACGATTCTCGTCGGCGACATTCTCGGCCTGCTGTTTGCCGGCGGCTACGTCATCGAGGTGATCTTCCAGATTCCTGGTCTCGGACTCGTCAGTTACCAGGCGATCATCCAGCAGGATACGCCGCTCGTGCTTGCAACAGTGTTGATACCGGTGTTCATCGCGATTATCGGCAACCTGATACAGGACATCTGTTACACCGTCCTCGACCCACGAATCGACTTCGGTGATCGCTAATGAGTACGGAAACACACGGCGACCAGAACGACGTTCACGACGACATCAGCTTCGAAGATATCGACTGGGAAGCGTACGAAGGTAGCCCCGAGTTGACCCGAACGCGGATCGCGGCCGTCCTGACGATGGGCGGAATCGTCGTCGGGTGGATTCTCGACTACCTGTACGGGGACCACCGTCAGCCGCTGGTGGACTATCAGTTCGGTCCGATCGAGTTCGCCCCGAATCCTGGCAACGTCGAGTGGCTGTTCATGCTCACCATCGCAGTGCTAGTCCTTTACGGCATCGTGCCGCTGTACCAGAACCCGCGGCGAACGAAACACTACTGGAAAGAGTTCAAGAAGAACAAGGCCGCCGTAGCGAGCCTGATCTTCCTCGTGTTCATCTTCCTGGTGGCGCTGTTCGGACCGTTCGTCGTCGGTCGACCCGAACTGGACGTCACGAACGCCTACCAGCCGCCGGTGTTCTACAGCTACCTCCCCGGCCTGGAAGGAGGGACCTGGGAGCACCCGCTCGGCACGATGCAGTCGGGAGAGGACATTCTCCAGGTCGCCGTCATCGGCGCTCGAGTGAGTATGATGGTCGGACTCATCGGCTGTCTGATGATCGTCGTGCTGGCGAGCATCGTCGGGACGACTGCCGCGTACTTCGGCGGACTGGTCGACGAAGTGCTGATGCGGTTCGTCGATATCATGTTGACGTTCCCGACGTTCTTCCTCATCCTGTTCGTCGTCTACCTCTACGGTGGTGATCTGTTCACCATCATCATCATCCTGGGGCTGACGACGTGGACGGCGACGTCGCGGCTAGTCCGTTCGGAGGCGCTCCAGCGGACCGAAGAGCAGTACATCGACGCCGCGAAAAACGTCGGTGCGAGCGAACGCTGGATCATCACGCGCCACCTGATACCGAACGTCTCGAACACGATCATCACCGCCGCGACCCTTGCGATTCCGTCACTGATCCTCTACGAAGCAGTGCTGGCGTTTCTCGGCTTCGGCGATCCGAACGTCTGGTCGTGGGGCCGAGTCATCTCCGAGGGGCGCGGTGACCTGCAAAACGCCTGGTGGGTCGCGACCTTCCCCGGCGTGGTCCTGTTCCTGACGGTACTGGCGTTCAACTTCCTCGGCGACGCGCTGCGAGACGCACTCGATCCACGACACGGGTAACCATGACTGACGAACCACTACTCTCGATCCGAAACCTGCAGACCCACTTTCACACCGACGACGGCGTAGTCAGGGCGGTCGACGGCGTCAGTTTCGACGTCGACCGCGGCGAAACCGTCTGTATCGTCGGCGAAAGTGGCTCTGGAAAGTCCGTAACGAGCGAATCGATCACGCAACTGATCCCCATGCCGCCGGGAGAGATCGCCGGCGGGGAGGTGTACTTCGACGGACAAGACGTTACCGCGCTCTCCGAGGACGAACTACGGGAGCTACGTGGCGGTCGAATCGGCCACGTGTTCCAGAACCCGCAGGGGGCGCTCAACCCGGTCTACACCGTCGGCTACCAGATCCGGGAGGCGATCGACGCCCACCACGACGTCTCGAAATCCGAGGCCCGTCAGCGAGCGATCACGCTGCTCGAGGACGTCGGCATTCCGGAGGCGGCCACGCGCATCGACGACTACCCACACGAGTTCTCCGGTGGGATGAAACAGCGAGTCGTGATCGCGATCGCACTGGCCTGTGAGCCAGATCTGTTGATCGCGGACGAACCGACGACCGCACTGGACGTGACGATCGAGGCCCAGATACTCGATCTCCTGCGGGACCTCCAGGACGAGTACGACATGAGCATCGTCTTCATCACGCACGACCTCGGCGTCGTCGCCGAAATCGCCGACCGCGTCGTCGTGATGTACGCCGGCAAAGTGATGGAAAGCGGAGCCATCGAAGACGTCTTCGAGAACCCCGCACACCCCTACACGGAGGCACTGCTCGAGTGTCTCCCGGGAGAATCGGCCCTCGAGCCGATCCCCGGCAGCCTGCCGAATGCGACCGATCCACCGGATGGCTGCCGGTTTTACGACCGATGCGAGTACGCTACCGAGGAGTGTCACGTCGGCGACCAGCCGCCGCTGACGGATATCGGTGACGACCATCAGGTATCGTGTGTTCACTGGCTCGACGGGAACGGTGGGCTTCCCGAACCGACGGACGCGTACGAAACGACCAGCGCCACCGGAGGTGGACGATGAGTACCGGACGACCGCTGCTCGAGGTCGACGACCTGAAAAAGCACTTCTCGATGACCCGTGGCGTCCTGAAAGACGAGATCGGTCGCGTGAAGGCCGTCGACGGAATCTCGTTCGAAATAGCGGAAGGCGAGACGTTCGGCATCGTCGGCGAGTCGGGCTGTGGCAAATCGACGGCAGCCCGGACGATCCTCCGTCTCGAGGAGCCGACGGCCGGAAGCGTCCGGTTCGACGGTCAGGACGTCACCGAGTACGACCGGACGGAGCTGAAACGGTTCCGTCGGGACGCCCAGATGATCTTCCAGGATCCCGACTCGAGTTTCGATCCGCGGATGAGCGTCGGCGAGTCGCTGGCCGAACCGTTGATCGTCCACGGGATGGCCGACCGGGAACTCCGCCGAGAAATCATCGAAAAACTGCTCGTCCGTGTCGGGCTGGAGGCAGACGACATCGATCGGTATCCTCACGAGTTCTCCGGCGGCCAGAAACAGCGGATCGGCCTCGCCCGGGCGCTCGTGTTGAACCCGCGGTTGCTCGTCGCCGACGAACCGGTCAGCGCACTCGACGTCTCGGTTCAGGCCGAGATCCTCCAGTTGATGGAGGACCTGCAAGACGAGTTCGGCCTGAGCATCCTGCTGATCAGCCACAACCTGGGGGTCGTTCGCCACATCTGCGATCGGGTGGGCGTCATGTACCTCGGGGAGTTCGTCGAAGTCGGGCCGACGAAAGAGCTGTTCTCGGATCCGAAACACCCCTACACGCGGGCGCTGATCTCGGCGATTCCGTCGACCGACCTCTCGGACCGCGGCGAACGAGTGCGACTGAAAGGGGACGTTCCCGATCCGTCGAACCCGCCTCGAGGCTGTCGGTTCCACACTCGGTGTCCCGAGGTCGTGCCGCCCGAGGAGTACGACGTAGCGCAACGCACCTGGCGGGCGCTGCTCGATTTCAAGCAGCGGGTCGAAGAGGGGATGGACCTCGAGGAAGTGTACGACCTGGTCCATCCGGAGGAACCGCTCGAGGATCGGACCGTCCCCGACCGACTCCCCGCAGACGAGGTCGACGCCGCGCTCCGCTCGGAGTACGAACTCACGGATGGGATCGGCGACCCCGACGCCGAAGCGACCTTCGAGCGCGCCGTCGAACTGCTCGCGTCGGGCGATCTCGAGTCGGCACGCGACGTCCTCGAGTCGGAGTTTACGACGGTCTGCCAGCGGGCGACGCCGGACCTTCAGGCGGTCGCCACCGACCACCGGACGGCCTGTCACCTGGTCGACGAGCACGCGACCGTCGACTGGACGGGTAGTTCGGACGAAACGGGACGCGAGCGGCTGGACCGGCCGGCCGAGTGATCGGCCTGCGGCCGGCACAGACGAAGGCGCTTTAGGCGTTCGGGCCCCTTGCCTCGATAATGAGTCAACCCACGCCCGAGGTCTACGAGCAGGGCAAGGGCATGGACGCCCACAATCAGGTGATGCGCGAGATCCGATCGCGCAAGGAAGCCAGCTACGACCCGCACGAGCCGACCCGCGTCTGGCTCGACGAGGACAACACGCCCGACGGCGTCAAGGAGAGCCTGACGATCATCCTCAACACGGGCGGCTGTCGCTGGGCGCGTGCCGGCGGCTGTACGATGTGTGGCTACGTCGCCGAGAGCGTCGACGGCGGCAGCGTCTCCCACGAGGCCCTGATGGACCAGATCGACGTCTGCCTCGAGCACGAGGCCGAAAACGCCGACGACACCGCCGACCTCATCAAGATCTACACCTCCGGGTCCTTCCTCGACGAGCGGGAGGTCGGTGCCGAAACCCGCAAAGCGATCGCGGAGACGTTCGCCGACCGCGAACGCATGGTCGTCGAATCGCTGCCGGACTTCGTCGACCGAGAGAAAATTGCTGATTTCACCCAGTACGGCGTCGACACCGACGTCGCGATCGGCCTCGAGACCGCGACCGACCGCGTGCGTCACGACTGCGTGAACAAGTACTTCGACTTCGCCGACTTCGAGGACGCCTGCGCGGAGGCTGCGGCAGCAGACGCAGCAGCCGACGACGCCGAAGCCGGTATCAAGGCCTACCTGCTGATGAAGCCACCCTTCCTCACCGAGTCCGAGGCCGTCGAGGACATGATCGCCTCGATCGAACGCTGTGCCGACGTCGACGGCTGTCACACCGTCTCGATGAACCCCTGTAACGTTCAGCGGTACACCATGGTCGACGAACTCTACTTCAACGACGGTTACCGCCCGCCGTGGCTGTGGTCGGTCGCGCACGTGCTCGAGGAGACCGCCGACGTCGACGCTATCGTCGTCTCCGACCCCGTCGGCCACGGCTCCGACCGTGGGCCACACAACTGCACGGAGTGTGACGATCTCGTCCAGAAGGCGATCAAGGACTTCGACCTGCGACAGGATCCGTCGGTCTTCGAGCAGGTCTCCTGTGAGTGCGAACTGACCTGGGAGACGGTGATGGAGCGAGAACGAGGTTTCAACGGGCCGCTGACGCGGTAACTACGCGCTCTTCTCGAACCCTTCGAGGATCCCCTGGCCGTCCGTCGGGCCGACGTCGGGCAGCGTCGCGCGCTCGGGGTGGGGCATCAACACGGCGACGGTCTCTCGGTCACCGAGGACACCAGCGACGTTGTGTTTCGAGCCGTTGGGATTGACCTCGGGCCCCGTCTCGCCGTTCTCGTCGCAGTACCGGAAGAGGACGCGGTCGTCGTCCTCGAGTTCCGCGAGACGGTCGTCGTCGACCTCGTAGCGACCCTCGCCGTGGGCGATGGGGACCTCGATGACCTCGCCTTCGTCGTAGGCTTCGGTCCAGGGCGTATCGTCGCGTTCGACCCGCAGGTAGACGTGTTCACACTGGAAGCGGGCGCTCTCGTTTGTCGTAAACGCGCCCTCGGTGAGGCCGGACTCGCAGCCGATCTGTGCGCCGTTACAGACACCCAGCACGGGAACGCCCTCGTCTGCGGCTTCGCGGACCTCCGCCATAATCGGCGAGCGGGCCGCCATCGCTCCCGCACGGAGGTAGTCGCCGTAGGAGAACCCGCCGGGCAGGACGATGCCCGTGGTGTTCTCCGGGAGGCCGTCCTCGTGCCAGACGATCTCGGCGTCGATGCCGAGGTGCTCGAGTGCGCGTTCGGCGTCGCGGTCGCAGTTCGAGCCGCCGAATCTGACGATCGAAACCGTCACAGTCGCCACCCCCTGGTGGTGCGACCGACGGTTTCGATCGTGGTGTGTGCTACGGTCATCTACCGTTCGTCGACCTCCACGTCGTAATCGTGGATGGTCGGGTTCGCCAGCAGCCGTTCGGCCATCTCGTCCGCTCGCTCGCGCGCGTCGTCGGCGGAGTCGGCCTCGAGGTCGACCTCGAACCGATCCGCGGAACGCAGGTCCTCGAGTTCGAAGCCCAGTCGCTCTAAGGCCTGCTTGGTCGTCTCGGCCTCGGGATCCAGGACGCCGTGTTTGAGTCGAACCGTCACCGTCGCGGTGTACGCGGTCATTACCTGTTACCCCGTAACCGTGCTCAAAAACGCTTTCGACTCGAGAGCGTAATACACGATCGTGAATACAGCGAGGTCGATTACGGCAACAGAGCGGACAGCGCCGAACGAAGTCGGTACCCAATCGACCCGTTCTGGTACCCGTTCCACCGACGCATCCCGCCCGCGAGCGTGACCGCGTCGTATCCCTCGTCCTCGAGGACAGCCGTCGCTTTCCGGGCAACGATACCGGCCTTACAGACCGTGACGACGGTCTTGTCGTCGGGAGCCCTCGAGATCTCCTCGCGAAGTTCGGTCTCGTCCCCACTTCGGAGGTCGTGATAGACGGGAACGTTCCGGCTCCCGTCGATGCGGTCGCGCTGGTACGATTCGCGTGGCCGGATGTCGAGGACGTATGGCGAGTTCTGCTCCTCGAGTCGGTCCTCGAGTTCCGGTGGACGTATCTTGCTCATTGAATCCAATACTGCACACGAGTACAAAACGGTCCGGTTTCGCGTCGATCGGAAGTCAGTCGGCGGAAACGACCTCCGGGGGATCGCCCGTAATCGACTCGGTGAGCCGGTCTGCCGCCCGCCGCGCACCGGCGACGTTGCCAGCGAGCGGACCGACTGTTCCGGCAGCCAGCGCACCGGAGACGTGGATCGAACTCCGTTCGCCGTCGGGATGGCACCAGGCGAGCGTCCGATCGTCCAGGACGGGCATCCCACGATAGCCACGCTCGAGGTCGAGTGTCTCGGCGACGCGGTCGACGAACGGGTGATCGAAAACGGGGTCGAACCCGGTCGCGAGGGCGACTCGCGCCGCGGAGAGACAGCCGCCGTTCTCGAGGAGGAGTCGGACGTCGCCGTCGACCGTGCGAGCCGAACGGACCGCTCCGTGACGAATCGAGAGGTCGTCGTCGTCGGCAGCCGACTCGAGGCGCTCGAGCAACGTCGGCGGGATCGTGGCGTCGTTTCGCGCCTCTCGAAGCACCTCGTATCGAGCCTGCGAGCCGGGTGGATGCCGGTGGAGGTGTCTCTCGATGTGATTCCAGTTGATCCAGGGCGGCTCGGCCTCGACGACCGCCTCCTCGAGGTCGTGGCGCGACAGCAACGTGACCGACTCTCGCTCGGCCAGACAGGTCGAAAGCTGTGCGGCGGTGATCCCGCCACCGACGACGACCGTCTCGGTGGCCGGCGCGTCGGGGTCGAACTCGGAGTCCCAGACGTGTGCGATTCCGTCGACGTCTTCGGCCCACGCCGGGCGATGATAGCGGTCGCCGTGACCGATCGCGAGGACGCAGGTTCGCGTCCGGATCGTCCCCGCTTCGGCGGTTTCGAGAACGACGCTGTCCCCCGAGTCGGCTACTCGACGGATCGACTCGACGGTCGCCTGCCGGCGAAGCGACTCGAGTTCGCCCCGGTCGATCACGTAGTCGGCGTAGTCGAGAAACAGCGACAGCGACGGCCGGCGCGGATAGCCCGGCGTCGGCAGGAGGTCGTCCTCGCGGCCGCGGGCCTCGGCGAAGTCCTCGAGTCCGAACGGCTCCGTCCCGACGTGGTGGACGAACGTCGACCGGAGTTCGTCCATCTCGCAGGCAGCAGCTTTCCGCCGGAACGAGGCCAGGAGCCGATTGTGTGGGTCGACGATCAGAACCTCCTCGCGCTCGAGGTCGGTATCCTCGAGCAGCCGCTGGATCAGGTAGGTTCCGTGGATGCCGCCACCGACGATAACGCACTCGTACATCGAGCCACGATACACCACTTTATTATTTTAGTCCTTTGTTCTATTAATAGCCAATATTTGGCCCAGTAGAATTCATAATATGTCGGTCGACGACGGTCACGGTGACCAACCAGTACGGAACGAAACCGATGACAGCGTTTTTGTGTTGGTCCGCGAACATCAGTGTATGACTACCGCTCGGCCGAACGCCCGGATTTCGGTGCCGGCAGCTATCGTCATCGTCGCCGTTCTCGCGACGTTCGTCGCACTTGCGGCTATCGAGACGTCGATCGCGATCATCGTGGCGATATTCGCACTCATCTTCGGCGGCGAGATACTCGAGCAGTTGACTCCGCTACTCGAGACGGAAGTCGACGAGGAGGAAGCCAGTACGGTCGAAGACCACCAAGACGCCCTCGAGCGGCTTCGTACCCGGTACGCCGACGGCGAACTCTCGGACGCGGAGTTCGAACGACGCCTCGAGGTGTTGCTCGAGACGGAGACGGTCGACGACGTCGAGCAGTTCCTGGCGTCGTCCGCGGACACTGCCGGCGGCGACCGGGAGGCAACGGCGGCCGACGGTCGCTCGCGAGAACGCGAACGGACGTTCGATACCGACCTCGAGTAACTGTCCGACAGTGAAACGGCGTCTGGCCCCTAGTTATATAGCGCCACAAATTTCAGTTGAAATACAGTATCGTAATGAGACAGACAATCGAACCGACCTTCGAGTACGGCCGCGGGCCAGTCCTGTGGGGAGCAGCGACCGTCGTCGTACTCGGTCTCGTCGTGAACTTCGGACTGAATCGGCCGGGCTGGCTGATGCCAGCAGCGCTGGTCGGCGGTGGCGTCGCGGCCGCCAGAAGCGGCTTCTACGACCCGTCGGCGAACAACGGGGCCCTCGCAGCGACCGTTGGCACGCTTGCACTGATACCGATACTGGCGATAACGCGGACAACGGGCATGTTCGGGATCGAAAGCGTCGGTGACAGAATCTTCATCACGATCATACTCGCGCTGGGATGGCTAACGATGTTGGTCGTCATCATCGCCCCGTTCGGCTACATCGGCGGATACCTCGTCGACACCGTTCGTAGACGCGTCGGCGGACCGATCGGCTACTGAGACGGATTGCTGTACCGATTTACCGGTGCAACCGCTGTCCTGGGCGCAGTTCACCGGAAATGACTTACAGTAAACCGTATGACAGCCAGCACTCGACTTTCGGCTGTATTTTCGTTTTGCCACACTCCGAAGCCGGAATATCGGACGTTCTCACCTGCTCTCGAGCGGACTGGAGCGTCGCGAGAGGAAGCGTGCAGAGTTTAATAACTATGGCGTCTAAGATAATAACTACTATTAGATCCTGGTGTGTATTGTTAATCGATGAGCGACGACTCGATCCCCGTGACAGTGCTATCAGGAACGCTCGGTGCCGGGAAGACGACCACGCTGAACCACGTCTTGCGGGAAACCGACCGCGAACTGGCGGTCCTCGTCAACGACATGGGCGAGGTCAACGTCGACGCCGACCGCGTCGCCGAATCCTCGGACATCGCCGACGAGGACGAAGAGCTAGTCGAACTCTCGAACGGCTGTATCTGCTGTGAACTGCGTGGCGACCTGCTCGACGCCATCGGCGAACTCACAGCCTCCGAACGGGAGTTCGACGGCGTCGTCGTCGAATCGACCGGCGTCGCCGAACCGCTACCGGTCGCCCAGACGCTTACGCTCGGGTTCGACCAGTCGGATCTCGACCCCACCGAGTTCTACGAAGAGACCGGCATCGAACCGCTCGAGGGCTGTCACCTCGATACGACGGTCACCGTCGTCGACGCCCACCAGTTCGACGAGGCGATGACGTCGGAAGAGATTCTCGACGACGACGGAACGAAGAAACACCTCGGCGACCTGCTCGTCGAGCAGGTCGAGTTCTGTGACGTCCTCCTGTTGAACAAGTGCGATCTGGTCGACGAGGAGACCCTCGAAGAGATCGAATCGACGGTGTCGACGCTCCAGCCGCGAGCCGAAATCGTCAGGACGGAACACGGCCGGATCGACCCCGACGAGATCCTCGAGACCGGGCGGTTCGACTTCGAGGAGGCCCGCCAGTCCGCAGGCTGGATGCAGGAACTGCAACAGCCCCACGAGTCCGCCGAGGAGGAACACGGCGTCACCTCGTTCGTCTTCGAGGCGCGGCGGCCGTTCCACCCCGAACGCTTCGCGGACTTCCTCGACGAGTTCCCGGACGACGTCGTTCGTTCGAAGGGGCACTTCTGGATTGCGAGCGAGGACGAACAGTGTGAGGCCTCGGAAGGGCGAACGGGAGCGGCGGTATCCGAGCGAAGCGAGGATTCCGATGCGAGCGGTGAAACCGCGGGCGAGAAGCGATACGTGAGCCGCAAAGACGAGGCGATCACCCTCAACGTCGCCGGCCAGTCGGTGCGGGTCGCACCCGCCGGAACGTGGTTCGACGCGCTTCCCGCCGACGAACGAGAGCAGCAACTCGAGGAAAACCCCGAACTCGAGGAGCTGTGGCACGACCGCTGGGGCGACCGGAACGTTCGACTCGTGCTGATCGGCGTCGAGATCGACCACGACGCGCTCCGGAGCGACCTCGCGGACTGTCTGCTCACCGACGAGGAACTCGAGGAAGATTGGACGACGTACGAAGATCGGTTCCCGACGTTCGAACCGCCAGCAGAGGGTGACGACGAATCGGCCGCGGAAACGGATGCCGACGCCCAGGAAGAGATCGGACTCGCGGATTGAGGTGACCGACGACGTGACCGACCACGACACCGACGGTGAATCGGATCCTGGTACACGACCAGCCGCGTCCGAACCAGACGTGGATGGACCGGACGAACCGGACGTCTCGCCGTGTTATCAGGCCTACCTCGAGCGACACGACGACAGGCCCGACTCCTGTACGATCTACTCGGCGGTAACCGCCGAAACTCCAGAGAAGCAGTGGATCAGGGCGTGGGGCGACGCGTTCGTCTCTCGAGAAGATACCAGGTGACAGCGATCAGTACGACCATGTCGACACACTTCCAGACCGCAGTCAAATCGGCCGTCTCGCACACGCATCGACGCGACGCGATCGACCGCATGGTCGAGCGCGGCGAACGAACGAACCTTGCACTGCTCGTCCAGATGGGCGGGCTTCGCGGCGAGTTCCGGCGACGGGCGCTCGAGGGGCTTGCGAAGTGCAACGCGAGCGACGAACTCGCGGAACTCGCAGACGATACGACCGTCGATCCGTCGTTGCGGCGGCGGGCCGACGAGTTGCGGTGACCTCGGGCGGACGATCGATTATCGCGGACCGCCCGACCGTCATCGCTGGATGAATGACCGGAGACGAGCGTTTTGCCAAAGTATAGGTGTGAAGGGCGGGCGGTTCCTAGCAACCCTTTTTGAGCGGCGTGTCTTCAACTAGCATCGTTATGGGCTACAACTGCTCCACCTGTGACGAGAGCTTCCAGTCAGCCGCAGGCGTGACCCAGCACGTCGCGTTACACCACAACACCTGCGCCGTCTGCGACGAAGGATTCAATGACGTCGGATCGTTACAGAGCCACATCCACGAGAACCACTGAACCAGCGACAGTCCGCTGCCCGATCCGAGCACGGGCCGAACTTCCCTTTTCGCCGTCGACGACCCATCGGATTCAGCGCAGGCACCGGACTACGAACCGTTCTTCTCAACCCACAGCAAAGATCATCCGAATTTCGGCTCTGCGACCGCAAAAAGCAGGGTTTTTGCCTACCCAGGGATTGCAACACCTCGTAATGTTCCGACCGACGCTCGAGCGGAGGTGGCCCCGATGACGACCGACGTAACCGAAATCACGGTGATCGGAGAGGACGACACCGGACTGATCGCGCGTGTGACGAGCCTCCTGTTCGAGCGCGGGGTCAACATCGAGGACTTAGATCAGGCGGTCCGGGACGACGTCTTCCGGATGTACCTGGCCGTCGATACCAGCGAGATGGTCTGTACGGAGGCGAAACTCCGGGAGGACCTCCACGAGTTGGGCGACGACCTCGGACTCGACGTCAAGGTCCGGTTCCCGTCCGACCGCGAGAACCAGCAGATCGCCGTCCTCGTCACGAAAGAGAGCCACTGCCTCGAGGCACTGTTCGAGGCCTGGGCCAACGACGAACTCGGGGCCGACGTCGGCGTCGTGATCGGAAACCACGACGACCTGGAGCCGCTGGCCGACCACTACGACGTTCCGTTCCACGACGTCGGCGACGAGAACGGGCAGCAAGACGAGGAGCGACTGCTCGAGTTGCTCGAACGATACGACGTCGACCTCGTCGTGCTGGCTCGCTACATGCGGATCCTCAGCCCCAACGTCGTCTTTCGGTACGAGGACCGAATCATCAACGTCCATCCCTCCCTGCTACCCGCCTTCCCCGGCGCGGAAGCGTACCGTCAGGCCATCGAGGAAGGCGTCCGCGTCGCCGGCGTCACCGCTCACTACGTGACGACGGACCTCGACCAGGGACCGATCATCACCCAGCGAGCGTTCGACGTCCCCGACGACGCCGACGCCGAGGCGGTGAAACGCCGCGGACAGCCCCTCGAGGCCGACGCCTTGCTCGAAGCTGTCCGTCTCCACCTGAACGGCGACGTCTCGGTCCACCGCGGCCGGACGACAGTCCGGGAGAACGAGAGCGACTATCAGCTCGGTCTCCCCGACGAGATCGACGAGATCACTCCCGACCGACCGGTCGACGGGATCGGCGACGCGATCGCCGACGACTGAGTGTACGACCATTACATTTCGAGACAGTCGAAGGTAGGCAATTTTGATGGAATTCCACTCACTAGCTGGGTTTAACCCGAAACGTTCATAGCGATAAGGAAAGTATAATTGAACATGACGCTCAATCCAGGCACTATCGGAACGCTGCCAGTGGAGAGCGGCGACGTCGTGGCGGCGATCGACGAGATCGATGGGCAGCCACACCTCGTTATCGCCGACATCGCCCGAGACGACGCCTGGATCTCGGTATCCGAGGCGGAAGCTGCGTCGCTCCCCGAGTGGGAGTAGCCGGAGACGTCGCTCGAGTGTTCGCTAGCCGACGTTCGATACCGCTGTAGTCGGACCGACTCGGTTCACACGTTTTCTGGATCGACCGTTACGCCCTCGAACACAGGGGCCTGCAGGTAGCGTGCTACTGTACGTTTATTTTCGCCGCCGTCGTAGATTGGTATGCTATGGCACAACGTGAAATCCAGCAAGAGCTATCGGTCGACCAGTACACGCTCGGACTCGTCGGCCCGGATCAGGAGTGGGCCGGGACGGTCGCCGACGGCGGGACGATCGAGACCTACACACCGCCGGCCTGCTGGGGGCCGATGATCACGCCGGAGTTTCGCGGCGGCCACGAGGTAACGCGGCCGATCCGGGTCGAGAACGCCGAGGTCGGCGACGCGGTCGCCCTGAAGATCCGGGAGATCGAGGTCACGAGCATGGCGACGAGCACCGGGACGATGCGCGAACGCGAGGAGGCGTTCGACGACGACCCGTTCGTCGACCACCGGTGTCCCGAGTGTGGGACGGAGTGGCCCGACTCCGTCGTCGAGGGCACCGGCGAGGACGCGATCCGCTGTGCAGAGTGTGGTGCCAACGCCTCCTCCTTCGGTTTCGAGTACGGCTACACCGTCGCGTTCGACGAGGATCGGACCGTCGGACTCACGATGGACGAGTCGGGTGCACACGAACTCGCGAAAGACGCCGTGGAGGTGATGGACATCCCCGAGAACTCCCGCCAGCACCCAATCTTGCTGTACGAACCCTCGGAGATGCCCGGCACGCTCGGCCGACTGCGCCCCTTCATCGGCAACGTCGGCACGACGCCGCCGGTCGAACTCCCCGACTCGCACAACGCCGGCGACTTCGGACAGTTCCTGATCGGTGCCGACCACGACTGGGGTCTCGAGAGCGAGGACGAACTCGAAGAACGAACGGACGGCCACATGGACGTCCCCGAGGTCCGCGCCGGTGCGACCCTAATCTGTCCCGTCAAGGTCGACGGCGGCGGAGTCTACGTCGGCGACCTCCACGCCAACCAGGGCGACGGCGAACTCTCCCTGCACACGACCGACGTCAGCGGCACGGTGCGAATGGGCGTCGAAGTTATCAAAGACCTCGAGATCGACGGGCCGATCCTGCTGCCCAACGAGGAGGATCTGCCGTTCATCTCGAAGCCGTACAGTGAGGGGGAACGCGAAGCGGGCCGAGAGCTCGCGTCCCACCACGGAGTCGACCTCGAGGACGACATGGGACCGATCCAGGTAATCGGCTCCGGCGCGACGATCAACGACGCGACACAGAACGCCTTCGACCGGGCGAGCGACCTGCTGGGAATGAGCGAGGGTGAGGTCCGCTCGCGGTGTACGTTCACCGGCGGCGTCCAGATCGGACGGCTCCCGGGCGTCGTTCAACTCGATATGCTCGCACCGATGGACGTCCTCGAGGAGCGCGGAATGGCCCATCTGGTACGTGACCAGTACGGGCTCTAAAGAAGGATTAGTCGGCTTCGTTGGCTTCGGTCTCGAGCGACGGACCGCTCGCGGCACCGCCTAGCTGTTGGCTCCACTTCTCGGAGACGACCGGTGCGAGAGCCAGGAACGTCATAGCAGCGACGAAGACGGTCAGCATGATGCTGGCGACGACCGTGACGCCGACCGTCGGATCGAACGGGACGATACTCGCCGGAACCAGGGTGACGGGAACAGTCATTGCTTGCTACTGCATGTGGACTCGCTGCATATGAGGGTTACTGAATACGGCGACGAGCGACGCTGTAAGTGCGGTATGCGATGACTAGACACAGGAAAAGGGAAGTGACTCGTTACAGTCGACGAACCGCACCGATCGCACTCGAGAGCGGCGGTGCGTCGAACAGCTCTCGGCCGACGTAGGCGTTGGCTCCCGCACAGTACATGTCCCGTGCAGTCTCGAGCACCTCGTCCTCGAGTGGCTCCGGCTCCACCTCACAGCGGGACTTCCAGTCGGCGACGTCCTTGCGTTTGGCCTCGGCTTTGGCCTGTTCGACGGCCTGGACCCACTCCGGCTGGGTTCGCTTGTGGTACTGCCGGAGGACTTCCTTCGAGAGCTGGGTTCCCTCGTAGCTGAAGCGGTTCTCGTCGAACGTGCCGACGACGTCGGCGACGCGGATCTCGCCGTCGTAGTAGCAACACTCGATCTTGCCGTCCTGATGGTCGAGTCCCGCTTCCTCGGCGCGGTCGGTGACGAGTCGGTTGACCTCGCGAGCCAGCGACTCGAGGTCGGCGACGTCGGCTTTGCCGGCGATCGCGTCGGCCTCCTCGCGGTCCAGATAGCGGTCGCTCTCCTCGTACTTCGTCGAGAACTCGACGATCGGTTCGTCGAGGTCGACGACTTCGTCCGGCCAGCTATCGACGTCGAGCCCGTGGTCGTCGGGGTCGGTGCGCCGGCGGAGACTCGAGCCGATCGGGACCCGGTTCCGGAACACGATCTCGAGTGGGATCAGGTAGTTGTCGCCGGCGTCGGCGTGGTAGCTGTCGTAGTCGTACTCTCGGCCGTCGTTGGGGAGGTCGGGGACCTGCGTGAGTTCGATCGCCATCTCTCGGGGAGGTTCCGAGACGTCCTCGAGAGAGACTGGCTCGTCGCCGTCGTCGGGAACGACGCCACGGTAGTGAGTCGGGATGCCCGCCGACTCGAGGGTCTCGAAGTTGAACGCGCCCATCGTACAGAGACTTCTGCCTTTGTCGGGGATCGGGTCGGGCATCTTCCCCCAGTCGAAAACGGAGTAGTCGTCGGTAAAGACGAACGAACCGCGGCCGAGTTCGTCGGTGGTCGCAGCCGCCTCGATTCGGAACTCCTTGACACTCGTCACGGCTGCCACCTCGACAGGGGCCACTCGCTGTCGTACATATCCGAACACCCGGTGCGATTCCCCAAGAAGGTTTCAGTATCGATCGCACAGAGAGACGACTCTCGAGGCAACGGCTGGACCCGCCCGACTGAAATGGCCATATGATGGTCAGCTGTCGTGATAGCTCGGAAAACACGTATCGGCGTCGAAAGGGCCACAAGCGATTTTACAACATGAGATCAGTATTTCATAAATGTCGATACGTGATCTCCTCCCCACAAAGTATGTCCGTAAGGTGACTGATTCGGTCCCGACGGAACGCATTCGTAAGTTGAAGGGGTTGCTACCGACGAAATACGTTCGTAAAGTGGGTAGCCGGCTACCGACAGAACACGTTCGAAACCCGATCGGCGTCTCGCCGACGGAGTACGTCCGGGAATCCGACTCGTTATCGATGGAGTACGTCCGCAAGAGCTACATGCGAAAGTTTGCAGCCGTGATGCTCGTCGTTCTCCTCATTACTTCGGCTGCGGCAGTGTTTTTCTACGTCGATATTACGGGCCAGATCACGGCGAACGTCCAAAACGAGATGTCGATGAACGCCGACGCGGAAGCCGACGGCCTCTCGGACTGGGTCGAAGACTACGAGCAGATGACGACACTGGTTGCAGCGAACGAGGTCCTTACGGACGGATCGGAAGTAGAGATAGAACGGACGTTACGTGACGAACAGGAGGAGATGGACGACGCCGTTCACGCAATCCACCACGTCGATCTCACGACCGACCGGATAATCCACACGACGGATCAATCGGTCGCCGGTGACGATATCGGTGAACTGGATCTCGAACTTCACGCCCGCCTCTCCGACGACGACATTCGAGAATACGACTACACAGGCGACCTGAACGTCGATTCGACCTACACCGATACCTTCGAACACGGCGGTGACCAGCTTATCGCCTTCATGAGTCCGGTCGAGGGAACCGATCGGGAGAACGCGGTGATGGTTGTCGTCTCCGCGACCGATCTGGCCGATCAGTTCGAAGATACGATCGAAGGAAGTTACACGCAGGTCGTCGACGCCGACGACGGCGAAGTGATGATTGCCGATGAGCCAGACGAAGTCCTGTCTACCTACCAGACCGGGGCGGACGGCGAAGTCGTCCACGCCGCACGCGTCATGGGAACCGACGCAGTCGACGCGACGGAGTACGACGACACCGACGAGGTCGTCGGCTATGCGTACGTTCCGGGCACCGACTGGGTACTCGTCACCCACGCGCCACAGGACACCGCGTACGAACTCGCCGACGACGTCGCTACCTCGCTGATCGTCCTGATCACCATCGCTCTCGCCGGCTTCGTCGCCATCGGCGCAACGATCGGGCGCTCGACCGCAAACGCCATAGACGACCTCGCCGAGGACGCTCGCTCCCTCTCGGCCGGCGATACCGACATCGAAATCTCTGACGACGACCGTATCGACGAGGTCGGCCAGGTCAGACGCTCCTTCGAGGGCATCCGCGAATACCTCGAGACGGCGGCAGATCAGGCCGACGCGATCGCTGGCCAGGAGTTCGACTCGGCAATTCTCGAGGAGGAGGTCCCCGGAAAGCTCGGCGACTCGCTCGAGACGATGCACCACGACCTCGAGCAGTCTATCGAGAACCTCGAGGAATCCAAAGCCGAAGCCGAGGTTGCACAGGAAGAGGCCGCCGAAGCACGGCAGGAAGCCGAACAACTCGCCGATCGACTCGAGCGGAAGGCAGCCGAGTTCGCCGACGTCATGGCCGATGCTTCCGAGGGAGATTTCACCCAGCGACTCGACGAGGACGTCGACAACGAGGCGCTCTCGGAGATTGCAGCGGCGTTCAACGCAATGCTCGAGGATCTCGAACGGACGGTCGTCGACATCCAGGAACTGGCAAGTGACGTCGACGACATCAGTTCGGACGTTACCCACCGCGTTCAGGAGATCGAACGCGCAAGCGACGAGGTGAGCCACTCGACCGAGGAGATCGCGACGGCGACCGCCGACCAGAGCGACCGGTTCCAGGAGGTCTACGGCGAGATGAACGACCTCTCGGCGACCATCGAGGAGATCGCTTCGACCGCCGACGACGTCGCAAACGTTTCGGAAGAGGCTGCCGGGAGAGCCGACATCGCGGGCGATGCGGCCAGCGCGATTCGTACCCAGATGAACGCCCTCGAGAACCAGGCCGACGCGATCACTGACCAGGTCGAACGGCTGGACGACGAGATGGACGAAATTAGCGAGATCGTCGATCTGATCGACGACATCGCCGGTCAGACGAACCTGCTGGCGCTGAACGCTTCGATCGAGGCGGCTGCGGCCGGCGAGGAGGGTGATGGCTTCGCCGTCGTCGCGGACGAGGTCAAGTCCCTCGCCGAGGAGACCGGTGATGCGACTCAGGAGGTCGACGAACTGATCACGGAAGTGCAGGCGTCGGTCGACGAGACGGTCGACGAGATCGAGCAGATGCGCGAGCGCGTCGACGAGGGAAGCGAAGTGATCGGCGAAGGGATCGAGGCCATCGACGAGATCGCAGCACAGGTCGAGACGGCAAACGAGAGCATCCAGTCGATCAACGACGCGACTGACGACCAGGCTCGGGCGAGCGAACGCGTCGTCAACATGGTCGACGAGGCGACCACCATCAGCGAAGACACCAAAGACGAGACCGAGACCGTCGCGGCCGCCGTCGAGGAACAGACCGCCACCATCTCCGAAGTCGCCTCCGGTGCGAACTCGCTGACCGAGCGAGCCGACGACCTCCGGGACTCGCTCGACGAGTTCGAGGTCGACGCCGAGACCGTAGACGACGACTCCGCCTCGGACGAATCCGACATCGTCCTCAGACACGACGAAACCGATATCGAAACCGCGAACGACGAGTAACGAAAAAACGGTTCGAGCGAATCAAATCGGAGCCACGACTTCTCTTCTCGGGGCGTTCCGTGACGTAGCTGTGTATCGTACGCTACAGTTTCGGACGATCGTATGCGAGAGCTATCCAGCGTTCGTCCGTGGCAACTCGAGCAGGCGAACGGCGACGACGATCGATGCCGCGACGACGAGGAAACCGCCGGCGACGAGCAAGGCGGCGACAACGGAGCGTGCGTCGATGATCGCACCGATCAGGACCGGACTGATCACCGCACCGAGCGAGAGCCCGGTGAAGAAGAAACCGAAGCTCTTTCCGGTCGATCCCGCAGCGGCAAACGAGTTCGCGAGTTTGTCCCGAGCGGGAAGCGCCAGACCGGTCGCCAGTCCGACCACGCCGAAGATCGACGCTGCGAGGACGAATCCAGCGTCGGATGCCATACCGACGGCAAACCAGACGCCGACGGCCGCGACGGTGAAGGAAGCGACGATGACGGGCTGGAACGGGACGCGGTCCGCGAGCGGGCCGCCAGCGACGACGCCGACCGCCGTCCCGACGAGGTAGGCGGTCAATACGTTGTTGGCCGTCGACTCGGCGAACTCGAGCGATTCGACCGCGAACACGGTCGTGAACGACTGGAAGGCGACGATGGCCATCATCGAGACGAGGTAAAACGAGAAGACGACGAGCAGTTCCGACCGGAACAGCCCCAGGAGATCGGTGACCGTCTTCTTGACGTCGGCGGCCGCCCCGGAGACGGCGACGCCAGCGTCCGGGCTCGAGTCGCGAATCTGTCGTCGATAGACCGACTCGGTCGTTAGGAGGACGATAGCCGCGTAGACGAAGCCGAGCGAACCGACCACGAGTAGGGCGGCCTGCCAGCCGACTCGAACGCCGATCGTTCCCGTTACGATCGGTGCGGCGGCGAAACCGGCGAAGCCGCCGAACGTGTGCAGGCCGAACGCCGATCCCTGATTGGTCGAATCCGTCACGCTCTCGAGCAGCGCGTAGTCGGCGGGGTGAAAGACCGACTGGCCGATCCCGGAGACGAACGCGAGCGCGAGCAACGTCCAGTAGGAGGTCGCCAGCCCGGACAGTGAGACTCCGAGCGAGGTGACGACGAGTCCGGCGGCGAGGATGCGTTTCGCCCCGATCCGATCGACGAGTTCCCCGAGCGGGAGCTGCAAGACGAGCGTCGGCAGGTAGATTGCGGTCACGAGCAACCCGAGCTGGGTCGTCGTGAGATCGAACTCGGCACCGATCAGCGGGAAAAGCGGCGGATACGCGAGTAAATAGACGTGAGACAGGAAGTGTGCGCCGGAGACGATGCCGACGACGTAAGCCGTATCGCCACGACTGAGACGGATCGAGCTACGAGTCAAGCCATCCATGAGTGTGTGTAGCACTCCCTATTCGGTTCCGTCGGGAATTGATCCTTTCGGCAAGCCGGCGAATGCCTCGGCCGACGCCGACACTCGAGTTCACAGATCGATGCCCTCGATCGGATTCGGTGCCGATTAAGTGGCAAATAATGCGATAAATACGACGACCGTTCACACTAGTTGTCGACCAGTTGGGCCACAAGCACTTTCACGCACTAGGTATCTGTTTATAGAAATGACATTCCGGTCGGGGAAGGTGTTACCTACTCGCATTCGGCGGAGCTACGTCGCCAAGTTCGGGCTAGTTATCGGGATTACGCTGGTCATCACCGTCGCAACCGCCCTGTTTTTCTACGTCGGAATCACGGGCGAAGTCAGTGCGAACGCCCAGAACGAGATGGCGTTCGCGACGGACGACCGGGCGGACGAACTCAGTGACTGGATTCAGACGAACGAACAGGTAGCGGCGACGGTTTCGGCCAGTAACGAACTGATCGAGGGCGACGACGAAGAGATTCAGTCGAGACTGGACGAAGAGGACGGGGAGTTCAACGCGTATCACGGGGTCCACTACTTCGATATGGACTCCAACCAGATTATGTACAGTACGACCGACGACGCCGTCGGAAAAGATATCTCGGCGTTCGATATGGAGTACCACAGTGATAGCGAGATCGGTGGCAACCGGATCTCGTACACGTACGACGGACACATGAGCGTCGATTCGACGTTTACGAATACGTTCGAGTTCGGCAGCGGCGACGACGCCGAAGAGGTCGTCGCACTCATAAGTACCGTCGACGACGAGGACGTCTCCGGTGGCGTGATGATCACGGTCACCGCGACCGACCTCGCGGATACGTTCGACGAACCAATCGAAGGGGCAGAGACCGAAATCGTCCACATCGAAACCGGCGAGATCATGGCGACCCACGACGAGACGCAGGTACTGACGGAGTACCGTGACGGCGTCGACAGCGAAGTGCTCGAGGCCAGAGAAGACGCCTCGGACGACGCCGGCGCACTCGATTACAGCGACACGGACGAAGTCGTCGCCTGGGCCAACGTCCCGCACACGAACTGGATACTCGTCTCGCATGCACCCCAGGACGACGTATACGAACTCGCCGACGACGTCGCGGTCGCGTTGATCTTGCTTGGCGGTATCGCGGTCGGTAGTCTGCTGTTCGTCGGCGCGACGATTGGGCGCTCGACGGCCAACGCGCTCGACGACCTCGCCGACAACGCGGCCACCCTCTCGAACGGCTCGACG
The DNA here is from genome assembly GCF_900104065.1 of Natronobacterium texcoconense. NCBI lineage: Archaea > Methanobacteriati > Methanobacteriota > Halobacteria > Halobacteriales > Natrialbaceae > Natronobacterium > Natronobacterium texcoconense. The sequence continues at coordinate 296,957 of NZ_FNLC01000001.1, read as the reverse complement.
AACGTCGAGATTCCCGACGACGATCGAATCGACGAGGTCGGACAGGTTCGAGACTCGTTCGCCGACATCCAGGCGTACCTCGAGACGGCGGCAGATCAGGCCGATGCGATCGCGGAACAGGAGTTCGACTCGTCCGTCCTCGAGGAGGACGTTCCCGGAAAACTCGGCGATTCGCTCGAGACGATGCACCGCGACCTCGAGCGGTCCATCGAGGACTTAGAGCAGTCCAAGGCAGATGCCGAAACCGCTCAGGAGGAGGCGGCCGAGGCACGCCGTGAAGCCGAACAACTCGCCGACCGACTCGAGCGAAAGGCAGCGGAGTTTGCCGGCGTCATGTCCCAGGCTGCCGAGGGTGACTTCACCCAGCGGCTGGACGAAGACGTCGACAACGAGGCACTCTCGGAGATTGCAGCGGCGTTCAACGCAATGCTCGAGGACCTCGAACGGACGATCGTCGACATCCAGCAACTGGCGGAGGACGTCGACGGGATCAGTGCGGACGTCACCCACCGCGTCCAAGAGATCGAACGCGCGGGCGACGAAGTGAGCCACTCGACCGAGGAGATCGCGACGGCGACGGCCAACCAGAGCGACCGGTTCCAGGAGGTCTACAGCGAGATGAACGACCTCTCGGCGACCGTCGAGGAGATCGCCTCGACCGCCGACGACGTCGCGGCGGTTTCGGGCGAAGCCGCGGACCGCGCGGACGTTGCAGGGGATGCGGCCAGTGCGATCCGCACCCAGATGAACGCCCTCGAGCGCCAGGCCGACGAGATCACGGACCAGATCCAGCGGTTAGACGACGAGATGGGCGAGATCAGCGACGTCGTCGACCTCATCGACGACATCGCCGGTCAGACGAACCTGCTGGCACTGAACGCCTCGATCGAGGCGGCTGCGGCCGGTGGAGACGGAAGCGGGTTCGCCGTCGTCGCCGACGAGGTGAAGTCACTCGCCGAGGAGACGGCCGACGCGACCCAGGAGGTCGACGAACTGATCACGGAAGTCCAGTCGTCGGTCGACGAGACGGTCGACGAGATCGAGCAGATGCGCGAGCGCGTCGACGAGGGAAGCGAAGTGATCGGCGAAGGGATCGAGGCCATCGACGAGATCGCAGCACAGGTCGAGACGGCAAACGAGAGCATCCAGTCGATCAACGACGCGACTGACGACCAGGCTCGGGCGAGCGAACGCGTCGTCAACATGGTCGACGAAGCGACCACCATCAGCGAAGACACCAAAGACGAGACCGAAACCGTCGCGGCCGCCGTCGAGGAACAGACCGCCACCATCTCAGAAGTCGCCTCCGGCGCGAACTCGCTGACCGAGCGGGCCGACGACCTCCGGGACTCGCTCGACGAGTTCGAGGTCGACGCCGAGGACGTAGACACCGACTCCGATCCGGAGGAGGCCGGGATCGTGCTCAGACACGACGAGACCGATATCGACGGCAACGATGGCGAGACGACCGACGAAGAAGCCGACGTCGAGACACTCGACGACGAGGCCTACATCGAGACGTCGACCGAGGAGGATATCCCAGAGACGGCGACCGACGAAACCGGCCTCGAGCCGTCGAACGAAGGCGGAGACGACGAACACACCGACGTCGAAATCGATTCCGAGGGGGGCGAGGAAGAGGACCTCGAGGACGCTGGCGCTGAGGCGGCCGGCGGTGATGCCGGCCTCGAGACCCGCGACGACGAGAACGACACCAAGACAGTCGACGATGACGGGGGCGATTCCGAGACGGTCGATGGTGAGGCATCCGACGGTGACGAAACTGCCGACGAGACACCCGAAGACGACAGCGATGATAGCGGGACGACAGCCGATGAGACGGCTGACGGCGACGAAACAGCCCTCGAGACGGCTGACGAAGCGATCGACCGAGAAACAGCCGAGGACCAGACGACTACCGAAACGAGCGACGACGAGTAACGGTCGATAGCAGGTTCGGGAATCCATCACGCTTTTCTCGCTGTGTGGGCATCGTTACGCCGATGGAGCGACCGGTGACCGAGGCCGACCTCACGTTCGAGCACGTCCCCGAGACCGAGCAGTCGTTCGAGAACGCACTCGAGAAAGCCCGTGCTGGCGATCGACTCACGGTCGAGGACGCCATCGAGTTGCTCACGACGGGGACGGACGTCGAGGGGATCGACCGCCGGCGGAAGGAGGCGGTCCTCGAGGCTGCCGACCGTCGGCGGGCCGAGGTGGTCGGCGAGGAGGTCACCTTCACCGCGAATATCAACAACAACGTCACGACGGCCTGCAACGTGGGCTGTCTGTTCTGTAACTTCAAGGACGCCGCACACACCTTCGAACGTGACGCCGAGGTCGAGACGGTCGGGTTCACGAAGACACCCGCCGAGTCGCGCGAGGTCGTCCGCGATGCGGTCGAACGCGGCGTCTACGAGGTCTGCTCAGTGTCTGGCCTCCACCCGGCGTTCGCGCTCGACGACGAACATCGCGAGATTCTCGAGGCCCACCCGAATCCGAAGGAGGTCAACTACAAACCGCCGGAGGTCTACGAGACCAGCCCCGGCACCTACGTCGACCAGATGTCGGCGATGAGCGTCGACGGCGTCCATGTTCACTCGATGACGCCCGAGGAGGGGTACCACGCCCGCCGGGGGACCGACTGGTCCTACGAGGAGGTCTACCGGCGGCTGAAGGAGGCCGGCCTCGATACAGTGCCCGGTACTGCCGCCGAAATCCTCGTCGACGAGGTCCGGGACGTAATCTGTCCGGGCAAGATCGGCACCGACGACTGGCTCGAGGCGATGGAGGCCGCGGCGAACGTCGGCCTCGGACTGACGGCGACGATCATGTACGGCCACGTGGAAAACGAGGCCCACCGCGCGTTGCACCTGAAACGGATCCGGGACCTGCAAAAGCGGGTCGACGGCGCGATCACGGAGTTCGTTCCCCTCTCCTTCGTCCACCAGAACACGCCCCTCTTCGAGCACGACGTCGTCTCCGGGGGCGCAAGCACCGACGAGGACGAACTGATGATCGCCGTCTCGCGGCTCTTCCTCGACAACGTCGACCACGTCCAGTCCTCGTGGGTCAAGTACGGCGACGAACAGGGGCTGAAAATGCTGAACTGCGGCGCGGACGACTTCATGGGGACGATCCTCTCGGAGGAAATCACCAAGCGGGCAGGCGGCGGCTACGGCGAGTTCCGCTCGTTCGCCGACTACGTCGAGATGATCAGTTCGATCGGCCGGATCCCCGTCGAACGATCGACAGACTACGAGAAGCGACGCGTCGTCGATCCCGAGGACCCACCATTCGGTCCACAGCTAGGGCCGAAAGCAGACGGAACGCCACTGCTCGAGGGCGACGAACGACGCGCTCTTGCGGACGACTGACTCATCCCGACTCTTCGTCCCAGGGTTTCGTCTCCGCGTGGGCGAACTCGAACAGTTCGTCGAACTCCGCGGGAAGCTGGTTCTCGACGTTCGCGAGTTCGCCACCGGGGACCAGTTCGCTCAGGAGCGCGACGACGGCCTTGCTCTGGTAGACTGCCTCCGACCGATCGACTTCGGAGGGCTTCCCGTAGGAAGCATCGAGGTCGAGGTCGTCGTAGTTCATCCGCATCTGGACTCGATCGACGAACTCGTCGAAGTCGTACGTGTGGCCGTGTTCGACCTCGAGGAGGTGGCGGTCGATCTCCATCGGGAGCGGACTCGCGATGTCGGTCGCACCGCCTTCGCCGACGCGTTCGCCGAGCGTCGCGAGGACTGCACGCGTCGTTCGGACGCCTTCGGCCTGTCGGCCAGCCTCGATTCGGTGCTGTACCTCGCCGACGAAGTCGCTGTAGCTCGTAGCCATCGCAATCGGGAGTGAAACGGTGTGGCTCAAAAGCAACCAGCCGGAGATTGCAACCGTACGTGAGAGGCTACACTATAGTAACAACTGCAACTATTTACACACTGATCGCACAGCTATCGTGTGATCAGGGGTGCACTGACTTGCAGTGGCTACTATAGCAGGAGTAAACCGATTATCGCCGCGAGCAGGCCGCCGCCGATCCAGATCGCCCCTGGCTTCGCCAGTCGCCTGGCGGCGACGTACTGACAGGAGTCCGCGACGACGAACGCGGGCGTCTCGGGACCGTCCTCGATCACCGCACCGACGTCGCGCATCGTCTCTCTGGCGTCGATGTCGTAGTGAGACTGGCCGAAAACGTACACCTCCTCGCCCGGATCGAGCCGGCGTTCGTGGTAGCGCCTGTTGTTCCCCGTCGAAATCTCGACGACGCCGAGATCGATCGAACTGTTCTCGGACTCGAGGTCCGACTGGGTCTCGAGAAACTCCCTGACCTGCTTCGGTTCAGGTTCGCCACCGTCGACACCGATCGTGATCTCCGTCGAGAGGGCGAGGTCGGCTCCCTCCGGTTCGACGCGGACGCTCGCAGTGTCGTCCTCGAGTCGGAACGGGACGACGTCGGTCCCTTCGTCGACGGTGGTCCACGAGGAATTGTTCCCACTGGACTGGTACTCCTCGACCTCGTACTCGTAGACGAGACACTCCGTCTCGGTCAGCGGTGACGAGATCGTCCCATCGACGGCGGTCGCCGTCCCCTCGAGTTCGACGGGGCCGTTGGCTCGCTCGACCGACACGACGTCGTCGATGTCACCGCGATATACGTGATAGGCCGGCTGGAGCTTCCAGCAACCGACCGCGACGAGGGCAACGCCGACCAGGACGAATATCGCACCAGGCATCGGTCGAACGTCTCATCTCGAGCCGATAATAGTGTCGGTTCCTGACACCACGCCGCACGGAACGGGAACCGACTACTCGTGGCGCAACGCCTCGATCGGGTCGACGCGGGCCGCTCGCCACGCCGGATAGAGGCCGGAGACGACTCCCACGCCGATCCCGACGACGATGGCGATCACGATCCAGTCGACGGGGTAAGCCATCGGCCACTCGAGCAGCGACACGCCGAGATAGCCGGCACCGAGTCCGACCGCGACGCCGACGACGGCACCGATGATCCCGAGGATGGCCGACTCGACGAGAAACAGTTGCATGACGTCGCGTTTCGTCGCGCCAACGGCTTTCATGATACCGATCTGGCGGGTGCGTTCGGTGACGCTGACGATCATGATGTTCGCGATGCCGATCGACCCCACGATGAGCGCGATCGCAGCGACGGCACCGATAAACAGCGTCAACTGATCGACGATGTCCGTGAACTGCTCGATCGCGTCCTCGAGCGTCTGGACCAGGATCTCGTCGTCGTCCCCTTTCAGTTCGGTTGCGTGCGATTCGTCCTCGAGGTAGTCGGTGACTGCTTCCTGAGCCGGATCGACGGCGTCGAGATTCTCGGCACCCACCTGCAGTGCCGGATACGCACGTTCCTCGTCGCCGTCGGGCGTCTCTATCGTCGTCGTGTAGTGGGGTTCGACGGGAACGAACAGCTGTGGTGGCGTCTGCTCTCCCATCTCGGCCTCGATGATCCCGGAGACGGTTACTGTTTCCGTCTCGCCATCTTCGAAGGTCAGCGTGAGTTCGTCGCCGGCAGAGACGTTCTCCTCGAACAGTTGGCTGGCCCGGTCGTTGACGACGGCCTCGTCTTCGTCGTCGAACGGCTCGCCCTCGAGGAACGCCTCGTGCTCGAACCGGTCGGCAGTCGTCGCCTGTGCGTCGACGATACCCGTCACCTGTTCGTCGTCGCTCGCCATCTGGACGACGTCGAGCGAGCCGTCGGGTGCGACGTAGTCGACGCCGTCGATCGACTCGAGTTCTTCGACGTCGGTTTCGGTGTACAGCGGCGTCTCGACGGGAACGATTCCGACTCCTTCCGCGGGTTCCGTCTGGGTGTGAACCGTCATGACCGGTTCTTGATCGGCCTCGATGTCACCGACGATGCTCTGGGAGAAGCCCGACCCGAGCACCATGAAGGTAATCACGGCGGCGATGCCGATCACGACGCCGATCGTCGTCAACGTCGACCGGAGCTTGTGGGACGTGATCGAACGCCAGCTAATACGGAGGCTCTCGAGGACGTTCATGGCTCTCCCCCAGTGGTACTCGAGCGGGTAGTATCGGCATCGGCGACGGGCACGGCGACGTCACGGCGCTCCCCCAGATGTTCGACGTCCTCGAGCCGCCCATCCAGCAGGTGGACGACGTGATCGGCGTACTCGGCGACCTGACGTTCGTGAGTTACCAGCAGGATCGTCGTCCCCTCGTCGTTCAGCTCCGTAAACAGTTCCATGATCTCCGCTTCGGTGTCGGTGTCGAGGTTCCCCGTCGGCTCGTCGGCCAACACGAGCGTCGGATCGTTCGCGAGCGCCCGCGCGACGGCGACCCGCTGGCGCTGGCCGCCCGACAGTTCGCTCGGGACGTGCTCGAGCCGATCCCCGAGTCCGACCCGCTCGAGCAACGTCCGCGCGCGCTGCTCGCGATCCACGTCGACCGCGTCGTGAAACACCATCGGGAGCGTGACGTTCTCGGCGGCGGTCAGCCGCGGCATCAGGTTGAACGTCTGGAAAACGAAGCCGATCTCGGTCCCCCGCAAGTGCGCTCGCTCGGCGTCCGAGAGCACCCTCACTGAGCGACCTCCGACCTCGATCTCTCCTTCGTCGGGCGTGTCGAGACAGCCGATCAGGTTCATCAGCGTGCTCTTCCCCGACCCGCTCGGCCCCATCACCGCGGTGAACGACCCTTCCCCGAGCGTCAGCGACACGCCGTCGATCGCGTGAACCGGCTCCGCGAGGTGGTAGGTTCGACGGGCGTCCTCGACGGCGACGGCAGGTGCCGCCTCGAGTCTCTCCCCAGACATCTCACTCGCCTACCACGACCGGGCCGATAACGGTTACAATCGGTCACAGCGCGTGAGTATCGAGAAAACGCTACGCGTCGCGCCCGTCGAAGACGACCTCGCCGTCGACGACCGTCAGTGCCACGTCGATCTCGTCGATCCGGTCGCCCTCCCACGGCGACTGCTCGAGGACGACCAGATCTCCGCGTTTGCCGACCTCGAGGGTTCCGAGGCGATCCTCGTCGAAGCCGGCGTAGGCGCCGCCGTACGTGTAGGCTCGCAGGGCCTCGGTTACCGAGAGTCGTTGCGCTTCGGCGGACGCGTTAACCGCGTGGTGGACGCCAAGCAGCGGATCGAGTGGCATACAGTCCGAACCGAACGCGAGCGGGACGCCCGCGTCGAGGACGCGCCGGAGCCGATTCGTCCGCCGACGCCGCTGCTCGCCGAGTCGCTGGTCGTAGAGACCGCCCTCGCCGGCCCAGCGGTGGAAGTTCGGCTGCATCGAGGCGACGATGCCGGCGTCGGCCATGCGCTCTAAGTGCTCGTCGGTCGCGAGTTCGACGTGTTCGATCCGGTGGCGCGATCCTGCAGGATCGTCGGTGTCCTCGAGCGCCGAGATCGTCTCCTCGATCGCCTCGTCGCCGATAGCGTGGGCAGTCACCTGGAAGTCTTCGTCGTCGGCCTGGTCGACGATCTCGCCGAGTTCGTCGGGGTCGACGACCCACTCGCCGGTGTTCTCGTCGTGGCCCTCGTAGGGGTCGAACAGTTTCGCCGTCAGCGCGCCGATACTGCCGTCGGTGTAGCTCTTTATCGCACCCGTCTGTACACGATCGCTGCCGGCGTTCGTCGCGAGGCCTACCTCGGCGACGGCTTCGAGGTGGTCCGCCCAGTAGTTGATTCGCACGCGCGTCGGCAGTTCGCCTTCGGCCTCGAGGTCCCGGTAAACCCGGGGAGCCTTCGAGTTGCGAACCATGTCGTGGACGCCGGTGACGCCTCGTTCGACCGCGTACTCGAGGCCTGCAGTGACGAGGTCGTGGGTCTCCTCGTAGCCCGGTGCGATCCCCTTGCGGACGATCTCGGCGGCGTCCTCGACGACGACGCCCGTCGGGTCGCCGTCCGGACCGCGTCGCACGTCATCTTCGGGGAGGTCACCTGCGAACCGCTCGAGGGCGATCGAGTTGAGCGACGCAGCGTGCATGTCCACTCGAAGCGCGACGACGGGTCGCTCCTCGCTGACCCGGTCGAGGTCCTCGCGTGTGAGGTACGCTGCGTCGTCCCACTCGCTCTCGTCGTAGCCGAATCCCTGTACCCACTCGTCGGGATCTATCTCGTCGGCGCGGGCAGCGAGGCGATCGAGACACTCCTCCGCGCTCTCGGCCCCCGAGAGATCCGCGTGGACCAGGTACCGGCCGAGGTTCTCGATGTGCGTGTGTGCGTCGATGAATCCCGGCAGGACGACCTGCCCCTCACAGTCGATCACGTCGGTCTCGACGCCCTCGAGGAACTCGATCTCGTACTCGTCACCGATCCGGACGATCTCTCCGTCACGAATCGCGAGGGCCTCGTGGGTCTCGTCGGGTTGCGTCAGCGTGTGTACCTCCGCGTTCGTCACCAGGAGGTCCGCAGCGTCGGTCATGTACGATGGCCCTCGTGCGAGGGGCAAAACGATAGTGGTCGCGGGCGAACCGGCCGGTTGCGACGAACCGTGGCACGAGACGGGGAGCGTTACGTGTTGATCATCCAGCGTGCGGTAGCGCGCGCTATGTCGCGATGAGCGAAAAGCGAACCGCGATACAAACTGTGCGAAGGATTCACGAGCGAAGCGAGTGTTAGCGCGGAACCGAAGGTTCCGCGAACCATGCGAACAGTGCGAGACGAACGTCTCGCAGACCATGCGAGTGGGCCATCGGCCCACGAGAAGAGGGCGTTTCGCGCCCGTGAGCAGAAATCGGCTGGGGAGGACGTGGCCACTCAGCGTCGCCACGATAGCAGAACAGTTCGTTCCGGTTACGTCCCGTACAGTTACCGGAGCCAAAGAGGAACTATCAACAATCGATAAGTCATCCCCGTTCGAATTCACGCACACATGGTCTCCCGCGAAAACCGAGTCATCGCCGGTTCGTTCGTCCTCCTCGTAACCGCCATCGCCGTCCTGACCGCGATCGACAGCTACACGGGCGTCTCGATGGGGGAACACCCGCTTCCCGCCTTTCTGCTCCTCGTCGGGTTCGCGGTCGTCGTTCCACAGCTCTATCTCGCCGCGACCAACGGTGGGGAAAGCGACGACATCTCACCGCAGGCTCGAGTCCGGTTCGCGACCGTCGCGATCACCGCCTTCGCCCTCCTGTTTGCGAGCGACGTGCTCCTGACCGGGTTCGAAGCGAACCCGCTCGAGGACGTCGAAGCCTTGCAGAACCTCCTGATCCTCGCGATCGGTGCCGTCTCGCTGCTGGTGCTTCTCGGCTACGAACTCGTCTCCGGCTACCGCTCGAGCGGGAGCGGCGAGACGCGGTAACGAAACCCGACCGAATCAGCAATCCTTAGGACAGCCGACTGTCTCCACCGACACATGACCACGACCGATCCCGCAGACCTCGCCGACCGCGTCGCGGACGGTGAGCTTCGTATTCACGAACTCGAGGACCACGCCGACTACGACACGGCGGCCGAGGCCCGCCGGCTACTCGTCGAGCGCGAAACTGGGGCGGACCTCGAGGCCGTCGCCGATTACACGTTCGACGCGGAGCAGGCGAACAACACGGCCATCGAGAACATGGTCGGTGCGGCGCAGGTGCCGATGGGCGTCGCCGGCCCCGTTCCCGTCGACGGAAGCGCGGCCGAAGGTGACTACTACCTCCCGCTGGCGACGACCGAGGGCGCGCTGGTGGCGTCGATCAACCGCGGCCTGTCGACCATCCGGTCGGTCGGTGGTGCAACGGCTCGCGTCACGAAAAACGGAATGACTCGTGCGCCGGTGTTCCGTGTCGACGGCGTCGCCGAAGCCTCCGAGGTCGTCGAGTGGGTCGCCGACAACGTCGACCGGCTTCGCGAGGCCGCCGAGTCGACGACGAGCCACGGCGAACTGCTAGACGTCGAACCGTACGTCGTCGGCGACTCCGTCTACCTGCGTTTCGCCTACGACACCAAGGACGCGATGGGGATGAACATGGCCACCATCGCGACCGGTGAGGCCTGCGAACTCGTCGAGGCGGAGACGCCCGCCGACCTCGTCGCGCTCTCGGGCAACCTCTGTTCGGACAAGAAACCCGCCGCGATCAACGCCGTCGAGGGGCGCGGCCGCTCGGTCACGGCGGACGTCCTCATCCCCGGCGACGTCGTCGAGGACCGACTCCACACCACGCCCGAGGCCATCGCCGAGGCCAACACCCGCAAGAACCTGACCGGCAGCGCCAAAGCGGGCAGTCTCGGCTTCAACGCCCACGCCGCGAACGTCGTCGCCGCAGCCTTCCTCGCGACCGGCCAGGACGAAGCCCAGGTCGTCGAGGGCGCGAACGCGATCACGACCATGGACGCTCGAGAGAACGAGGACGGAACGACCGACCTCTACGCCTCCGTCTCGCTCGCCTCGCTCGAGGTCGGCACCGTCGGCGGCGGAACGAAACTCCCGACGCAGGCGGAAGCACTCGACATTCTCGGCCTGCGCGGTGGCGGCGATCCGGCGGGGTCGAACGCCGACGCGCTCGCGGAGATAATCGCCGTCGGCGCGCTCGCCGGCGAACTCTCCTTGCTCGCGGCGCTCTCCTCGCGGCACCTCGCGAGCGCCCACGAAGATCTGGGTCGATAAAACAGGTCCGTTCGACGGTCTCGTCGTCTGCTCTTGAATCGATTCTCCGTCCGGCTGTTACCGTGTGCCGGTCGAGAACGAGACGCCGAGTCGGTCAGTCCGCGCTGGTCGCGTCGCCGTGTCCCTCATCGAGGGCGGCAAAGACGAAGCCACCGACGCTGAGCACCATGAGCACGCCGCCCACGGCGATGATCTCGATCACCTCGCCCATGAAAATGCCGGCGAGGATCGTGACGACTCCGATGACCAGTGCAGCGAGTCCAGCGTTGATCGCGGTCGAATCCTCCATACGTACCGCATTTATAGACAGTCAGAATAAATCGGTCGATCGCGGTCGATCATCCCGGCTGCTCGAGGTCGGAGCCAGCAAGAAAAGTCCGACTGCGGCGACGCCGTATGCGACCGCGAGGTCCCGACCGCAATACACATTGGAAGCGCTACGAGGACCTCGAACAGTAATGTAGCGGCACCGTGACGACCGACGTTCGTTCCACGGTACGCATCGATCACACCTCCTCGCTCTCGTCGCGTGCCCTCGCCAGCAGCCCGACTACGACGCCGAAGACAGTCCCGCACAACATCGTCGCAGCCTTTCGCCTCGGTACTTTTCCGCGCAATCCAGCGTGGAGCACCATTGCCGTATCCAGCGCATCTACGGCGAGTGCGACGCGATTCCACGCTCGTCGCTGACCTTTCGGGGCGATGAGCTGCCCGAAGCCGAGCCCTATTGCCCTGATGCAGGCGTACCGAACCGCGACCTCGGCCGACTCGCTCTCGTCTGCCAGGAGGCCGTACCATCGTCCGAGCAGACGCGGGAAGAACAGACCGATCGCGCCGAAGACTACGCGGAACCACGGCAACGTCCGCTCGAGGTCGTCGATCGTCGGTCGTCGCGGAGTCGGGGGGAAAGCACTGGACATGCCGATACGTTGGCCGGCTGACTCTTATCCTTTTGTGAAGATCGCAACCTCGGCCCGATCTGAATCGGTTACTCCTCACGAGCACGAATCGTCTCGAGCGCCACGTATCCCCCACCGGCGAGCAACAGGCCGTAGCCGCCGAGCAGTTGTGGGACGCTCGAGGCGAGTCCGACGAGGGCGAGACCGACTCCGGCGACGACGTGTGCGAGTGCAAAATCCCCGCGTCCGTACGCGCCGTGAAGGATGCCGACGGCGACGAACGTCGCCGCGAACGCGCCAATCGCGAGTGCCATCGTATCGATACCGAACAGGGTTTCGCCCAGGAACGTCCCGTAGATGAGCAGGAGGATCGCGATCACCGTTCCGACGCCGATCGTCAACTCCTGAACGTCGACTTGCTCTGCCATTGCCCGCCGTTTAGACTGGAATCGCAAAGCACTGACGCTATAGCTTCCGATAGCGACCACGGCTCTCGCTGACGACGCCCCGCCGAGTCAGTTTCTCGAGGGCGTTCCTCGTATACTCCGCCGAAACGCCGCGTTCGTCGGCGTAGTCGACGATTTCGTCCTCTGTCGGCCGCTCCAGTTCCTCGAGCGCCCGTTCGACGATCTCTTTCTTGCTCCCGCTCCGGGTCGGCCCGCGAGGGTCGCGGTCGCCCGCTGCCTCGAGTTCGTCGACGTCCAGCCCCGACCCCTCGAGGTACTCCTCGTCGTCGATGACGCCGTCGGCGACGTCGTCCTCGAGAGTTCCGAAGGACTCCAGTTCCGCAAACCGCTCGCCCTCCCCCTGCCGGTTCGCGAGCATCGAAGCGCGAACGTCGCGTGCGTGGTCGACATCTTCGGTCTCGACGAACTTCTTGCGTTTCTCGTAGGCGCGACGCGAGCCACAGCGGGGACACTGGGTCGTCTCCGAGCGCCCCTCGAGGATCCAGAGGTGCGAACACTCGCTACAGCCGACGACGGCGTACATGCGTTGGATGTGGGGCGTCCCGGTAGTTCAACGTTCGGTAACCGCGGTGAAAGTGATCGTTCGACGGACGGGACTATTAGGAGCGGAACCGTTGTACCCGAACCGTATGGAACGCAGTTCACTCTCCGACCTCGAACCGACCGAGGCCGCCGACGGCGTCCACCTGACACTGATGGCTGGCAGCGAGTCGATGAACGTCCAGCACTTCGAGATCGAACCCGGTGCAGTCGTCGAGGAGCACAGCCATCCAAACGAACAGACGGGATTCATCTACGAAGGCGAGTTGACCTTCCTGACAGAGGGTGAAGAAATCACCTGCGGACCCGGCGACTCCTACGCGATTCCGGGCGGGCAGCCACACGCGGCCGAGAACCGCAGCGGCAAGACGGTCCGTGGCGTCGACATCTTCAGTCCGCCACGGGAGAATCCGAACTGGCAGGAGTAGTCGGTCCCGTTTGCCCCATCGACGACCGAATAGACGTCTCTGGACGACCACCCACCACCCCCAACCACTGATAGATACCACAGGATTATATATCTCACGTAGAAAGAGAGCCCGATGGCAACCGAGACGTGTCAGGAAGAGCGGACAGTTGGGCGAATCGGTGGATTCGTACGACGATTAGGACCGACCTGGCTCGCCGGAGCGATCGCGGCAGGGCCGGCGACGATGGCCAGTCTGCTGGTCGCAGGGGCGAGCTTCGGTTACACGTTGCTGTGGGTGGTCGTCCTCTCGGCGGTGCTCGGAACCGTCGGCCAGTATCTCGCCATGCGGCTCGGCTTGCTCACCGAGGCAGGTATCGTCGCGGTCGTCGAGGAACACCTCGGCTCGTTCTGGGCGTGGGTGCTCGTAATCGATGTCGTGCTCGCGGCGGGACTGGCCCAGCTCGCGATCATGCTGACGCTCGCGGACGTCAGCGCGACGATCGTCGGGACGGCAGGCCTGGGGGTCGCTGCGCTTTCCGATCCCCGGTTCTGGGGTGTGACGTGGGCAGTGATCCTCGCACTCGGGCTGGCCGGCGGTGGCTACCGGGTCGCCGAAATCGGTGCCAAGCTACTCGTCTCGCTGGTCGTCCTCGCGTTCGTCGCGTCTGCCTTCGTCGTCCCGATCGAACCGGCAGCTGCGGCAGGCGGACTCGTGCCCGAGATACCTGGCGTCGGCGGCGCGGTCGTCGCTGCCGGCGTCCTCGGCGGCGCGGTCCACATCACGCTGTTGACGATGCAGAGCTACACCATGCGCGCTCGCGGCTGGACCGACGACGACAGCGACATCGCGACCTTCGACGTCGTCAGTTCGATGCTCGTCGCCTTCGGCGTCTTCAGCCTCGCCGTCTTCCTCGTCGCGGCGAGCGTCCTCCCAGGAGTGGTCGCTGACCCCAGTGCAATCGACGAGATCCAGGCCGCCGAAGCACTCGGTCCGATCGCCGGCGACCACGCAATGTGGCTGTTCCTGTTCGGACTGTGGGGCGCGGCGGTCTCGACGCTCGGCGGGAACACGATCGTGCCACCCTATCTGCTCGCGGACAAGCTTGGCTGGGAGCAGTCCGTAGAGGACTCGCGCTATCGCGCCGCGTTGGTCGTCGTTGCGCTCGCCTCCGCAGCCGGCGCGTTCCTCGGCGGCGACTTCCTTCAGATTCTCGTACTCGTCCTCGCGTTCGGACTCGTGGGGACGCCGTTCGCACTGGCCGTGATCCTCTACCTGCTGAACGATCCCGACGTAGTCCCCGAAACGAACTCGTGGCTTGCGAACGTCGGTGGCGGCGTCCTCTTCGCAATCGCGACCGTACTGGCCGGCGAGTTCGTCCTCGAGGAACTCGAGGGCGCAACTGCTGGCGATCCGATATCGGCGTTCGTCATCGTCTTCGCGGTCGCTATGGTGCTCGCAATCGGTGGACTCCTCGGCAAGTACGTCAGAGAGAACTAGTACTCCTCGAGCGCGTCCCACTCGCGGGCCATCAGTTCGCGAACGCCGTGCTCGAGGATGCCCTCTCCGAGTGCGGTCGCCCGGTAGTACGAGTAGAGCCCGTCTGTGTCGGGCTCTTTGCGTTTGCGATTCTCGACGAGTCCCACGTCGACGAGTTCGTCGAGATGGTAGTGGAGCACGTTCGACTCGATATCGAGCCGATCCCGTAGCTCGGTCGCGCTCTGGGAGCCACCCTCGAGCAGGGCGTTGAGGACGCGAAACCGGGTCTCGTTGCCGATCGAGCGTTGCATCTCGAGGTACTCCTCGAGGCTCAGGATGCTGTGCTCGGGAAGCAGATCGTCCCTGGCTCGCCGTGCCGCACGTTCGGACTCGGCCATGACTGGAATTTGAATCCCCGCATCTATAAGCGTTCCCTGAGTCAGTAACCACTGAAACGGCGTATATTTATATACTATCCGTGAGCAGGCGAGGTATGCGCGATCGGATCGTCAACGAGCTCGGTTCGCTGCCACGGTCGCGGTTCCTGGTCTACCTGATGGGACCCTACGAGGCGTTCGACCTCGAGCACACACTCGAGGACGCCGATCCCGAAGCGATCCCCGAGTCAGTCGACTTCGGGACGCTCGTCGGCTCCGACCACGACCTGGAGCACGACGAGGCGGCGCTGGATCTGCTACTCGACGTTCGCGACCGACTGCGGACGGAGGCCGGCGTCAACGCCTTCCTCGCGATCGACGTCGACGTCCCGCTTTCGGAACTGGACGCCGCCTCCCAGAGCATCGCCTTCGCTCGAGCGAGCAACGCCGTCGTCTACGTCGTCCCCGCGGTCGGGGACAACCTCGGCGTCGGCATCGAGGTCGGGGCCGTCCTCGAGGCACTGTTCGACGACGACGTTCCCGACCACCACCGGGAACGAGTGATGTTCGTCCACGAATCGGGCGTCCGCAGCGCGATGATCGCCGCCGTCCGCGATCGCTGGGAGGCACGAATCTACTCCTACGAGGACCGTGAAGACCTGACGCGCCAGCTACGGCTGTACGTGCGCGACCTGATTCGGAAGGAGCGAACGGGCGAGTTACCGCGGCTCGACTAGTGGCGGTCCAAGCCCGAACTGCAGGGTCGAAGCCGGTCGTGTGGCCGGTTCGACCCAGCAGTCGACACTTGAACGGTACTAGAAGACGACGACGCCGAGCAGGGACCTCGCAGCGAGGTAGAGGCCGACGGCGTAAACGAGGTCGATCCAGAGGAATCGAAGGAGGTTCACGACTTTCGACACCGCGACGAGCGGGTAGCCGACGAACTTCAGGGGACTCGACGTCGCACGGGACTGTTCCCAGAGCGCGTCGGTCGCCACGGTGTTCGGAAACGTGTGCGAACCGACCGCACCGCCGAGCCAGGCCAGAAGCCACCAGAACGGAACGTCTCCCTCGATCAGCGGCACACTCAGTGCGAAGACCGCGAACGCGACCGCCGAACAGGCGAAAAACGGCATCAGCGTGACGGCGAACGTGCTCCGATAGTCGTCGATGCCGTAGAAGTCGACGACGACCTCGCCCGACTCGTCGCTCGCGGGTTCTGCGTCCCGACCGTCGAGTTCCTCGTCGTCCAGTTCCTCGAGCGCGTCGCCGTCGAGTCGCGCGACCGGAACGCTGTACTTCCGTACGTAATAGTCCTGTACGATCCCGTTGAGTACGATACCTGGAAACGTCACCAGGTTGAATACGAGTCCGGCTAATGACATCCAGATAAAAATTCAAACCTTATGTCGTAATGCTTGTGGCCGTAGCGATCGGTACCGAAGTAGGAAGCGATGGACGAATTCGGCCCTCACACTCATAATAACGGGCCGCCCACCACTCGTGATAACGACGGTTGCACTCTACTGTAGCGACTTCCGCATCTCGACGTGCGGAATCCCTGCCTCCTCGAACTCCTCACCGTGTCGCTCGTACCCGAGTCGGTCGTAGAACTCCGCGGCGTGGGTCTGCGAGTGGAGTTTGAGTTTCGCCAGCCCGAGTTCGGTCGCACACTCCTCGATTGCTGCCATCACTTTCCGCCCAATCCCCTCACCACGTCGCGACTCGAGGACGGCGACGCGTTCGACCTTGCCGACATCGCCGTCCCCGAGTTCACGCAGCCGGGCAGCACCGATCGTCTCGTCGCCGTCGTAGGCGACGAAGTGGACCGCATCGGCGTCGTGCTCGTCGTACTCGAGATCCTCGTCGACGCCCTGCTCCTCGACGAACACCTCGTGTCGGACCGTAAGCGCGTCCTCGCGTTCGGTCTCGTCGGCGACGGCGCGCACCTCGAGGTCCGCGTCCGCGTTCGTTGACATGGCAGTCCGTACGGACTCGCCCGACGAGTGCGTTACGACACGAGGATTCGACGGCGATTCGAGATCGGAACGAAGCGATGCAAGAAATAACGCGTATTCGGGAAACAGACGGCGGGAGAACCCCTTTACGCGAGGTTCTCGATGTTCTCGACGACTTCCTCGGCGAACTCGCTGGTGGCGAGCTTCTCGGCGTCCTCGAGCTGGCGCTCGAGGTCGTAGGTGACCTTGCCCGAGGAGATGGTTTCCTCGACGGCGTCACGCACGAGGTCGGCGGCGTCGTCCCAGCCGAGGTACTCGAGCATCATGCGGCCCGAGAGGATCATGGCGGTCGGGTTGACCTTGTCCTGGCCCTCGTATTTGGGTGCGGAGCCGTGGACGGGTTCGGCGAGCAGGCGGCCGTCGCCAAAGTTCGCGCCAGGCGCGATACCGAGACCACCGATCTGGGCGCCACAGGCGTCGGAGATGTAGTCCCCGTTGAGGTTCATCGTCGCGAGGATGTCGTACTCGTCGGTCCGGGTCAGCACCTGCTGGAGCATGTTGTCCGCGATGCGGTCGTTGACGACCACGGCGTCTTCGGGTGCTTCGCCGTCGCGTTCTTCCCAGAGAGTGTCCTCGGTGATGACCTCGTCACCGTACTCCTCTTCGGCGACCTCGTAGCCCCAGTCGCGGAACTGACCCTCGGTGAACTTCATGATGTTACCCTTGTGGACGAGGGTAACGGAGTCACGGTCGTGCTCGAGGGCGTAGTCGATGGCACGGCGGACGAGACGCTTCGTCCCAAACTCCGTGATCGGCTTGACGCCGATGCCGACGGGACCGTCGTGGATGACGTCGTCGAAGCCCATGTCCTCCTCGACGAACTCCTTGACCTCTTCGACCTCGTCGGAGCCCTCTTCCCACTCGATGCCGGCGTAGACGTCTTCCGTATTCTCGCGGAAGGTGACCATGTCCATCTGGCTCGGCTCGGAGACCGGCGATGGGACGCCGTCGAGGTGGTAGGTCGGTCGAACGTTTGCATAGAGATCGAGTAGCTTGCGCAGTCCGACGTTCAGCGAGCGGAAGCCGGCGCCGACGGGCGTCGTCAGCGGCCCCTTGATCGCGACGCGGTGTTCCTTGATCGCCTCGACGGTCTCGTCGGGAAGGTTCTCGTCGTACTTCTCGCGAGCGGACTCGCCAGCGTAGACGCGCATCCAGTTGATCTCGCGGCCGGTCTCCTCCGCGGCGGCCTCGAGCACTTTCTGTGCGGCTGGACCAACGTCGCTCCCGACGCCGTCACCGTAGATAATCGGAATAATCGGGTTGTCAGGTACTTCGAGTTCGTCCTCGGTACCTTCTTTCAGCGTGATCTTCTCCCCCTCTTCGGGGACCTCGATCTTGTCGTAGCTCATCTCGTCTGTACGGTTCTCTCATAGGGGGTAAAAGACCTACCATTTCTATCGAAGCGGTCCGATACACCGTCTACCGGTCACCAAACGAGATATTCCGGAGTAGTGGCGTCATACCGTCGATAGAGCAAGGACTCGCAACCGAAATGTTGCTCCGCGGATAGTATAAACATTCGTCGAAAGAGTGGTTCGACAGTGACAAACGTACAATTTCGACTGCCAGTCGCTACAGCCGATCGTCGCTGGTCTCGAGATCGTTGCTCCCAGGACGGCCGCTCGTCGGGCCCCTCCAGTAGCGAACGATCAGCGTCAGTCCGATACCCGAAAGCACGACACCGGCAGTCGCGATCACCGCGCGTTCGGTCCAGGTCAGCCACGATTCCCTGACTGCCGACCAGAGGACAGTCCCCAGCGTAATCCCGAGAACGACCAGCACCGTCCCGACGTCGACCGAATCGCGATCGTCGTCGACTGCGAGTCGCCAGACCGCGACGGCTGACATCACGGCACAGAACCCCATCAACAGGACGGGCGGCGACAGCGTCGTCATCGTCGGATTCGGTTCAGCGGCCGCCATCGTAAGTGTAGGGGTTTCGCGACGGTCGCACGGAATCGGTACTCGTTACCACCAGGAGCCACCAGATGCTCGTATGCAGGTACTCGTTCACGGTGGTGCCGGCAGCGAACCCGACGAACCAGAACCCAGACAGGCAGTCCTCGAGGAGGCGGCCGAAGCCGGGACAGCGGAATCGGAACCAGTCGACGCGGTCGAGGCCGCAATACACGTCCTCGAGTCCTCGCCGCGGTTCAACGCCGGCGTCGGCAGCGCCGTCCAGAGCGACGGGGAGATTCGGACGGACGCGGGGATCATGACCGACGACCGAGCGGTTGGCGCGGCCTGTTCGATGGAAGGCGTCGAACACGCTGTCAGCGCCGCACGAGTCGTCATGGAGGAAACCCCCCACGGATTCGTCTCCGGCGATCACGCCGTCTCGCTGGCCGACGCTTACGGAATCGAGACGGACGTCGACCTCTGGTCCGAGCGCACGCGCGAGAAGTGGACTGAAGAAGACCTCGAGTCGACCGACGACGTCCGTGCCCAACTCGAGTCGATTCACGACCGGTACGGCCAGTCGGATCCCGACGGTCGGGACGAGCCAAAAGACGAACACGACCACGACACAGTCGGCGTAGTCGCCTTCGACGGCGAGTCGCTCGCGGCGGCGACCTCGACCGGCGGACGATGGCTCGCGCTCGCCGGCCGCGTCGGTGACGTTCCGCAGGTCGGCTCCGGCTTCTACTGTTCGCCGTCGGCGGCGGTGAGCGCAACGGGTGCCGGTGAAGACATCGCGCGCGTGACGCTCTCGAGACGCGCCGCACGCCACGTCGAACGCGGCCTCGAGGCAAGCGAGGCAGCCAACCTCGCGATTTCCGAGTTCGGGGAGCTCACCGGTTCGACTGCGGGACTCATCGTCGTCGACGCACGCGGAAATCTCGGCTCGGCCTACAACAGTTCCCAGATGCAGACGGCACACCATCGGGACTGATCGGTTCTGTCCCCGATCCTCCGCCCGGTTACGACGATTGACGTAGGATAGTTTTATTATTGTCGTGTTCCTTGCCACGACCAATGCTCCAATCCCCACATCACGGCACGCGACACTGCCCGCGCTGTGAGACGACGCTCTCGAACGTCCAGGGCGTCGACACCTGTCCGGAGTGTCGCTGGATCGACGGTCGAACGGACCGCTGACAGGTTCGAGTGGCGGGATAGCCCCGAGGCGGAACCTCTTTTTGCCGACCGGCACAATCCCGGTACATGTCCGAATCCGAGGTGGACCTTCAGTCCGAGAAGTACGAGAAGCACCGCGAAGCTGGCGAAATCCTCGCACAGGTACGCGAGGAAACCGCCGACCGCGTCGAGGTCGGAGCGAGCCACCTCGAGATAGCCGAGTACGCGGAAGACCGGATCCGCGAACTGGGTGGCGAACCCGCCTTCCCCGTCAACATCTCCGTCGACCACGAGGCGGCCCACGCGACGCCGTCGATCGACGACGAGACGACCTTCGGCGAGGAGATGATCAACCTGGACATCGGCGTCCACGTCGACGGCTGGCTGGCCGACACCGCGATCACCGTCGACCTCTCCGGGAACCCCGAACTCGCCGAGGCGTCGGAACAGGCGCTCGAGGCCGCCATCGACGTGATCGAACCCGGCGTCGGCACCGGCGAGATCGGTGCTGAGATCGAAGACGTCATCGACGGCTACGGCTTCAATCCCGTCGTCAACCTCACCGGTCACGGGCTTGGCCACTGGGAACAGCACACCGACCCGAACATTCCCAACCGCGCCGTCTCGCAGGGAGCCACTCTCGAGGTCGGCGACGTCGTGGCCATCGAACCGTTCGCGACCGACGGCGGCGGCAAGGTCACCGAAGGCGCAAGCGAGGAGATCTACGCGCTCGAACGGGAAGGGAAGATCCGAAACCGGGACGCACGCGAGGCGCTCGAACAGATTACCGACGAGTTCCGGACACTGCCGTTCGCGACCCGGTGGCTCGAGACCGACCGTGCTGAGATGGCGCTGCGACGGCTCAAGCGCAACGACATCGTCCACGGCTATCCGGTACTACAGGAAGACGACGGCTGTCTCGTCAGCCAGAAAGAACACACCGTCATCGTCACCGAGGACGGGTGCGAAGTGACGACTGCCGAGTGAGGTCAACAACCGGTTGACGAGACGCTGTAGACGAGTGGCAATCGCTGTTCGGTCGTTTGGGGTCCGGTGAGTAATGGGGGGTCGTTAACGGGTTATTTACGCGTTGTTCATCCGCTGGCTCGTGCGCGTTCCACATCGCTGGCACTCGCTCACGCGGTAGGGTTCACGGGAGAACTGCGCGTTCTCCTGTTTGACGCTTTCCGTTCGAATCTGCACGGACACTTCGTGTATCGTTTCGAGTCCGCATTCGTCACAGTGTTCGGTTATCCCGTTGAATGAGTTATCAGTCGTTGCCATTACTCGACTGCTATCGACAGGACCATCTTAAACCTCCGCACGATTTCGAGTTCTGAGTCGGAATTCCTTAACCAGAGGTTGTGAATCGACACAACTTCTTTAGATCGTTCAATATCGTTTAGCAGCCTATATAGTGTTCTTATTGTGAATGTCTTTGCGCCCCTAAATTCACTTACAGTGACATCACGATTCGTCATGGAAACAAATTATTTCGTTCAGTGATCGAGTGATTTACCGTCGCGCGCGGATAGTATATGGTATCCTTTGACATAGACAACCCCACACTCGAGCGGATCGGGTCTCACCGACAGTATATAGGAGTCTCTCCCATGTCCTCCGGTATGGAGCAGGTGTTTGCACCCTGGCGGATCGAGTGGATCAGACGCGACGAGAAAAACCCGGATATCGACGACTGTGTCTTCTGTGAACTTCCGGAGCTCGACGACGAGCGGGAGAACCGGCTCGTCGCACGCAACGACCACGCGTTCGTCCTCCTGAACAACTATCCGTACAATCCAGGTCACGTCATGGTCATTCCGTACGCCCATACCGGGGAGTACGGCGAGCTCACCGACGAGCAATTGCTCGGTCACGCCCAGCTGAAACAGCGGACATTCGACGCCCTCGAGGATTCGATCGAACCCGACGGATTCAACGCCGGCCTGAACCTGGGAGACGGTGCCGGTGGCTCCATCGACGACCACCTGCATACCCACATCGTTCCGCGCTGGCAGGGCGATACGAACTTCATGCCCGTGCTCAGCGATACGACGGTGATCGTCGAGGCTCTCGAGGAAACGTACGATCACCTCCACGAGGCGTTCGCCGAGCAAGAGGGTGCTACGGTTCCGGACGAGAACAGTGCGGTCGTCTTCGAGTAACTACGCGTACATCTCGTCGAGGAACTCGAGAATTCGGTCCGACTCGGCCATCGTCACGCCGTACTCCTCGTCGACAACTACCGGAACGCCGCGCTGACCGGAGACTCGCTTGACTTCGTCACGGTCGGAGTGGAGTGCGTCGACCCACACGCTCTCGTAGTCGACGTCCAGTTCCTCGAGTCGATCGGCGACGCGTTCGCAGTACGGACAGCCGTCGAGTTCGTACAGCGTGACCATACGCTCCGTTCGTCCCAATCAGGTAAAAACCCTAGACCGGCTTCCCGAACGCGTACATCGTCTCGTGGGCCGTGATCTCGAGGTCGACGAAGTCGCCGGGCGCTAAGCCGTGGTCGGTCGCGTTCTGGACGATGACCTGCCGATAGGCCGAATCGCGGCACTTCACGGAGTCGGCGGTTCCCTCCTCGACGACGAGACAGTCCTCGCGGCGTTCGCCGACCATCGACTCGTAGGCGTCGGCGACGATGTCGCGTTTGAGTTCGCTCATCTCCTTCGAGCGTTCCTTCTTGACGGTGCCGCCAAGTCCCTTCATCTCGGCGGCGTCGGTGCCCGGGCGCTTCGAGAAGCGGGTGACGTTGATCTTCTCCGGGCGGGTTTCCCGGAGCAACGCCATCGACTGTTCGTGGTCGTGGTCGGTTTCGGTGGGGAAACCGACGATGAAGTCCGTCGACAGCGTCCAGTAGTCGAGTGCGTCGTCGAAGACGTCGACGACCTCGAGGTACTCTTCGACCTGGTGTTGGCGGCGCATGTCGCCGAGCACGTCGTCGCTGCCGGACTGGACGGGCGCGTGCAGGAAGTCGTACAGCTTCTCGTTTTCGGCGAAGACCTCGGCGAGTTCCTCGCGGATACCGTGGACGCCCTTCGGGTTGGCCATCCCCACGCGGACGCGGAAGTCGCCGTCGATAGCACAGATGCGCTCGAGCAACTCGTGGAGTTTTCGTTCGCCCGTGTCCCAGCCGTAGACGCCGGTGTCCTGTCCGGTGATACGTATTTCTTTCGCGCCCGCGTGGACGAGCGCGCGGGCCTTGCGGACGTTCTCCTCGATCGACGGCGAGTCGATCTTCCCAGTCGCCTTCTTCGTGATGCAGTACGAACAGTCGGACATACAGCCCCGTGCGATGGGGAGGATGCCGACGACGCCGTCGAGGATGGGGTCGGCGTCGGGCGTGGTCGTCGGACACTCGCCGTTGGTGACGGCCTGGGGGACCTCGTCCCAGTGGAGGACCTCGCCGTCGACGTCGGCCGCGGCGAACTCCTCGCCCTGAGCGAGGGCCATACAGCCCGTGATGTAGAGGTCGGCCGTCTCGTCGGCCAGTTCCTCGGCCCGACGGAGCATGTTCCGTTCGGTCTTCTCGACGACGGTACAGGTGTTGAGGATGGCGACGTCGGCCTCCCCGGGGCCGTCGACCCGGTAATGTCCCGCGTCCCGGAGCCGCCGCTCGATCTCGCGGCTCTCTCCGCGGTTCGACGTACAGCCGTACGTTTCGATGTGGTACCGGGCCATTCGTCTCGACCGATATTCGGGGTTGGGACGCCAAAAGCCCGACGGATCGGGCTCCATTCGTCGTGTGACGAGGTCACAGGCTCCACCCCATGCTTACTCGCGGTCGCGACGAACGTTTCCCGGACCGAAACGGTCGGGGAAAATTTTTGACATTGTAACGGAAATCCGAAGTAACGCCCTCCATGAACCTTCGTCTCCGAATCTGTAGCGTTCTCGCCGTTTTCGTCGCGGTGAACGCGCTGTTCGTCCTCGTCGTCCTGTGGGCCTACGGCGTGTTCCTGCCGTGGCTCGTCGCTGGGAGCATCGTCTTCCTCCAGCACGGAACGGTCGCCGTCGACGTCTTTCGGTTGCCGGTTTCCTGGCTCACCGCAGCGGTGCTGGTCGCGGCGTTTCTCGGCGCACAGGTGTACTACGGCTACAACCGCGTGCTCTCGAGAGCGAGCAGCGGCGACGCCGACCACGAAGTCGGCCGCATCGTCCGCCGCCTCTCGATGACCGCCGACGTTCCCGAGCCGAACGTTCGCGTCGTCGACGGTGAGGAACCGAGCTGTTACACGATCGGCCGGTTCACCGACGCGACGATCGTCGTCTCGACGGGCCTCATAGAGCGACTCGACAGCGACGAACTCGAGGCCGTCCTCGCCCACGAACTCGCTCACGTCGCCAACCGCGACGTGACGCTGATGACGATCACGACGCTGTTCGTCGAGATCGCCGATCGAGTCTATCACGCGGCGCGGCTGGCACGTCGGGCACTGTTCGATCCCGACGAGCTGACGATCCGGGGAAAACTTGCGTTGCAGTGGTTTCTCCCGCTCGTCGCACTGACGTATTTCTTCGTTGCACCGCTGTTGTGGGTGTTCCCAACGATCGCCGACTGGTCGACGCGGACCCTCTCTCACGCACGGGAGTTCGCCGCCGACGCCGCGGCCGCCCGGACGACGGGTAATCCCCTCGCTCTCGCGACTGCGCTGACGACGCTCGCCGAGACGACGGACACGCCGGCAACGGACCTGCGAATTGCCAGGACGCGTGCGCTGTGTATCGTCCCGACCAACCCCGTTACCGGTGCCGACGCCGACACGAACTCGATCCCAGCCACAGCGGAGTCGGCCGCCGTCGATACTCGCCGCGACCAGGTTCGGACGTGGCTCGAGGGGGAGACGCCGACTATCGGCGCGGGGACCGATACGCATCCACCGGTCGAGAAACGGGTGCGGCGGCTTCAGGAGATTGCCGTCGACCTGGAACGAACGAGGGGGTCGAAATGAACGGGAAGCATCAGCTCCTGTTCGTGCTCGGCTGTGTCGTGTGTCTGCTGGCCGTCGCCAGCGCGTTACCGGCGGCGGATCCGCGACTCGCCCCGCCGGGTGGCGACGAGTCGGCGGCCGGGGACTGGGAATCGATCGACGGAACGCCTTCGGTTACCCCGGATCCAGTCGACGACGAAATGACTGATTCCCGCGATTCGGACGACGAGACGTCCGATTCCGGCTCCGTACGGGATCCCGCCATCGAGATCGACGGCGCACTCGAGCCGGGCAACGAGGTCAGGATCGAAGTGGACTCCGCGAGTCCCTTCAGCGAACGGGAGGTCGAAGTCGAGGAGGAATCCATCGGATACACCGACTGGGGGCGTATCGATGCCACCGTCCCGTACACCGACGAGATGACCGTGTCGGTCCCCGAGGACAACACGTCGCGAACGGTCGACGTCGAGACGAACGCGACGATCGAGTTCCACGACGGTGCCGCGCCGACTGCCGACTTCGAACTGTCGGCCGAAGTCGGCTCGATGCCGCTCGAGGCCGGGACCGTCTACGTCGACGGCGAGGAAGCAGCAACGACGGACGAGGACGGGTTCGCTACCGTGACGCTTCCCGAACGCGCCGGACCAGCGGATATCAGCGTCGAACGCGGTCCGGTTGCGGGCGAACGAACCGTCGAGGTCGCCGAGCCGACGGTCGGGTTCGTCTCCCAGTTCCTGTTCCCGGGATCGCCCGCTCCCGTGCAGGTCTCGGCGGACGGCACGCCGGTCCCGGACGCGACGATCGAACTCGAGGACGGCGAGAGCGAAACGACCGGTGACGACGGCCGGGCGATCGTCTGGCTGCCGATCGACGATTCGGCGACGGTTACCGCAACCGTGGGCGAGGAATCCACGATGACGACCGTCGAGAACCTCTATCTCCGGCTTGCGGCGCTCGTCGTGCTCGTCCCCGGCTTCGTCGTCGGCGGGGTCGTAACCTACGTCCGACTCGCCGCCCGCACCGACGGACGGGGGATCGGTCTCAACGGAACGTTCGTCGCGCTCGCGAACGTCCTTTCGGGAGTCTCCGACGTCCTCGCCCGGAGCGGCGGGGCGTTCTCGAGGGCAGTCGACGCGTTCGAGGGGGCGTTTGCGGGACTGCGAGATATCCACGTCCCGTCGGTGTCGCTGCCTCGGTTCGACCTCGTGATTCCGGAACGCAGCGGCCGGGGGCTGCCGTCGATCGGTCCAGCCCTCTCCTCGTTCGGCAGCGCGTTCGGTTCGGTGTCGCTGCTGGGCTCGCTGTTCGAGCAATCGATTCGTTCCGGCGACTCGCGGACGGAAAGCGGATTCCTCGAGGATCTGTTCGCCGGCGACGAGTCGGACGACGAGGACGACGAGGACGACGAGGACGAACCCGAGGGGACGGAGCCGGCGACGCTGGCCGACGAATCGCTCGCTCCTCGAGGCCCGCGCGCCGAGATTCGAACGGCCTGGCACGCGTTTCTCGACCGGATCGTTCCCGCGAACCGGGAGACGCTGACGCCGGGCCAGGCCGCCCGGCACGCGCTCGCGGCCGGGTTCCCGAGCGAGCAGGTGGCCCGACTCGTCTCGATCGTTCGCGACGTCGAATACGGGAATCGTGACCCCTCGCCCGAGCGAGTGCTCGAGGCGCGTGAAACGGCGACCGACCTGATCGAACACGACGACCGCGAGGACGATAGTACGGAGGGATCCGAATGAGCCGTCGCTCGGGGTCCACCGGTCGTGGATCTGTCACACGATGGTTCACGTCCGATCCCAGCCGTCTCGCCGTCGCGGTGATCGCAGGGGGTGCCGTCCTCTCCCTCGGTGCGGTGGCTCTCGGAGGATTCGTCCGATACGGCCAGGTTCTCGCCGGCCTGCTCTACGCGCTCGCGGTACTGCTCCCGATCCTCGGCGCGATTCTCGCGATCAGCGCGCTCTGGTGGGCACTCGTCGCGGCCGACTCGAGCGAGCGACCGCTGTATGACGGCGAGCCACCCGAGAAGGGAGACACGCGAACGAAAGATCCGGTCGCCCGCGAGACGAAGTGGCAACTCGACGAGGCCGCAAACGACTGGTATCGCTGTCGAGCCGAGCGAGCGACCGCCGAGGTCGTGGAGCGACTCGACGAGGGAGCGATTCGCACCCTCCGTGCGAGACGCGGTCTCGATCGCCACAGCGCCCGCGAAGCGGTTCGGTCGGGAACGTGGACCGACGATCGGGTCGCCGCCGCGTTCCTCTCGACCGACGTGGGTCAACCGCTCGAGGAACGGCTCCGGGGCGCGATCGATCCCGGGAAAGCCTTCGAGCGGCGAGTCCGGCGGACGCTGTCGGCGATCGACGAGATCGGAGCCGATTCGCGCTCGCTCGAGCAACCCGCCGAAGGAGGACGGGAGACGTCGACTCTCGAGTTGTCCCCCGGACGGTCCGATCGAACGGAACCGGAGGTGTCCCGATGACCGGTGATCGAACCGTCGGCCGGGTCGACCGCGGCGAGTGGGCCGTCGCCGCAGCGTTGCTGGTAGCAGGCGCGGGTCTCGCGGTCGGCAGCCAGGTGCTCGTCGTCGCTGCAACGTTGCCGCTGTGGTACGTCGCTGCAGCCGTCTTCGGCACTCGACGGTCCGCAGTGGTCCGAGTCAGCCGCGAGATCAACGTCGACGGCGAGCAACGAAGTGACAAGCAGGAGTCCGTCGTTTCCGTCGATCCCGGCGAGACCGCGACCGTCCGGACCACGGTCCAGAACGCCGACTCGGAGCCGATCGTCGACCTTCGAATCGTCGACGGCGTTCCCGCGTCGTTGTCGGTCGTCTCCGGTACGCCGCGGGCCTGTGTCTCCCTCGAGCCACTCGAGACGACGACCGTCGAGTACGAGATGCAACTCGAGCGTGGCGAGTACACGTTCGACGACGCGACGGTTCGGACGCGCGGTCCGAGCGGTTCGGTGACGGAGACGTGGACGCCGGACGTAGACGGCCAGGACACCGTTCGCTGTACGCCGACGGTCGAGACGGTTCCGCTGGGCGATGCGACGAACGACTACGCTGGCGACGTACCGACCGACGAGGGCGGCAGCGGCGTCGAGTTTTACTCCGTACGCGACTACGAACCGAGCGATCCGGTCAACTCGATCGACTGGCGACGGTACGCCGCCAGCCGGGAACTGGCGACCGTCGAGTACCGCGCCGAACGATCGACGCGAGTCGTCTGTATCGTCGACGCCAGACCCAGCCAGTTCCGTGCAGCGACGGTGGAAGCCGTCCCCGCAGTCGACCACTCGGCCGACGCCGCCGAACGGACGCTCGAGACGCTTATAGACGCAGGCCATCCCACGGGCGTCATCGGTATCTCCGAGCGGTGGACCGAGACAGTCGAACCGGGTACCGGAGCGGTGACGCGAGAACGAGCGACGCGACTGCTAGAGACGGCTCGCAAGCAGAATTACGACTCGTGGTTCTACACCCTCTCTTCCGGTGGTCTGGGTGAGAGGGTGGCCACGGAGCTGCCCGGCGAGGCACAGGTGTACCTGTTCTCCTCGTTCGTCGACGACGCGCCGCTCGAACTCGTCGAACAGCTCCGGACTCGAGGGTTCGCCGTACGAATCGTTTCGCCGGACGTGACGGGCGGTGACGACCTCGCGACCCGGCTCGAGGCGCTCGACCGGGAGAACCGACTGGCTCACGCTCGTGCCACCGGAGCCCGCGTCGTCGACTGGGAGCCGGAGCGGTCGCTCGGACTCGTTCTCCACGAGGCTATCGGGGAGGTGAGCCGACGATGACCGACGGAGACGTTGGACTGCCGTCGACGACGGCGTGGACGGTCGCGGTCGCGGCTCTCGTCGGAACGATCGCGCTGGCCGCGTTCGATCCGTCTGTCGCCGTCGGAGCGGCGTTCGGGCTCGTCCTCGCGGCAGTGGCGGCGGGATTCAGCGGATCGTACTGGCACACGGCGGCTGCTTCGGCACTGTTGCCGGTCGTCGGTATCGGCGCCATCGCCGCCGCCGCTGGAACCGCAACGGGAGTCGCCGGCGCCGCAATGACGGCGGTCGGGGCGGTGATCGGGATCACTACTGGCGGCACTCTCTCCGATCGGTTGACGACCGCGACAGTCGATCGCGTCAGTACTGGCGCGCTGTTTTCGGGACTCGTCGCCGGAACGGTCGCGTTGGCCGTGCTCTCCGCCTCTCAAGCGGGCGGGCGAGAAGCGGTGCTCGAGACGATACTGTGGGCTACGGGTCACGGGACGGGTGGCCTCTTCCTGGCAGTGGCCGGTGCAGCGATCGCCATCGGAGGTGGTCTCGTCTCGCTTCCCGCCGGCGCGTTCGCCAGGCCGTCGACCCGTGATTCGTATATCCGCGCTCGAAACGGACTCCTCTCGTTGCTCGCCGTCGGCGTCATCGTCGCAGGCTTCCTCCTCGGGACGCTCGCGGTGCTCTCCTGGTACGTCCCGCTTCTCGAGGGAGTCGCCGCCGGAATTGCCGGATCGACGGTCGTCCGTGGCGCGATCGCAGTCGTAACCGCCGTCGGGAGTACTGCGATCGCGTTCGGACTGATCGTTCGATTCTCGTGGTTCGGCACGAACGCGGGGTCGAACGCCGTCGTTCCGGTTCTCGTCGGCTCGACGGTCGGCCTGGGTGGTTCGCTCCCGGTCGTGCTCGTGGTCGGGGCCGACTCGCCAGCGGCCGTCGGCTCGCTACTGGGGGTTGCCGCCGTCGTTCTCGTCGCCGGACTACCGGTGAGGATCGCTCATCGATGGCTGCACCGGGAACTCGGTCACGGGAGCGCGACCGTGATCGCCTGCACACTCATAGCTGGCGGCGTCGGTGTCGGCGCGACCGTCGACGCGGTCGCTGGGCTCGCGGATATTCGGGTCGCCGTGATTTCGCTCGTTGCGATCGCGGCCGGACTGTTCGTCTACGACGTCGGCCGGTACGGACGGACGCTGGCCCGCGACGTCGGTGCTGGCGCGTCCCGGCGGCCGCAGTACGTCCGTGCCGGCTGGAGCGCGCTGATCGCGGCCGTCGGCGTTCCCATCGCCGTGATCGGACTGGTCGCTGCGACGGTGTTCGCACCGACGCTCTCGGCTCCGGCAGCAGGAGCCGTCGTCGTCGCGCTCGCTGCGGTCGTCTTCGGTACCCAGCTACTGTTTCGCTGACTCGGGGTTCATCGCCGGCACCTCGACGTCGTCGAGCACGGAGTCGACGACAGCCCGCCTAGAGACGCCCTCGACGCTCGCCTCGGGCGTCAACACGAGCCGATGGGCGAGCGCGGCTGGCGCGACGGACTTGACGTCGTCCGGAGCGACGTAGTCCCGGCCCTCGAGGACGGCCCACGCGCGACTCACCTCGAACAGTCGCTGGACGCCACGCGGGGAGACACCGACGTCGACTCGGCCGTCCGTCCGCGTCGCTCGACAGACCGCGCCGACGTAGTCACGCAGCGGCCCTTCGACGGTGACGGTTTCGGGAACCCGCTGTAACTCGCGGACGGTCTCGCGGTCGACGATCGGGTCGACGGTCGGATCCGGGCGGTCGCGGTCGGCCCGCCGGTCGATCAGTTCACGCGTTCCGTCGGCGTCGGGATAGCCGAGCGAGGTCTTGATCATGAACCGGTCACGCTGGGCTTCGGGGAGTTCGAAGGTACCCTCCTGCTCGACGGGGTTCTGGGTCGCGATGACGACGAACGGATTCGGCAGGTCGTGTGTCTCGCCGTCGACTGTCACCTGTCCCTCCTCCATCGCCTCGAGCAGCGCGGACTGGGTCTTCGGCGGCGCACGGTTGATCTCGTCGGCAAGCACGACGTTCGCGAACACCGGACCGGGCGTGAAGTGGAACTCGCCGGTCTCCTCCTCGAAAACGTACGAGCCGGTAACGTCGGAGGGCATCAGGTCCGGCGTGAACTGAATCCGGGAGAACTCGAGGCCGAGCGCCGTCGCGAACGACCGTGCAGTGAGGGTCTTTCCCGTTCCGGGTACGTCCTCGAGGAGCACGTGTCCGCGTGCGAGCACGCCGGCGATGATCTCTTCCAGGACGGTCTCGTCGGCGACGACGGCAGAGAGGATCTCGTCGACAACGGTCTCCGCTGTCGCCGCGGCGTCGGGGACTGACATATCGGGTACGGTAGCTACGCGAACTTATATTTCCCGACGATTTACGCGGACGAGCCGATCACCGACCGGTACCGGCGGCCGGCCTCGTCGTCAGCTGTCAATGCGTCACGGATCGTCGACGAGATCCACTCGCGACTCGAGTCGTTCCCACCGTTCGTCCCCTCGGCCGGAACGCCGTCGAACCCCGCAGGCCGCAGGTCGGCCGGCAGGAATCGTTCGTACACGGGCAGCCGTTCCTCCAGGGGTAGTCCCGAATCGTCTGCGATCGACTCGAGTTCTCGCAGGGCGGGCCAGGCGTAGTCGGGGTTGACGTGGTCGTCGGTGACCGGCGAGACGCCGCCGAGGTCGTCGACGCCGCAGTCGATCAGTTCGCGTGCGGGCGTGAGATTCGGCGGTACCTGCACCGACACCTCCTCCGGGAGGGCGGCGCGGGCCATCGCCGTCACCCGGCGCATCGTCCCGAGGTCGGGCGTCCCGCCGGACCAGCGTTCGTTCTCCCGGACCGGCTGGACGATCACCTCCTGGACGTGGTCGTACCGGTCGTGGAGTTCGCGGATGGCAAGCAGGCTCTCCGCGCGATCGCGCCAGTCCTCGCCGACGCCGACCAAGATGCCGGTCGTGAAGGCGACGTCGAGTTCGCCCGCCGTCCGGATCGTCTGCAGGCGCTGGCCCGGCTCCTTCCGACGTGGGCCAGCGTGGGCGTCGATCTCCGCAGTCGTCTCGAGCATCACACCCATGCTGGCGTTGACGTCCGCCACTTCCGCCATCTGCTCGCGGGTCTGGTCGCCCGGGTTCGCGTGGGGGAGCAATCCTTCCTCGAGAGCGACCTCGCAGGCCTCCCGCAGGTAGGTGTGGATCGAGTCGTGGCCCCACTCCTCGAGTTGCTCGTAGATTTGAGTGTAGCGGTCGTCTGGATCGTCACCGAACGTAAAAAGCGCCTCCGTACATCCCGCGTCGGCACCCTGTCGACAGATTTCCCGGACCTCCTCGAGCGAGAGCAGCGACGCCTGTCCCGGCGGATCGAAGTAGGTACAGTAGGTACAGGTGTACCGACAGGCCGTCGTCAACGGGACGAAGACGTTACGCGCGAACGTCAACTCTGAGGGTCCGTCGACGTCGTCGGGCGTGACCTCGAGCAGGTCTTCGACCGCCGCGTCGTCGATCGTCACGTCGACGCCGTACTCGCTGGCCCCGGGGATCATTACATCGGAGTGTCGGCGCGTGATACATAAGGACTTCACTTCGAGCGGTCGCGAGCGGTTCGTGCCACGTCGACGCGCCCGTCCGTCGTCTCGAGTTCGAAGCCCAGGTCCCGCAGGTACGACGGCGCGTGCTTGTGCTCGGAGCCGTGGACGAGCGGTTCCACGAGGTCCGCGGGTTCGTCGATGTCGGTCGCCAGCCGGAACGAGTCGACCGTTTCGAGCGAGGCACCGACCTCGCGAGCGATCCGGCAGTGATCGAGATAGGACGCGCCGTGGTAGTCGACGCGGAACTCGGGGTGGGAGACGACGAGCGCGTTCGTCCCGCCGCCCAGTCCGGGCGCGACGGCGACGTCGGCAGTTCGAGCAAAGAGATCCTCGAGCGCCTCGGGCGTCGCGAGCGCGAGGTCGGCCATGACGACGGCGACGGGTTCCTCGGTCGCCTCGAATCGCGCGTTGACCGCGTCGGTCAGTGGCCTGTCGTCGACCTCGACCGCGACGCCGGCGTCGGAAAGCGTCGCCGCGGAGGAATCGAGATCGACCGTGTCGTCGGCGAGGTCGAACCCCGACTCGAGCGAGAGCGGTGCTGTCGAGGCGACGGTCGGCTCGTACCCTGTCTCGATGATCGCTTCGAGGACGTCCACGAGCATCGCTCGCGCGAACGTCGCTCGCTCCTCGGGAGAGAGCACGCTCTCGAGACGGGTCTTGGGCGACTCTGCGGCGAACGGCACGACGACCTGCATCTGCCGGTCGTAGCCCGTACGCGCTCAAAAGTACGTCGGAGTTCGAAGTCGGGAAACGCCGATGGACGACGCGTCGACCACACCGGGTCGCGTTCTACGTGCCCCCCGACACGCAAGCGACCGTCGACCACCGCCGTTGCGTTCCCGATTCGTTCGATCTAGAACAACGGCTCGAGTTCGTCCTCGTCGTCGTCGACGAGTTCCTCGAGGTTTTCGTTGCTCTCGGCCGCGATTTCGTCCATGTTGTCCTGTGCTTCGATCGCGACCTGCTGGAGGCGCTTGATCCGCGGGACGTCGGTGACACCCGACAGGAGCACCGACGCCGAAACCTCGGGCACCTCGCGTGGGAAGTCGCCACCGCGGACTTCCATGCTACCGGTTTCCTCTTCGAGCCACTTGCGTCCGCGTTCTATCCCTTTTCGATTGAGATACTCCGATGGACCAGAGAGAACGAGCAGTGCGCGCTCGGTCCCTTCGATCTCACAGGGCAGCGTGAGACGCCCGAGTGCAGCCTTGCGGACGAGACTCGTGATCCGGTTCGTCGTGTTCGCGCCGTCCAGGTCGTGGTCGGCGTCGTCGCCGGTAAACCGGGAGAGGAGACCGCTGCTGTTGTTCAGCTCGACGCCTTCGCTCGCGTAGCCGACAGTAGAGACACCACCACCGGAGAGCGTGTTGATGATTTCGGAGGAGTCGACGACGCTCTCTGCGACTTCCTCGTCGTCGCCGACCTCGCCGGCGCCAAAGAGGACGCCGAAGCGTCGAACGATCTCCTCGTTGATCTTGGCGTAACCGCCTTCGACGGACTCGCCGGTCTGTCGCCAGGAGTCGTTGTCGAAGACCATCAGGTTGTCGACCTCGCGGACGAACGTCTGGAACGACCGAGCCGCGTTGAGCGTGTAGATACCACCCTCGTCAGTTCCAGGCAGAATTCCGAGCCCGTAAACCGGGATCGTGTAGATCCGCTTGAGGTGTTTCGCGAGGACGGGGGAACCCCCCGACCCAGTCCCGCCGCCCATCCCGGCGACGATCAGGAACGCGTCGACCTCGTGGGTCGGGATCGAGTCGATCGCGTTCTGGATCTCGTCGATATCCTCTTCGGCGATTTCCGCGCCGAGTTCGTTGTCTGCTCCTACACCGTGGCCCTTCACGCGGGCCTGGCCGATGAGTACACGATTTTCCTTGGGAACCCGATCGAGTCCCATCAGGTCCGCTTTCGCGGAGTTAACCGCGACCGCCGCACGGACGATCGCGCTGTTCGTTCGTTCGTCGTACTCGAGAAACCGATCGACGATTTTACCACCGGCCTGTCCGAATCCGATCATCGCCAACTTCATTGTTTGTCAGGGGGCTCCGTTGAATAGGTAACAGAGTAATCAGGGACATAAGTCTTTTGATGGTGCCCTTTATGAGAAAATTCACGAGCATAAAAAATCGATAGAAGGGACGGTTTTTCGAAGGAGATAGTCAAGGAAAAAGAAACGTCTGACTAGCGGCAGTCATGTTCTTTATATTAACAGTTGTGGCACGGGAACGAGTCACGGGATACTGTGCGACAGGCAGTCACGTCGGCTCTCGTGGCGACTCGAACGCACGACCGTCGGACTCGAGATACGTCTGCAGCGTCGTCAGTTCGTCGGGATCGACGCCGAACGCGGTGACGTCGTTGTCGGAAACAGTGTTGTCAATCTTCAGCGATCGTGCCTGATCGGGGCCGAACGGGACGAACGGGAGCGGCTCTGCCACGGTGAGACCGAGTTTCGCAAGCGCCATCGGAACGGGCAACACGGACACCGACTTTCCGTCGGCCTCGTACGCCAGTTCCGTCACGTCCGCGAGCGTCAGGACCTGCGGACCGGCGACCTCGTAGATCTCGCCAGCGTGGTCGTCGTCCGCTACGGCATCCGCAAGCAGCGGAACGAGGTCGCCAACCCAGATCGGCTGGAACCGGGTCTCGCCGCCACCGGGAAGCCCCGTGACGTACGGCGTCGTCAACTTCTTCGTGAACCCGACGAACTCGCCGCCGTCGCCGAACACGACCGACGGGCGGAAGATCGTCCACTCGAGACTCGAGTCCCGGACGACGTCTTCGGCGTGACCCTTCGCGCGGAGAAACGCCGTATCTCCGTTCGGATCGGCGTCGAGGCCGCTCATCTGGAGGAACCGGTCGACGTCGTGGGTTTCGGCCGCCCGAACCAGGTTTTCCGTGCCGCCGAGGTGGACGGTCTCGTGGTCCAGATTCCCCTTCGGCTGATACAGCGGCGACAGCGAGACCAGATTGACGACCGCGTCCTGCCCCGCGACTGCGCTCTCGATCGACTCGTAGGCGGTCGCGTCTCCCATCGCGAGGTCGACGTCCTCGGGGAGCGACCCCCGGTCAGGGTTCCGGGACAGCGCCGTCACCTCGTGGCCTCGTTCGACGAGTTCGGTGCAGAGATTCGTGCCGATGAAACCGGTGCCGCCAGCGACGAGGACCTTCATAGTCGGAATATACACGCGAACCGATAAATAACTGATCGGCTACGCTGGTAGGTTCGCCGCCGAAACGAATGGACCTTATATTTCTCTCTACCACGTGCGACCATGCTCGTCACGCTCGAGGGACTGGACGGCAGCGGCAAGACGACGGTCTGGGAGGCACTCCAGGATCGCTACCCCGACGCGGTCTTTACCCGCGAACCGACGAACGACTCCTGGTACGGTGACGCCGTCTACCGCTCGATCGAGGACGACGACGCCGACTCGCTGGCCGAACTCTTCCTGTACACCGCCGACCACGCCGACCACCTCACCCGAACGATCGAACCCGCCCTCGAGCGCGGCGACCTCGTGATCTCGGATCGCTACTCCGACTCCCGATTCGCCTACCAGGGTGCCACCCTCGCAGCGTACGACCGACTCGAAGTCCCCGATCCCCTCGAGTACGTCGTCGCCGTCCACGAACCGTTCACGATCGAACCCGACCTGACGATCTATCTTGACGTCGACCCCGAGACCGCCGCGGAACGCGCGGGCGCGACGAACAAATTCGAACGGGTAGAGTACCTCGAGCAGGTTCACGAGAACTACGAACGACTGCTCGAGCGTCACCAGAATCGGTTCGTTCGGATCGACGCGACGCAGGAACCGGATGCAGTGCTCGAGGAAGTCGAAGACGTGCTGGCCGGCGTAACCGGAAACTGACCTCCTCCCACGACTGAAGTCGTGGGGTTCCCGTCACGGACGGGGGTCCCACAAGTTGGGGAGGTTCGCAAGTCCGTTCGAGTCCTCGAACGACTTGCGTTCTGGGTCGGGTCAGTACGACCCCCGGTCGAGATAGCGGGCTTCATCTACCCCGTATGGGTGCGTATCCTTACCTCGACCTCGGCACGTGGTAGTATTGTACGAGGCCTGATTAAATCTTACGCGCTTCATCCCACGAGTAAATCGTGGGCTTTCGCGCTGTTACTGTGTAAACTACTGCGAGTTTCCCTCGAGTGCTGCTTTTACGGCCTCGTAGCTCCCATCGGAATCCGACGCTTCGTAGCCACTGTCCGGCCACAGGTCCAACCCGTCGGTGGAACGACGTGGCGCGACGTGCAGATGGAAGTGTGGAACCGACTGCTGGGCCGCCTCCCCGCTGGCGTGGAGAACGTTCACGCCGTCGAACTCGTCGTCCCGAAGCCGTTCGGCGATCGTCTTCGCGTGCGTAACGACCGTCCGAAACGTCGAATCAGGAATGTCGAACAGGTTCTCGTGGTGGGCTTTCGGAATTACCAGCAGGTGTCCTTCGGAGACTGGCTCGAGGGGTGCAAAGGCCAGCGTTTTGGCAGTCTCGTCGAGAACCTCGGCCTCCTCCTCTTCCGCGACGATGGCGCAGAACGGACAGGTCATGGCGGAATTCACTCACGGCTCTTTTATGAAGAGTAGGGCTTTAGATCCACAGAACAACACGGCGTCGTGTCCATTCGGGGCACCGTTCGCTCACCGCAAGCGAGCGACCCGAGTGAGCGGCTTTTTCATCGACGTTTTTGCGCCAGCGCGGGACCGTCGTGCCCGCGAGTCGTGCGGACGGGGGGTTTGCATCCCTGAGCAGAGAGTGGTTCGCCGAAGGCGAACTCGAGCGGAAAAAGTTCGTTCTATTCGTCTTCAGTTTAGAGCAGAACCAGCAGACAGCAGTTGCCTATCGGCGTTCATTTCTGAACGGAATGAGGAGGGGAGTCTGTGCGTATTTAAGGGGTAGGGATTCGCGAGATGCGCCGTCAGGTCTCGCGCCACTTGTGGCCACACTCGACGCAGGTTAACAGCCGAACCTCGTAGGAACCGCCCGGCTTCGGCATCATCTCGTAGTAGGCCCGGTCGCTGTCGCAGTCGTCCGCTGGACAGGGCTCCTGCATCGTCTCGGTGGAGCCCTGAGTCGCGTCGGCTACGGCAGGTGCCCCGTCGTCCCGCTGCCCCTCCCGGGTCGCCATCGCCGCTTCCGCTTGCGATTCCCGTGGTTCCTCGTTCTCACAGGAGCGACACACCCACGTATCGCCCTCCGTGTGCATCAGCGAACCACACTCGTCGCAGAATTGCATTCTAAATGCATCTACGTACGTGGCAGATATAGGTTTTTGATTCAACTACCTTCAGAAATCATCGAGCTGTAACGGTCGTTCACTAAGAACGTCAAAACTTAATCCATCGCGATATACGTCTTCGTGTCGGTGACACCTGTGAGCCCCTGGAGATTCGTCGAGACGACTTTCAGAATGTCGTAGACCTCCTCGGCTTCCACCTCGGCGATGATGTCGTAGTTGCCCGCGACGATGTGGGCTTCCTCGACGTCCTCGAGGCCTCTGATGTCGGCGAGCAGCCCTTCCGACTTCCCGGCGGCCGTCTTCACCATGATGAACGCGTGGACCATCGGGAGTGTGGTACTCCATCACACGACTAAAGCCTTTGCCCGTTGGCATGGTGTATGGTAAAACGGGGCAAGCTTATTGACGGGGGCGAGCGTACCCCTGTGCATGCGGTTCGTGATTATCGGCGCCGGTCGGGTCGGACTGCGTACGGCACGCGTCCTGCGCGACGAGGGCCACGACGTAACACTCATCGAACGGGACGAGCCGCGGGTCCGACGGGCCCGGAACGAGGGGTTCACCGTCGTCGACGGCGACGGCTCTCGCGAGAAAACCCTCGAGGAGGCCGACATCACGAACGCGGACGCGCTGGGTGCGCTAACGGCCGATCTAAACGCCAACTTCACAGCGTGTATGATCGCGAAACACTACGGCTGCCGGACCATACTGCGGATCGACGAAGCCTACCGCGAGGAGATCTACCGGAAGTACGCCGACGAGGTCGACGAACTGATCTACCCCGAACGGCTCGGCGCGATCGGCGCGAAAAACGCCCTCCTCGGCGGAACCATCCGTGCGATCGCGGACGTCGAACAGCAGCTACAGATCGTCGAACTGACGATCACCGACGACGCACCCGTCAACGGCTACACGATCCCCGAACTCGAACTGCCCGCCGACTCGACCGTCCTCGCCTTTGGCAAACGCGACGGCGAACTCGAGTTGCCCGGCGAAGACGAATCGCTCGAGGTCGGCGATCGACTGGTCGTCCTCGCCGACTTCGCGGTCCTGAGTGAGATTCGACAGCTGCTCGTCGGTGAATCGGAAGCGCGTGCAGCCGTGAACGCGGGAACGGGCTCGAGTTCCGGCTCCGGAGGTGTCAACTGATGGTCACAGCATTCGTCATGATCAAAGCGAACACGGGAGAGGCGGACCGGCTTCGAAACGAGATCAAAGCGATCGAGGGCGTCCAGTCGGCCTACATCGTCGCGGGTGACGTCGACATCATCGCGAAGACGAACGTCGACGCGCCTGCGGAGGTAAAAGAAATCGCGGCGACTCGAGTCCAGGAAATCGACGGCGTCGAAGGGACGCAGACGTACATCGCGATGGACTAGAAACGAACTTTTGCTCTGCGTGCGGTCGCGAAGCGACCGCACTCGGCAAAACTTCGATGAAAAGCACTCCTCCTTCCGTTCGGTCACTCCTACCGTCGCTCGGCTCACGGCTCCGCCGTTCGCCTAATCGCGGCGCGTAGCGCCGCGCACCTCACATCAGTCGTCGGCCCGCTCGCTCCTGATAGTCGCTTGCGGCACTTCCGGTGTAGCGGCCTGCCCTCCCCCGAGTCGTACGACTCTCGCAGGGCTTGAGTCGCACTCCCGGCCGGTAAATGAAGTTCTGTAAAGAGCAGTTTACATCGGCATCCCGCCGCCTTCCTCCGTCGCGTTCTGTGCGTTCTGCTGGGCGTTCGCGAGCAGCGTCGCCGCCGGACCGCGGTAGTCGTAGCCGGGGATGATCCCTTGGGCGTAGGTTCCCTCGACGTACTCGACGAGCGTC
Organism: Natronobacterium texcoconense; assembly: GCF_900104065.1. Lineage (NCBI taxonomy): Archaea > Methanobacteriati > Methanobacteriota > Halobacteria > Halobacteriales > Natrialbaceae > Natronobacterium > Natronobacterium texcoconense. The sequence goes on along the minus strand of NZ_FNLC01000001.1, from coordinate 257,719 downwards.
TTAGCGTCCTCGACCCCCTCGGCGGCGTCCCAGGCGACGTACTCGAGTCGGACGGTCACCTCGCTCGAGTCGCGTTCGACGACCGGTTCATCGTGCGTGCTCGTGTGTGCGACTGAAAAGACGTCCCCGAGTCGTCGCTCGAGCGTCTCGAACCAGCCGTCTTCGACGACTGGTGCGACGGTTTCGCCCTCGACGGCGGCGTCGAGCGTCGGGAGGGAGACGGTGACGGTGAACTCCCCGTCGCGTTTCCCCTCGGCGTCGTCGGCGGTTACGGTGGCGTCGAAGACCGTCGTCTCGAGTTCGTACTCGCCGTCGTCGGTCGGCGCGAAGGCGTCGTGGGATTCGAGTTCGCGTTCGGCGGCGTCCGGAAGTTCGGTCATCGGTGTAATCGACGGGCGTGACCGAAAAGGGTGTTACGCTGTTTCTTCTCGGCGATCGAACCGTTACAGGGCGAAATCGCAAGCAAGGAACGGGATCGTTTCACGAACGAAGCCACCCGTTTCCAGTGCAAACGCCCCGCATAACTACAATCGATATCGACGTTTCTCGTCGGCATGACTCTCGACAGAGATGCCGCCGACCGTCGCCGCTTCGCCCGCCTCCTCGGAACCGACGAGCGAGTCGGTTCCGGATTGCCGATCGGGACGCGCTCGAGTAAACGTTCGGTAACGGACGGGACGAACGATACGAACGATTCGAACGAAAAGCGAGGTCGCGAAAACGAGACGGCGAACTAACGGCCGGAATCCGAGCCGATCACCGGATTCTGCTCCTTTTGCCCGCTCAGGCCTGCGAGATCGCTCGATCGAGATCGGCGATCACGTCGTCGACGTCCTCGATGCCGACCGAGATCCGGACGAGGTCGTCGGAGACGCCGCTTGCCAGTTTCTCCTCCTCGGTGAGCTGCTGGTGGGTCGTGCTCGCGGGATGGATGATCAGCGTCTTCGCGTCGCCGACGTTCGCCAGCAAGCTCGCAAGTTCGACCTCGTTGCACACGGTTTCGGCGGCGTCGTACCCACCCTCGAGACCGAAGGTGATCATGCCGCCGTAACCGCCGTCGAGGTATTCTTTCGCGTTCTCGTGGGTCTCGTGGCTCTCGAGACCGGGGTAGTTGACCCAGGCGACGTCGTCGTGGTCCTCGAGGAACTCGGCGACGGCCATCGCGTTTTCGGAGTGCTTTTCCATTCGGAGGGGGAGACTCTCGAGTTTCTGCAGGGTGACCCAGGCGTCGAAGGGAGCCTGCTGGTTACCCAGGTCGCGCAGGCCGCGAGTGCGCGCGGCGATGGCAAACGCCTGCTCGCCGAACGTTTCGTAGAAGTTGACGCCGTGGTAGGCGGGGTTTGGCTCCGCAATTTCGGGGTAGTCGCCCTCGTCCCAGGGGAAGGAGCCGCCGTCGACGAGGACCCCGCCGACGGTCGACCCCGCGCCGTGGATCCACTTCGTCGTCGAGTTCCAGACCAGGTCGGCGCCGTGCTCGAGCGGCCGGCAGAGATAGGGCGTGGCAAAGGTGTTGTCGACGAACAGCGGCACGTCGTTCTCGTGGGCGATGTCCGCGATGCGTTCGATGTCTGGCGTCACGAGTGCAGGGTTGCCGATCGTCTCGAGGTGGACGAACGCAGTGTCGTCGTCGATCGCTTCCTCGTAGGCCTCGTAGTCGAGCGTGTCGACGAATTTCGTCTCGATCCCCCGTTTCTCGACGGTGTGGGTGAGGTAGGTGTAGGTCCCACCGTACAGCGACGACGACGAGACGATGTTGTCACCGACCTCGGCAAGAATGAACGTCGCCAGGTCGAACGCCGCCATCCCCGAGGACGTGGCGAGCGCCCCGACGCCCCCCTCGAGCGTCGCGATGCGCTCCTCGAGCATCGCGTTCGTCGGGTTCATGATCCGCGAGTAGATGTTGCCGAACTCCTCGAGTCCGAAGAGGGCGGCCGCATGGTCCGTATCCTCGAACTCGTAGGAGGTCGTCTGGTACAGCGGTGGTGCTCGAGCGCCGGTCGTCGGATCCGGCTCCTGTCCGGCGTGGACGCTGTCGGTGGCGAATCGGTGATCGTCGGATTCGTCGCTCATACGTATCGATGCTCGGCTCCAGGGGACCTAAAACTGCGAGTTGTCGCAAAAGACGCCGCCGTCGACGTCACGGTCAGAAACGGACGACAGACGGCCACGTACGGGAACGCAAGTGGAGATAGAAGGCCGGACCTCTCACGTGAAAATCGACGCGAACACGTCGCTAAACAGGACGAGCAGGATACCTGCGAGAACGACACCTATCGTCCAGATGATCAGGATGTACATCGTTCGCTTGATCTCGTCCTCTCGTTCGCCGCTCTGGATATCTTCAGCACTCATTTAGTGGTTGTTTTGCCGCGACGGACATAATTCTACCCTTCGAGCGTCGGGTATCGGGTCGGCAAGAACAGACGAGAAAGGCGATCGAATGGGACGAATCGCCTCTTCCCGCAGGGACGCTGTAAACGTCACTCGAGCAGCGATTCACCGGTCATCTCGGGCGGTTGCTCGAGACCGATCACCTCGAGCATCGTCGGGGCGATATCGGCGAGTGTGCCGCCTTCCCTGATCGTCCGACTACCGTCGGATCCGTCGGGAGCGAGGTAGACGAGCGGGACGTCGTTGTAGGTATGCGCGGTGTGAGGGTCGTCTTCCGTCCCCATGTCGTCGGCGTTGCCGTGGTCGGCCGTGATGAGGACGTGTGCGCCGTACTCCTCGAGCGTCTCGACGAGTCGCCCCAGCCCTTCGTCGACGGCCTCGACTGCCTCGATCGCGGCCTCGTAGTCACCGGTGTGGCCGACCATGTCGGGGTTGGCGTAGTTGAGGACGAGCGCATCGGGGTCCTCGGTCTCGATCGTCTCGATGGCAGTGTCGGTCACTGCCGGTGCGCTCATCTCGGGCTGGAGATCGTACGTCGGTACGTCGGGGCTCTCGACGATTTCGCGGCTCTCGCCGTCGAACTCGATTTCGCGGCCGCCGTTCAGGAAGTAGGTGACGTGGGCGTACTTCTCGGATTCGGCGATCCGCAGTTGGGTCTTCCCGGCGTCGGCGAGTACCTCGCCCAGGACGTTCTCCGGTTGTGTGGGCGGATAGGCGACCGGGAGGTCGAACGTCTTGTCGTACTGGGTCATCATCACGACCTCCGCGTTCGGCGGATCGGTCTCGAGGTCGTCGTGCCAGTCCTCTGGGCGGATGTCCGCCAGCATTCGGGTGAGCTGACGGGCGCGGTCCGAGCGGAAGTTGAACCAGACGACCGAGTCGCCATCTTGCAACGCAAGATGGCTGCCAGCTGAGCTTTGCTCAGCGCTGTCGCCGTCCTCGAGCGCGGGTCGATCCTGCTCACGGCTTCGCCGTTCGCCATCCGAGGCGCGTGGCGCCTCGCTAACCAGCGTCGGCTCGACGAACTCGTCGGTCACCTCTCGGTCGTAGGACTGCTCGACGGCCTCGAGCGCCGACGCTGCCTCGTACTCGGCGTCGCGGTTCACGATGGCGTCGTAGGTCCGGTTCGTTCGCTCCCAGTTCTGGTCGCGGTCCATCGCGTAGTATCGGCCCGAGACGGTGGCGACGTGACCGGTGCCGTGCTCGTCGATCACGTCCTCGAGTTCGGCCAGGTACTCCCGGCCGCCGGTGGGAGAAGTGTCGCGGCCGTCGGTGATCGCGTGGGTGACTGCCTCGACCTCGCGGTCGGCCGCCAGTTCGATCAGCGCGTGAAGGTGTTCTTGATCGGAGTGGACGCCGCCGTCGCTGACGAGTCCGACGAAGTGAATCGTGCCGTCCGTCTCGCGAGCGTTCTCGAATGCCGCGTTGATCGCGTCGTTCTCGCGGAAAGAGCCGTCCGCTATCGAGTCGGAGATGCGGGTGTACTCCTGGTAGACGACACGTCCAGCGCCGATGTTGAGGTGGCCGACCTCGCTGTTGCCCATCTGTCCGTCGGGGAGTCCGACGCGCCGGCCCGCGACCTCGAGTCGACCGTACGCGCCGGTATCGGCGAGTCGGTCGAAGGTCGGCGTCTCGGCGGCCGCGACTGCGTCGCGACCGTCGCCGGTTCCGAGCCCCCAGCCGTCGAGTACGATCAACGCAGCGTCCATGTGCGACGGATACCGACCCTCGCGTAACTAGCTGTCGTTGTCGGCGACGTTTCGACAAACACAACCCTGAACATCGCTCGGCCCGAACTCGAGGTGATGAGCGACTCCGACCTCGAGGTTCCCGACGAACCGATCGTCCTCTTCGACGGCGTCTGTAACCTCTGTAGTGGTTTCGTGCAGTTCGTCGTTCCACGGGATCCCGAGGGTCGGATCCACTTCGCCTCCCTCCAGTCGGACGTCGCCGAGGAGTTGCTGGCCGAACACGAGCCGTCGGCCGACGACCTCGAGTCGATCGTGTTGATCGACGGCGACGACTGTCACGTCAAATCGAGCGCCGTCATCCGAATCGGGGAGTATCTCGGTGGAATCTACGGGCTCGCGACGGTCGGTCGCGTCGTCCCGCGGCGGCTCAGGGACTGGGCCTACGAGTTCGTCGCTGCCCGCCGGTACGACTGGTTCGGCCAGAAAGAGCAGTGCATGATGCCGACGGGCGACGTTCGCGAACGGTTTCTCGAGTAGCGGTTAGTCGTGGTCGAACGTCGCACCACAGTCGCCACAGATCGTACCCTTCCCGGGTTTGGTTCGCTGTGCGAAGACGGAGCCACACTCGTCACAGACCATGTAGAGTCGGTGTTCCGGATCGACGCCTGCCTCGAACGTCATTCGGATCCAGGCGTCGGGTTTCCCTTCCTCGTAGAGCGTAAGTCCGGAGCTAGTTTGTCGCCAGTTGATCGCCGGCTCGGGGGTTTCGACGGTTTCCGTACCGTTTGACATCGGGGTAGTACCGTCCACGACGCCACCTATTATAATTTTTCTGATAGTATTTTACCCGTTCTCGAGTAAATGCGTGATAGGGGCTCCCTACCCTCGAGAAGAAGACGTTCTTTTTATCCGTCATTACTCGGTCAGCCGTCACGATCGGACGAGCGAGCGACCACTGGATTTTTGCGGGTGCGCTCGGAGTCCACGGCTATGACGCTCGATCCGGTCCACTTCGACGGAATTGCGCGGCTCGCGAGGCGGATCGACCACGGGGCCGACGAGCGCGACCGCCGTGCGTTCGCCGAGACCGTCTGGGAGGAGTTTCTCGACCCGCTGCTGGACGACGAGGGACGGACAGTCCTCGAGCCGATCGACGAGCAGGCCCGCCGGTTCGTCGACTGCGAAGACGTCGCGCTCCGGGAACGGGAGTTTCCGACCGAACACGGACTCGACGCGGGGACGATCAACCCGACGACGTTCAAGAACGGCCTCGTCGTCGACATCGCGCAGGCGGCGATGAGCGCGACGCCGAGCGACCTCGACCTACACCGCTCGCGAACCGTCGTCGCGACGGTCCACTCGAACGACGAGACGATGACGGTCGACGAGGGATGGCACAAGTTCGACGAGGGCTACAGCCGCAGCCAGGTCGTGAAAGTGCCGCCGCTGCCGCGGTTCGCCGAGGGCGTCGTCCACGCGCTCGCGCTCTATCTCGCCGAGAGCGAACACGCCCTCGGACACGCCGACGACGTCGAGGACCTGCTCGTGCTCGACGGCCCCATCTACCCCCGTGGGCTGCTCCGGTGGGCCGACCGCCACCCCGACCTCGAGGACTTCCTGCTCGAGGACCCGCGCCCGACGACGGTACTCGAGAACTACGTCCGTCTCGTCGAGACGTTCGTCGAGCGAGACCGACCGCTCGTGGGGTTCGTCAAGAATCCGGCGACGCGCGTGATCACACGGACGCTGAAACGCAACCGGAGTATCGACGTCAGCACACCGTGGAACGACGATTCGGCGCTTTTCACGCGCCTGCTCGAGCGGGGAGAGTACGTCGACGACGTCGAGGGAAGTCGCTGGGAGCGCGACGCGTCGGCGCTTTCCTACACGAACTGGTTCCGGTCGCGGGGTGGTGTGGATCGACCGCTGTCGGTCGACGGGAACGCGCTGGGCGTCGAGCGGAAACTCTCGAACGAGAACTACGAGGTCACCTTCTTCGTCGTCTACGACCCGCGAGACGACCTGATCTATCGGGTCGAGGCTCCCTACGCGTTCACTCGCGATCCGGATCGGCGCGAGCGGCTGACGATGCAGTTACTGCAGGACGTCGCGATCGCACACGGCCCGCCAACGATCGTCGAGAAGGCAGACGAACTGGCCAGGATCGATCGCTCGGAGAAACGATCGCTGCGCGAATCCTTCGAAGAAGAGTTCGAAACGAGCCAGGACCGGAACTACGACGACCACCGCTGGGACGAGACGTACTGAACTACTCGACTCGAGGCTCCGCTTTCTCCACCTCGAGTTCGACTTCACCCGGGTCAACGCCGATGCGGGCAAACTGCGTGGTAACGTGTTCTTTGGCTCCCTCGAGAGCCTGTTCTCTGGTGTCGAATCCACGCGGCATCGGCGACTCGAACGCGACGTGAACCTCGCGGTCGTCGATTCGCTGGACCGTCCCGCCGCTGTCGACCTCGTAGAACTCGTCACAGATCCAGACGTACGCGGCGTCGCCGTCGGGCGCACCGCTGAACGTGGGCGGGCGTTCACCTCGTTCGTACAGAGTCCCGGTGAGTTCGGTCCCGCCGGCACGACCGCGTACCATGAACATGCCGATAACTACGGTCTCAGGCAGGAAAAAGGCGTGGGACCCACGATAGCTCACTGCTACCGCCGATCCAGAGCGGCTGTTTCCGCCGCCGATACGTTCGATAGTAGAGACGATCTCGTTTTTACCACAGTCAAAGGTCCGTTACGAACCGTTGTTCGGCTTCTTCTGGGAGACGCACGCGAGTATTGGTCGATTACGAAAGTAATGGACAGGTACCTGACCCAAATCGTTTTGGAAACGGGCTTATCCCGATTGCAGCAGTGAACAGTAGTAATGAGTTCGGACGCTCACATCGGCGGCACGACCGAGCAACACCCGCTGGACAACGTTCCGACGGAGCAGTACGACGTCTTCCAGCACCCCAGACGGGTTCGTCTCCTCGCCGCGCTCGAGGACCTATCGAAACCATCGCTGGCGGAGATTACGTCGGCCGTATTCGAAGCGGAGGCCGAGGACACGGCAATGCCGGAGACGGAACTGCGACGGGAGATTCGAACGACGCTCGTCCACAACCACATCCCGCGGCTCGTCGACCACGACATCGTCGAGTGGGATCGCACCGAGGGCGTCGTCGAACTCCACGAGCCGTCGATGATTCAGTCGGCAGCGCTTACGACGCTGCTCGAGGAGACCGACGACGAACAAGAAGTACTCGAACGAGTCGTCGACCCCCTCCGACTCCGCCTGGTCGACGAACTTGCCGACAGCAACCAGCCTCTCTCGCTGGAACAGCTCGCGTCCACGCTCGCCGCCTCCGACGACGCTCCCGGGCCCGATCGGACGAAGGTCGGACTCCACCACTCCCACCTTCCCGTGCTCGAGGAGACCGGTGTCGTCGAGTACGACCGCGAAGGCGGTCTGGCCACGCTCGCCGAAGACGTCCCGGAACTCCTCCAGTAGCCGCCGCGATCCGAACTCGATTACGAACTTTCCCTGTTTTTCGAAGGCCCTCGAGCAGCAGTCTTTCCCCGAGTCGTGTCATCCGCTGGATGGAAACGCGTTTTAGGAACCGGTCGGATAGTGTGACTATGAGTGATCTGGGAGATTTCGGCGACTTCGACGCCGACCCCGACGACGGGGCCGATTCGCCGACCTCGAGCGCGACGAACGACGGGAGCAGTTCCACGGAGACGGTTACTGACGACGGATTCGAGCCGACGGACGTCGAACCCAGCGGCGAGGACGTCGGCGTCGGTGCGATCTGTGTCTCCCAGGGGCTTCGCATCGCCGAAGACGAGGACGACACGACGCTGCGGGCCTACGTCACCCGCGGCAACCGGTCGTCGATCCGGATCGGGAGCTACCTCGTCGCTCCCTACCCCGACGGCGAGACGCTGTTCTGTCGGATTACGGGACTGGAGTACGCCCAGCAGTATCACGCCGACGACGCGACCGAGATCCATGCACGACGGGCGATGCGCACCGACGAGGTCGAGGAGGCGGATTACAAGTTCGTCGCGGGGCTCGAGCCGGTGGCCGTCCTCTACGACGATAATGGGGACCTCAAACGGCGGATGACCGACCGCGTGCCGAAACCCCAGACCGTCGTCCGGCGGGCCACCGACACCGAGACGATCAAGACGGGACTGAAGATTCCCGAGGACGGCGTCTTCCTCGGCCACCTCTCGGTCGGCGGCGAGAAGGTACAGACTGCGGCTTCCCCGCCGACGATCGACTACCGTTTGAAAGACGACTACGACTCCGGCGACCCGCTGGTCTTCCGACACAGCCTGATCGCCGGCGGGACGGGGTCGGGGAAGACCCACGGCGCGAAGAACATCCTCCGGCAGTACCTCGCCGAGGAACGGACGTATCCCATGGAGGACGGCCGGTCCGTTCAGGCGGCCGTCGTCCAGTTCGACCCGCAGGACGAGTACGCCCAGATGCACGACGACAACCCCGACCTGGACGGCGAGTATGCTCGTCGCCTCGAGCGGGAGGGTGTCGCTTACGGCGGCGTCGACGATACGACGGCCTTCGTACCAAAAGTCGGCTCCTCGTCGTACTCGGCGGGTCACCATCGCGCCGAGCAGGTCGAGTTCACGATTCCGTTCTCGATGGTCCACGAGAACCCGTGGCTGGTCGCGGGCAGCGGCCTGAACGACAACCAGTACGGCGCGCTGACGAGCGTGCTTCTGCCGCGGTTCCGCAAGGAGTACGGCTCCCAAGCGACCTACGAGGAGTTCACCACGTTCCTCGACGACCCCGCGCTCCGGGAGGAACTCGACGAGTCCGGCCGCGTCCACGAGGCCACCTTCGACGCCGTGCGCCGGCGCGTGCTCGGCTTCGACCACGTCTTCGACCAGGACGCACGACCGATCACCGACATGATCAACGACTTCGTCCGTCCCGGCGGCCTCTCGGTCGTCCCGACCTACCACGTCAGCGACACGCGGGCAGCCGAGACCGTCGTCCTCGCGCTCTCGTCGCTGTTGATCGACGAGAAACTCTCGAACGATCCGACCTACGACCGCATCAAGGAGACGCCGCTGGTACTGGGGATGGACGAGGCCCACAACTTCCTGACCGACGCGGACTCGGTGCAGGCGGGCAAGGTCATCAAGAAGTTCACCGAGGCAGCGAAGCAGGGCCGCAAGGAGCGACTCGGCCTCTTCCTGATCACCCAGGACCCACAGGACATCGACGACGCCGTCTTCAAACAGATCAACACCACCATCGTCCTCAACTTAGGCGACGAAGACGCCATCAAGAGCGTCAACATCCCGAGCAATCTCGAGTCGAAGGTCCCCTACATGGAGAAAGGCCAGATGGTCGTCTACTCGCCGGACAACTCCGAACCCGTCGAACTGATCGGGCTGCCGAAGTGTCTGACCCGACACGGACGCGACTAAGCGTCGCTGAAATTACCAGCCCTCTTACTTAACTGGCGTTCGCCAAACGATCAATACTCTCGCCCGGGACCTGTCGGATATGGCAGGTGCCACTCTGACGTTCGCGTTCGACGACCACGAACAGGAGGATCGGTTCGTCACGAACTACCTCGCCCCAGCCTGGGAGCGGTTCGAGGCTGCCGACTGGTTCGAAACCGGCTGGTTCTGGCGATACGGGCAGTTCGACGAGTACGACGTCGACTACGGGCCATCGGTCGAACTGGTCTTCGAGGGCGACCCAGACGCGTTCAGCGAGGCCGAACGCGACCGATGGGCGGAACTACGAGACGACGGCATCCTCGAGTGCTGGACGCTCGAGCGCTACGAACCCGACTTCGAGAGTCTGCTCGCACAGCAACGAGACGCCAAAGGCGAGGCGGGCGGGAAACTCGAATACCGACTGAAGCCGCTGACGACGCGGTTCGCACTCGAGATGGCCCGGGCTTTCGACGAGCGCGTTCCACCCGTCGGAACCGAATCGGAGACGAACCCGACCCCGATCGGGTTCTGGGTCGTGATCCACTACGCGATGCTCCAGAACGGCTACGACTGGTACGACGAGATCAACGCCGCGAACAAGGCGATCCAGAACCGCTGTCGGTCGCTCGCCCACTACGCCGACTCCGAGGCGGCCGTCGACGCGCTCGAGGCGGTCGTCGACGACCTCGAGGCGCTGGCCGACGAACTCGAGGAACCGGAGACGGCCTGACGAGCCACCCCAAACACCATACTGTCGGGAATAGAACACGACGAGAGATGACCGAGGAGATGGACGACCCGACCGACGCACTCGAGGCGCTTGGCAACGAGACGCGACTCGCCATCCTGCGGACGCTCGCGGAGGCCGACGGACCCCTCGCGTTCTCCGAACTCCGCGAGCGCGTCGGGATCAGGGATTCAGGAAAGTTCAACTACCACCTCTCGCGGCTCTGTGAGTACTTCGTTCGGGAGAGACAGGAGGGGTACGAACTCGGTCACGCGGGGACGCGACTCATCGCGACGACGGACGCAGCAGGGAGTGACGAACTCGAGGGCGGGACCGATCCGGAGCCGTGTCCGGTCTGTGGTGAGGACAACTGCGAAAAACTCATCCACGTCCACCTTCGGACGCCGTGGTTCGACTCGGCCTGAGACTGGTTCGGGCTACGACTTCGGATACTGCATGGCGAGGCTGTACATCTCGCCGACCTCCTCGGTCCCGATTTCCGCGACAAGTCGATCGGCCCGCTCGACCAGCGGTTCCGCGAGGTCGTCTGGCAGGTCCGCCGCGTAGTCGCGGACGACGTCGACGTGAGCCTCGAGCAGGTCGGCCGTCCACGGTACTGGCTCGAGGATCGTCCGCGTGCGGTCGTGTTCCCAGCCGTGGCCCGCGAACAGCCGACGCAATCCCGAAGCAGGGTAGAACGTGAGTGCGGGTTCGGCGTCGACCAGTTCCGCGGCGGCGTTCTCGACGGCGAACAGGTCCCGGATGGGCGAGGAGTCAGGAATCGGCGCGTAGTCGTCGACGACGAGAGTCCCGCCGGGCGCGGTGACGCGAGTTAGTTCCTCGGCGATCGGTGCGAGCGCCGACGGCGAAACGACGTTACAGAGAGCGTGGGCCGTCACGACCTCGACGGAGTCGTCGGAGAGCGGGATCGAGCGCAGGTCAGCCAGGTGGATCGCCGCTCGCTCGTCGTCGATCCGCTCGCGAACCTCACTGGCGTGGTCGGGGTCGTTCGTGACCGCGTGAACCTCCCGTGCGCCCGCCTCGAGCAGGCCAGCGGTCGTGTTCCCGACGCCGGCACCGGCCTCGAGACAGACGCGGTCGTCGACGGTGCGGTCCGCGAGGGCTCGCTCGACGGTGGAGGGAACGTTCATATCGAACACACCTGTTGTCGATACAATAAATCTCGAGGCGAACGTGTGACCGTCCGGTCGGAAAAGGGACGGTGACGCTACTGCGCGAGGTAGCCGCCCTCGACGGGCAGCGTCACGCCGGTCACGCGCGAGGAGAGGTCGGAGCCGAGAAAGAGCACGGCGTTTGCGATCTCCTCGGGATCGGCGAGACCGGGCATCGGTTCGGTCTCGCGGAACTGCGCTTCCATCTCGGGGTTTTCCTCGATCACGCGCTCGATCATCTCGGTGCGGACGATGCCGGGAGCGATCGCGTTCGCCCGGATTCCCTCGTCGGCGTACTCGATAGCGACGTACTTCGTGAGGTGGCTGACGGCCGCTTTCGCTGCCCCGTAGCCGCTGTACTGGGGAACCGCGACTTCGCCGCCGATCGAGGACGCGCTGATGATCTTCCCGCCGCCGTCCGCTCGCATCGCCTCGACGCCGTATTTCATCCCGTACCAGACACCTTTCAGGTTCACGTCGATGACCTGCTCGAAGGCCTCGTCGTCGTACTCGTGGAGTCGGGACACCGGCCCCTCGATCGCGGCGTTGTTGTAGAGGACGTCGATACCGCCGTACTCCTCGAGGGCGGTTTCGATCATCGCCTGGACGTCTTCGGGGTCGGAGACGTCCGTCTGCACGAACGTCGCTTCACCGCCGTTTTCCTCGATACGTTCGACGGTGTCGGTTCCGCCGTCTTCGTCCACGTCGGCGACGACGACCGACGCACCGTGTTCGGCGAACGTCTGTGCCGTCGTTCGTCCGATTCCGGATGCTGCGCCCGTGATGACTGCGACGTCGTCTTCAACTAATTCCATGCTGCTGGTATAGGGCCCGTCACGGCATAGGGATACTGGTGAGGTGCTCGAGTCCGCCGAGTGTGAACCGTTCTCTACCAATATTGTATTTGACACGCTTGGCTTGGCGAGAATTTTTATGTAGACAGCCTGACCAGATCAGGTCATGGCATACTACGAATCAGACGAACTGACGATCGAGTGGGATACGACCTTGCAGACAGTCGTCATGGACTGGCACAACTTTGCTGAGGGGGACGCGTATCGCGACGGGTTGAACGCGGGTCTCGAGCTGGTCGAGGAAAAGAACGCCGCAAACTGGCTCGCCGACTTGCGAAATCTCGGAACGCTCAGACAGGCCGATCAGGAGTGGACCCAGAACGACTGGCATCCACGGGCGTTCGAAAGCACCCTGAAGAACATCGCTATCGTCCAGCCCGAAAGCGTCGTCGCGAACCTCTCGGTCGAAGAACTCGTCGCCGAAGTCGGCGACAACACGACCTCGCACATCTTCGACGATCGTGAGGACGCCCGTTCGTGGCTCCAAGAGCAGTAGCGGATCGGTCGAATAGATTTTCTGCGTTACTCCGCCTCGAGCAGCGCCGACGCGAAGAACTCCGAGACGGCGTCGGTGATCGTCCCGTTCTGGCCGACGAAGAAGTGATCACCCGGGATCGCTACGACGTCGTCGCCGCGCTCGGTCGCGCGGTCGACGATCGGCTCCCAGTCGACGGTGTCGTCGCGTTCGCCGTACAGTATCTGTGTGGAAACCGACAGTGCCTCGAGCGCCTCGAGTGCGTCGAGGTCGTCTCCGAGTCGAGCTGTCGGTGCCAGCGCGGAGACGGCGTCGACCGTCTCGAGGTCGGCCGTGGCGATCAACGCAAGCGTCGCGCCGAAGCTATACCCGAAGAGACCGATGCGATCGTACCGCTCGCTCGCCCAGCGGACGGCGTTGCGGACGTCGGCCAGTTCGCCGTCGCCGTGATCCCACTGGCCGTAGTCGAACCGGAGGCAGGCGACACCGTCCGACTCGGTCAGCGTCTCACCGACCGCGACGAGTCGACCGTCGGTGCGCGAACCGCCGTGCTGTGGGTGGGGCGGACAGGCGACGACGATCGCATCCGTCGCCTCGCCGGGTTCTTCGAGCGTGGCGCGGACGTCGCGTCCGCCGGGTACCAGAACGTCTGCCATGGGCGTTCGTTACGGTGGGGAGCTAATCAACGCCGGGTTTCGACCGAAAACCGGTGGTCGACGCGGGAAAGCATCCACCGAACGGCACCTATGGACTCCCTCGAGGCAGATCTGTCAGGTCTGTCGTCAAAGTGATGTTTTTAAGGCGGGCGAACGATACGTACGAGTATGGGCATCCTCTCTCGGACCTCCTACGTCATCCGGTCGAAGATCAACTCGCTGCTCAACCGGGCCGAGGACCCGACGGAGACGCTGGATTACTCCTACGAGCAGATGCGCGACCAGCTCCAGGAGGTCAAACGTGGTATCGCTGACCTGACGACCCAGAAGAAACGCCTCGAGATGCAGAAACGCCGCCTCGAGGACAACGTCGAGAAACACAACGAGCAGGCTCGCACTGCGGTCCAGCAGGACCGCGAGGACCTGGCGCGGCGCGCACTGGAGAAGAAGAAGACGAAGATGAACCAGATCGAGGATCTGGAGCGTCAGATCGCGGACCTCCAGAATCAGCAGGATCAGCTCATCGAGCAGAAAAACGAACTCCAGACCAGAATCGAGGAGTTCCGCACGAAGAAAGAGACGATGAAGGCCCGCTACGAGGCCGCCGAAGCCAGTTCCACGGTGTCGGAAGCGATGACGGCCACGGGCGAGGAGTTCGAGGACGTCGGCCGGGCGATCGAACGCGCCGAGGAGAAGACCGAAGACATGGAGGCACGCGCCGCCGCGCTGGACGAACTCCACGAGAGCGGTGCCTTCGACGACGTCATCTCGGACAAGGACAACATCGACCGCGAACTCGAGGAGCTATCCGCCGGCAGCGGCGTCGAGGCCGAACTCGAGACGCTCAAGTCCGAAGTCGGCGACGGCGAGGGTGAGGCCGAGCCGGAGCCCGAGCCACAGGAGACGGCCGACGTCGACGAGTCGGAACTCGAGGACCTCGAGGACGACGTCAACGACGAGGAGATCGAAGCCGAACTTGCGGAGTTACAGGACGAAGAACGAGACTGAGCGTCCACTGTATTTCCGGCGAAAGCGAGTTCGACGAGAGCGGCTTTTAGCTGAATTGAGATGGATCGGCGAGCGACGCCTCCCTGCGTTCGTAACCGCTCCAGCAGGAGTAACTGTTACCACTGACCGTGTGGAAGCGACACATATGGCTACGGAATCATCAGCCGCGGTCGACTCGATTTCCCTGCTCGAGCAGGTGGTGTTGCTGGGGGTCACCGAGCTGCATCGAGAGGGCGAGACGCCGGTCAAAACGCCCAAAATCCGCCGGATATGCAAAACGCAGATCGTGAGCGACGAGTCGAGGGTCGTCGGCTCGGTAAGCGAAGCGGACGTGATTCGGTCACTGTACCGGCTCGAGGACGAGGGGCTGGTCGACGAGACCGACGCCGATCGAACGTCGCCGACCGGGAAGGGGCGACCGGTGTACGAACTCGCGGTCGAACCGGAGACGGTGTACGAAGGTGTCGACGACGAACTGAGTGGCGGTCCAGGCTCGAACTGATGGGGCGAATCCGGCGGTGGGGATCGATTCGACCCATCAGTCGACGCCTGGAACGGTACTGAGCGAGTAGGGTCCTATTCGCGAGCGTCTCGCGGTTTGAACCCGAACCGTTCGGCGAGCGTCGAGATGACGCGGTCGTGGAAGTACCAGAGGATGGCGACGGCTCCCACGATGATGGCTGCGTCCTCGAGTCCCCCCATCAGGCCGAGTGCAACGATCAGCGTCGTCGCACACGCGGCGGCGTGATTCGTCTTCGTCACCAGCATCGTGGTCGTCGTCAACATCATCGCGAGCGTCGCGCTCGCGGAGAGATAGACGAGGTCCATCGAGAAAGCGGGATCCGGCTGGTCGAAGACGACGTACGCACTGACCTCGTTCCCCAGGAGCGCGTACGCGATCAGTCCCCCGACGACGGCGACCGCGTGGCCGCCGATAACGTGGTAGGCACCCTCGGCTCGTGCCTTCTCGCCGGTGGCCATCAGGTACGCCGACGGGCCAAGGCTCGGAAACAGGAAGGGACGGCCCGTCGCGAGGGTGATCAGCCCGAGCACCGTAAAGTGCAAAAAGACGTTGACCGTCGCGCTGTACTCGTCTCTGAGGTCCAGCTCGCGGTCGGAGACGTCGAAATCGTGATCGAAGTCGAACAAACCTACCCCAGTTAACGTCGTCTGCAGGCAAAAGTACTCACGCTGCAGTTGACCTCGTTTGACTCCGTAACCACCGCGTTCTTTTTCCTGCCAGCCGCGAACGCTCAGCTATGGGCGGGCAACGGGTCAGGCGTCGACGGATACTGGCAGCCAGCAGCGGCTTTCTGGCGGGTGCGGTCGCTGGCTGCCTCGATCCGCCAGCTGGTGAAGACGATCCCGAACTGGGAGATCCGGAGCCGTACGTCGAGGTCGAACTGTCCGGGATTCCGGGCGACCCCCATCTCGATCCGCCCGTCGTCCACCTCGTCGACGGCGGGATCCTCGAGTGGGTCGTCGAGAGCGGCAGCCACGACGTCACTGCCTACCATCCGGCCACCTACCGCAACCAGCAACGGATCCCGGAGGATGCCGACCCCTGGACGAGCGCCGAACTGATCGGGGAAGAAGCGTCGTTCGACCACCAGTTCGACGGCGAAGGCGTCTACGACTACGCGTGTACGACTCACGAAGACGAGGGTGCAGTCGGAAGCATCGTCGTCGGCTGGCCGGATCCGGACGACCAGCCGGGACTCTCCCCGCCATCGGGCGAGTATCCCGACGCCGCCATCGAGGAACTCGAGCGATACAATGAGCGAGTCCGGAAATTTCTCGAAGAGGCCCATCGGTAGCGGTCAGATCGGTATAGTAACAACTGAAACTGTTTGCACACCGATCGCACCGGTGTCGTGCGATCGGGTGCGCACTGACTTTCAGTGGCTACTATATCCGACCACGACCATACCGGTTAAAACAAGCGTATTAGGGCCTGTACCTATAGTTCTGCCATAGCTTTCATTTATCGAGTCGCCCTCGTATCGATAATGAACTGGTCGAAGACGACGGGAATGGCCACCGTCGACTGGGCTCTTGCGCTGCCGTCGGTTCACCACTCACTGTGGATACTCGCCGTACTCACGTACGGTATCGGCGACCTCGCGAGTACACTGTACTTCGTCTCGACGGCACCGGTCGTCGAAGCCCACCCGATCGCCGCTCACGTAACGGCCTCCGTCGGCCACGGGATTCTCGTTCCCTGGAAGATGGCGGCGTTTCTCCTGTTCTACGGACTGTACCGAATTACGCCATCCGACTATCGGATCGGCGTCCCGATCGGACTCGTGCTACTCGGGGGCGCGGTTACGGCCTGGAACGTCTATCTCTCCGTAGTCCTCGTCGAGTAGTAGCCACTGACTGGCGACGCCAGTCAACACGTAGCCGTCTCCTCCGGCGACGTCCTCACGTCGGCGTCCCGAGTACCGCCACGTCGTAGTCGGCGACGTCGTCTGGCGACTCGAGCACGACGACCTCGAACTCCCAGACCCTGCCCCCGTCGAGGTCGCCGGTGGAGGCGAGATAGCGGCCGAGCTGGGCCCCCTCGTCGTCGTAGACGCGAACCCTGACCTCGACGAGCTGGATGCGGCCGTCGCCGGTGTTTTCGACGGTCCCCTGTACGGTCGATCCCCTGAAGTCGTCCTCGAGGACGAACTCGTGATCGCGCAACGAGAGGCCATCGAGCGGTGTGACGCTCTCGTTGGTCTCGGTCTCGGCGACGGCCTCGGCTGCCGACATCTCTTCGGCCGACCGTTCCTCGCCGTCGACGTCCTCGATCACGCCGTCTTCGTAAGCCGGAGCGTCGCCGCCGATGCTGCTCTCGTCGCCAAGACAGCCGCCGAGCGCGACGGCACTCCCCGTACCGAAGGCGACGAGAAGGCGGCGACGGCTTCGCGAGTCGTGTCGGGTCATCGTCGTTGCCGGCCGGGAGAGCGTTCGCCACGATCGATCGTGCGTGCACACAGGGCCGGAGGCGTCGGCGCTGGCATGCACGGTCGGACGGGGCGGATACCTTTCAGTATGGGCCCTGCAGTGTGCGGTCGGTCGATTGCGCGCAGCTCGCTCTCAGGACGAGAATTCGACCGTGGTGTGCAACGCGGGGCCTTATTGTCGGGAGCGGTGAACGAGAGAGCTATGGGGTCGTCCGACACTGACGAGACGCTCGATTCCTTCGGGACCGACATCGGGAAGCGGACGAACTCGTGGACCCGGTTCCGGGAGTGGGTGTTAGTCGAAGTCGACCGGCTGTTTCTCACAGCGATCATCTCGATCGGTGTCTTCGTCGGATTTCTCCTCCTGGGCGAACTCGGCGTCATCTCCTTCGTCAACGACGACTCGATCACCCGGCTCGCCGGCGGGATGATCGCCGGCACGTTCTCACTGGTCACGCTCGTCGTCTCGATCAACCAGCTCATCCTCTCCCGGGAGTTCGCCGCCGCCGGCGAGTCCGAGAACCAGCTCGAGGGAGTCATGGAGTTTCGCGAGGACGCCGCGGACGCAGCCATGGTTCCAGCGAGTCCAGCCTCCCCCACGCGATTGCTCGAGTTGCTCGTCGAGACCATTAGCAGTCGTGCTGAGACGCTGGCTGCCGAAGCAGGAGAACACCCGAGCGACGAGATTCGGACGCAGGTGACCCGGTACACGAATACCGTGATAGAGAGTGCCGAACGAATCGACGACACCCTGGAACACACGAAGTTCGGCACCTTCCGTGCCGTCTCAGCCGCGATCGGCTACAACGACGCCTGGCAGCTGTACGCCGCCAAACATCTCCACGGGAAGTACGACGACGATCTCTCCGAGGACACGCTCGAGGCGTTCGACGACCTGATCGACGTCCTCGAGTTGTTCAACGTTGCTCGTGAACATTTCAAGACGACGTACCTCCAGCGTGAGTTGACCCGGTTCTCGCAGTTGACGCTGTACTGTGGGGTGCCCGCGGTCCTGTCGGCGATGCTCATCGGATTCCTCTATGCGGATCTGGGCGGTGCGAGCATCAGCATCGCCTACCTCCCGTACGTGGTCAGTGCCCTCATCGCGGTCGTCGTCTCGCCGCTTGCGCTGTTGACGTCGTACATCCTACGGACCGCAACCGTGACCCGTCGGACCGCGTCCGTCGGCCCGATGTTGCCCCAGAAGGATCCCGACGAGGGGCCGTTCGAGGTCTCCTACGGCGGCGAACGGGGAAGCGAGACCGCGGACTGAACGGGAGTCGCTCGTCGCTGGACTGTGACTGCCCGATCGGTGACTACTCCTGTGGAGTGTCCGTCGCCTCCTCGAACGGTGCCTCCGCTTCCTCGGCTTTCTGTGACGACTCCACGAACACCGAAAACAGCGCACCGAGCAACAGGCCGTAGAGGAGGTGGCCCACGAGCGTCTCGAACGCGAGCATCGGGAATCCGGGATCCTCGATTCCGCCGATCGACATCCAGATCGGCAACACGAGCAACGGGAGTATCGCCCACACTGCGAGCCCGTAGACCATGCCGGCGAGCGCGAACCGGACGCCGGGCCCCATCGCAGCGATGAAGCCGGTTTCGACGTCGGCCATCAACGTTCCGAGGATCAGGTTTCGGCTGACGATAATCCCGAAGACGATCCCGAGAACGAGTCCGTGAACGAGATGAAAGATCCAGCCGGCAGTCCCGATCGGTTCGACTCCGTATATCGCGGGAATCGCCTCGGTGATGATCGCCGAATCCACGAACCACAGCACTACGCCGAACAGTAACGATCCGACGACGCCGCCGAGCGCACCACCGAGAAGCCAGTTTCCAGTGCCGCCGAACCCGTGCTCGGTTGGACTGTCCACGTTACTCATGATGCGACGACGTACGACGACGCCCGGCAAAAGGCTGCGTGGACAGTCACTGTTTCGAGAGGGTCGTTCGGTATCGTTACGATCGTAGGCTCGAGTTACGACGTCGCGGTCGTGATTCTCCCGTTCGGTCTCGTCTCCGGGCCCGTCACCTCCCGGGCCGGGTATTTTACTCGCCGATATCGTTCGTTCGGACAGTCGATGAGTGACTCGGAGTCGAACGAGGAACAGGAGCGTCTCGGTGGGGTACGGCTGTGGGTCTTGCTCCAGTTGAACCGATGGGCGTTCACCGGCGCGATCCTGGCGATCGTGTTCGTCGTTCTCGTGGCGACCAGCCAGATCGGGCTGACGCCGTTGCGGTTCATCGTCGAGAACCAGGATGGCATCGAGTTTCTCTTCTCGTCGTTCATCGGCGCGATCATCACTGGGACCTCGATCGTCGTCACGATCAACCAGCTGGTGCTCTCCCAGGAACTCGGTGCCGTTGGCCAGCAACGCGACCGGATGAAGGACGCGATGGAGTTCCGCCAGGACGTCGAAAACACGATCGACGAGGACGCGAGTCCACCAGAGCCCGCTGCCTTCCTCTACGAACTCGTCGATGGCGTCCACGAGCGGGCGAACGAACTCGAGTCGGAGATGGAGGACGAACGCGACGAGGAACTGAAAGCGAAGATCAGCGACTACGTCGAGGACGCGACGGGCAACGCAGAGAGCGTCAAAGAAGACCTCGAAGACGCCCAGTTCGGGACGTTCGAGGTTATCTGGAACGCCCTGAACTTCAACTACTCGCGGAAGATATACGACGCCCGAAAGATCCAAGCAGACCACGAGGAGTCGCTGTCTGACGAGGCAAACGAGAAGATAAACCACATGATCGACACGCTGAAGCTGTTCGGCCCGGCCCGCGAGCACTTCAAGACGCTGTACTTCCAGTGGGAGCTAATCAACCTTTCGCGGGCGCTGCTGTACATCTCGGTCCCTGCGCTGACCGTGATGGGGATCATGATCATGTACGTCGACGGGAACGCGTTGCCGGGGACGACGCTCGGGGTCGACAATCTGGTCTGGCTCACGAGCCTGGGGTTCGTGATCGGCATCTCGCCGTTCGTCATCTTCATCACGTACATCCTCCGGATCGCGACCGTCGCCAAGCGGACGCTGGCGATGGGGCCGTTCATTCTGCGCGAGTCGGAGCGAGACGAGGACCTGGGTTGATACAGTTTACTGTAAGTCATTTCCGGCGCAACCGCGACCCGGGCAGCGGTTGCACCGGTAAATCGTTACAGCAATCCGTATGAGACGCCGTCTCGGATTCCTGCCGTACTTATTTCAGCCCCTCCGTGGTATCCCGCTCTCGAGCGATGAGCGGCGACGGCTCCCAGCCGAGCGACACGATGGCCGAGCGCAGCGAGGACCCGACCTGGAAACATCACCTCCTGTTGAACGCTAACCGCTGGCTGGTCACCGTGGGGCTGATGATCTTCGTTTTCGTCGGCCTGCTGGCCATCGCCGAACTGAGTCCCGTCTCCCTGCGTGCGCTGATGGGCGAGAAAGAGCCCGTCCACACGCTGTTCCAGGCGCTCGTCACCGCACTCATCACCGGCGTCACACTCGTCGTCACGATCAACTCGCTCGTGCTCTCCCAGGAACTCGGTGCCGTCGAGGACCAGCGTGAGCGTCTCGAGGGCGCACTCGAGTTTCGGACGGACATCGAGGAATCGATCGACGCACCGATCAGCCCGCCGGAACCGGCGTCGTTCGTCCAGGCGATCGTCGCCGCCTCCGAGGAGCGCGCCGAGGACTTTCGGACGGCCGTGTCGGACAGCCAGGACGACGAACTGATCGAGCGCGTCGACGACTTCGTCGACAACGTGACGACCCACGCCGACGCGATCCGGGACGACCTCGAGACCGCACAGTTTGGCACCTACGACGTCGTCAAGGCCGCGCTGGATTACAACTACTCCTGGAAGATCTTCCGGGCCCGCCGGATCAAGAACGCTCACGCCGACTCCTTTACCGACGAGGCCGAGGCAGCGTACGACGACCTGCTCGAGTCGCTGAAGCTGTTCGGCCTCGCCCGCGAGCACTTCAAGACGCTGTACTTCCAGTGGGAGTTGATCAACCTCTCGCGAGCGATGATGTACGTCGCGGTGCCGGCGCTGGTCGTCGCGATGTCGATGCTGCTGTTCTTCGATACCGACGTTGTGACGGGGACGGTCCTCGGCATCGACGCCCTCGTGTGGATCGTCGTGGCGACCTCGACGATCGCAGTCACTCCCTTCCTCCTGCTAATCGCGTTCATCGTCCGGATCGCGACGATGGCGAAACGAACGCTCGCAATCGGGCCGTTCATCCTGCGCGAGTCGAGTCGCGGCGAGGATATCGAGTGGGAGTGACGGCACGACCGCCGTCGCTTCGGGCCAGTTATTTGTCGATCGCGAATCAACTATCGCGTATGTACCGCCGCCCCCTCCTCGCTGGCGTCCCGGCGGCCGTCACTGTCGCCCTCGCGGGCTGTACGGCCGTCGGTGATCGCGTCTTTTCCAGGGAACCGACGACGCCGTCCGGAACGACAGTCGACACGCACGCCGAGGTGACGGACGTACTCGAGGACGGACTGGGATACCACCAGACCGAGGGCGACTACGTGGGAGGCCGTGAGGACCACTACTGGACCGTCGTTCCCGATCAGGAGACCGCAGACGAGCGGTTCGACCGAGAGGGGTCGATCGACGACTTCCTCGAGGCGACCGACTTCGAGACGGCGTACCTGCTGGTCGTCCAGTACGGCATGCAATCCGACCGCGAACTGGTCTTCGAGGAACTCGAGCGCACCGACGACGGGATCCACGCGGCGTTCTCGATAGAGACGCCGTCCGTCGGTGGTGACGACTACGCGATCCACTCGAGCGTCCTCCGGATCACGGACGAGGAACGCGAAGTCCCGGATACCGACGACGTCACGATCACGATCGACGGCGACGCGTATCCGGCACCGGATACGTGAGAGAAGACGAACGAACGACGACTCGCCGCCCTCAGAGCGGTGCGCCGACGAGAATCAGCTTCGCCCGTTCGTCGCCCTCGTTGCGGATCTGTCGAGTCTCGTCGGGGTCGAGCCGGATCGCCTCGTCTGCCTCGAGCGACACCGTCTCGTCGCTGTCGGTAAGTTCGACCTCGATTTCGCCCTCGAGGACGTAGTAAATCTCCTCCTGACCGGTCTCCGTCTCGTCGTGTTCCTTGCCCTTCCCGCCGGGCTCGAGTTCGAGTACGGTGAAGCCGACGCTATCGGACTCGAGTTCGTCTTTCAGGAACCACATGCCGCCGAACTCCTCGGGGACGACGGATTCCGGATCGGCCTTGGCTGCGGTGTCGTAGCCCATAGTCGTCGTTTTCGGCGAACGCTTAAAATGGCCGTGGAGCCGGTAGAACCGTCACGAGGACTCGATGCGAACACCACAAAATACTCACACGTCAGAGTAGTAAACCGGACGTGCGACGACGAACAGTTCTCGCCGGGCTGGTTTCGGGAATCGGCGTCGGAGCCGGCTGTCTGGGAAGCGACGATGGGACGACGGACGAAGACCGAGATCTGACCGCGTTCCAGAACGGCCCCGTTCGTGCCGACGGTGAGCCGCTTTCGGTAACGGACGACGCCGAGTCGACGAGCGACGACCTCGAGCGGGAAGCCGCGTCGGTCGCGAGAGACCACGTCTGGTCGTCCGTCACCGACGAACGGCGCTGTTCAGATTAGAGTTTGAAGGAGCGAGGCGGTGGAATTCGTGGTGTCCATGCCAGAATTCAACCGCCTCACACTACTTAGCAGCGACATTCAGTTAGAATTTGTGGAGCGCGAGCAGACACCGCGCGAGCTGATGCGGCTCAGTATCCACCTTCATCTCGCCGGTCTCTCGCTTTCGGATACTGTTCAGATATTGGAGAGATTCGGTGTCGACCGTGCTCGGTCAACCGTCCATAACTGGGTGCAAAAAGCAGAGCTACAGCCCGAGGACGGCAAATCACCGGATCACGTTGCGGTTGATGAGACTGTGATCCAGCTCACTGACGACCGGTACTGGCTGTTTGCAGCGGTTGATCCAGCAACAAACGAATTCCTCCACGTTCGGCTGTTTCCGACGAGAAACACGGGTCTTACGGGGATCTTCCTCGACGAACTAAGCGAGAAACACGACGTCGACGACGCCGTGTTTCTCGTCGATTCTGCAGACTGGCTCAAAGCCGCACTCCACCGCCGTGGCTACGAGTTTCGGTACGAACGCCACGGTCAACGCAACAGCGTTGAACGTGTCTTCAAGGAAGTAAAACGACGAACGTACCAGTTTGGAAATTGCTTCAGAAATGCCGATCCAGAAACGGTCGAAACATGGCTTCAAAGCCTCGCATACTACTGGAATAGGTTAATCTGAACAATGCCCCGACGAACTGGACGACCCACTCGCAATCGAGAAGGGGACGAGAGACGACGACTACGCCATCACCGTGGTTCTCGAAGTATACGTCGAAGACGATGAAGTAGTCGAACAGCCGAACATCGAGTTTTCCGACTTCGTTTCCGAAGTCCCCGAAACCGTCGCGGTCTCTCTCGTCGACGGGGACGACCATCACGAATACATGGTTCCAGTATACGCCAGCCAGGAAACCGTAACCCCGGTTTAAACGGCTACTACGACTGTTACGGCCGGAAATCGAATCCGACCGAGAGCGACTCGGGTCGCTCGTCGGGCGTCACGTCGTCGGGCAGGACGTCCCAGTCGAGTTCGTCGCTACCGGGTTCGGCGTCGGTGTCGAAGTCAGGATCCTCGGCCGGCGGCTGATCGCGATACTCCGGCGGCGGCCCGCCGTGGGCGTAGACGCCACCGGGATGCTCGACGGTCCAGACGTGCATCATACAGGGGGTCCGACAGGGGAGTCGGACATCGCCGTCGGCGAAACTCCGTTCGTAGACTTTCTGGTAGAACCACCAGGCGAACCGGCCGGGAAGCCCGGAATGGTAGTGCCACGGAGAACAGCGGTCCGGGTCGTCGGCAGGAGGCTCCCCGTGATCGTGGCCGTGTCCGTGGTCGTCTTCGTGGTCGCGATCCCGATCGTCGTGATGGTGCTCGTCGTTATCGGCGTCTACCGAAGACTCGAGGTCGTCGTCCCAGTCCGACTCTTCTGTCCCCCACGGATCGTCCTCGTCGTCGGTCTCCTCGTACACCGCTGGCGGGTCGACCGGTTCCCCGTCGCGCGTCGCGATAAACATCACGCCGATCGAGCGCCAGGAGTCGTTGTCCACGAGCACCGACTCCGGGCGTTCGGGATCGAGCACCGCGTCGTCACCGATGTACTCCGGACTCAGCCAGTGCGACCAGCCGTCGTCGTCCCCGTCGAGCGTGTCGAAGTAGGGTTTAAAGCCCGCGTCGACCAGCGCGCCGACGTCCGGATACTCGGTTTCGAGCGTCTCCCGGACCTCCCGCTGGAGGGCAACCGTAACGGGATGGTCGTCGGCACAGCCCTCGGTGCTCGCGCCCTCACAGTAACCCATACTCGGCTCGAGCGTCGCCTCGGGACAGCGTCGCTCGAACAGCGCCCGGTCGCGCCCCTCGCCCGTGGCTGCGGCCGAACTCGACCCTGCCGCTGCCAGCGTCACCGTCCCCGCCGATGCCCGCAACAGTGTCCGACGGGTAACCCGCCGGCGGTCGCGTCGATCGTCCATGTGCAGGCCCGTTCGACATCGACCGCCGTTGTAAACCATGTTGGCGGTCGGGCTGACAGTGTCCCCCGCTAACTCGACGGCTCACTCGAGAACGGCGTCGGCGACCGTGTCCCGGTGGAGGGCGTTGGGGCCGCCGGCGATCGTCAGCAGGCGCGCGTCCCGCAGGTAGCGTTCGACGTCGCTGGCAGCGGTGTAGCCGACGCCGCCGTGTAACTGGAGGGCGTCGTTCGTGACGTCGACGGCGGCTTCGGTGGCGTAGAATTTCGCAGTGCTCATCGCCTGGCCCGCGTCGCGTCCGCGATCCGCGAGATCGGCCGCTCGAAGCGTCAACAGCCGTGCAGCGTCGACCTGCGAAGACATCTCCGCGAGTTCCCAGCGGACCCCCTGGAAGTCGCCGATCCGCTCGTCGAACTGCCGGCGGTCGGTCACGTGTTCGACGGCATCCTCGAGCGCCGCTCGAGCGAGGCCAACTGCTCGTGCCGGGACGTTCACGCCGACGTCGACCCGACTCCGCTGGACGTACGCCTCGCCCACCGACCCGATTCGTCGATCGTCTGGGACGCGAACGTCCGCAAGAGTAACCTTCGGCGACTTGACGCTGCGAGCGCCGAGCGTCTCCCAGACGTGATCGACCTCGAACGCCTCGGTCGGGACGAGAAACGCGCTGATGTTGTGCGGCGCGTCCTCGTCGGGACCCGTCCTGGCGTAGGTGAGGACGACGTCCGCATCGAGGAAGTTCGTCACCCAGCGTTTGTGACCGTCGAGAACCCACTCGTCGCCGTCCCGTTCGGCGGTCGTCTCCATCGACAGTTTGTCGCTGCCGGCCTCCTCCTCGCTCAGTCCGAGCGCCCCGACGGTCTCGAATCGGCTCATCTCCGGTAAGAATCGTTCGGCCTGCTCGTCGGTGCCGAACCGTTCGACGACCGTCGCCACGCCGAGATGCAGGGCGAGCGCGCTCGCGACGGGCATCATCGCGGCCGACAGTTCCTCTATCGCGAGCACGAGATCGACCAGGTCGCCGCCCTCGCCGCCGTGCTCCTCCGAGAGCGTGAGTCCGGCCAGTCCCATCTCGCCCAGCGAGTCGAGAATCTCTGCAGGATACTCCTCGTTGCGATCCAGTTCGCTTGCACGCGGTTCGATCTCCTCGGTCGCGAACTCCCGTACCGTATCCCGGAACGCCGCCTGCTCGTCAGTAAGCGTGAACCTCATAGACTCGACCACGACAGCGAGGGGGATGAATGCACGGCCGAACGAAACGATTCGCTTACTCGAGGACGGCGCCGGTACCGGATCGGTCGAGACTCTCGAGGTCGATACGGCCGCCGGGCATCGCCACGCCGTCGTAGGGGTCGTCGTCGAGCAGCAGAGAGCCGTCGAGGTCGGCGTAGTCGAGCATCGGCGCGAGGTGACAGGCCGCCGCGATCGAGGCGTTGGACTCGCTCATACAGCCACACATGACCTGCAGGCCGTGGGCGCGGGCGGCGTGGATGATCCGTTTCGCCTCCCGGAGTCCGCCACACTTCATCAGTTTCAGGTTCGCGATGTCACAGCGGTTCGCGATCTGTGGGACGTCCTCGACGGTGATACAGGACTCGTCGGCCGCGATCGGTAGTGCTGCGCGCTCGTAGACGAACTGGAGCCCCTCGGGGTTCTCGGCGGGGACGGGCTGTTCGACGAACTCGAGGTCGTAGGCTGCCAGCTTCTCGATCTTCCGGACCGCTTCGCGGGGCGTCCAGGCCTCGTTTGCGTCGACGTACAGCCGGACGTCCTCGGCGGGAGCGACGTCACGAATCGTCTCGACGATCTCGATGTCGCGGTCGGTGCCGAGTTTGACTTTCAGCGTGGTGTAGCCGCGCTCGAGCGCGAGTTCGGTCTTCTCCCGCATCGTCTCCGTGTCGTCGATCCCGATGGTGTAGGAGCTCTCGACGGTGTCGACGGGATCGAGTCCCCAGTACTCGTACAGTGAGACGCCAAGACGCTTGGTGACGAGGTCGTGGAGTGCGATGCTGACGGCACATCGAGCGGCGGGGTTTCGCTCGACGGTCTCGCGCATCCGGCGCTCGATACGGCCGAGCTGGTGTGGGTCGTCGACGTCTTCGACGACCGACAGGAGGTCCGGCAGGACGGCCTCGACGGTATCCGCCGTCTCGCCGTAGTGAGCGGACGGTCCGGCACCGCCGACGCCGACCGTCCCTTCGTCGTCCTCGATACGGACGGTGACGACGTCGGTCTCGGTCGACGTGCCACGCGAAATCGTGAACGGGAACTCGAGCGGCAGGGTGTGGCGCTGGAAGGAGGTCTCGAGCGTCATTCGAGGATCACCTCCAGGATCTCGTCGGTGTCGTGACGGATGACGTCGGTCGCCGGCGCACCGAGTGCGTCGGCGTACTCGTCGACCGCTTCCCGGGCCGCATCGTCCTCGAGATCGGACGTGTTGAGCGCACCGGCGACGACCTCCGCCTCGGCAACGGGTGCCGAGAGGTTCTCGTAGAGGTCGACGTACGTCGGGATCGAGGGGAGGTCGAACGACTCGTAGCCGTGGACGACCTCGCGGCCGGCATCGTGACAGAGGACGAGCTTGTCCGGCATCGAGCCGTGGAGGATGCCACAGGTGACCGCGGAGTAGGCGGGGTGGACGATACTGCCCTGCCCCTCGACGATCAGGTAGTCGTGTTCGTCGCCTTTCTCGACGATCATCTCCTCGACCGCGCCGGCGGTGAAGTCCGACACGACGCGGTCGATCGGGTTCCCCCAGCCCTCGATCATGATCCCGGTCTGGCCGGTCGGGATCACGCCGACGTCGTAGCCGGCCTCGCGAGCGTCGCGGGCGAGGCGCATCGAGACGGTCATCTTGCCGACCGAGCAGTCGGTGCCGACGGTCGTGATGACCTCGGCGTCGACGTCGCCGGCGATCCCTTCGGCGACCGTCAGATCGTCGTCGGGTTTGCGGACGTCCCGGAGTTCACAGCCGTTCTCCTCGGCGAGTTCGACGAACTCCTCGTCGTCTTCGAGGAAGTAGTGCAGACCAGAGATGACGTCACAGCCGTACTCGAGTGCGGTCCTGACGTCCGACCGCCAGCTCTCGTCGAAGCCGCCGCCGATCGGCGCGATGCCGATCAGCAGGGCGTCGACCTCGTCGGCCTCGAGGTCGTCCATCCCCTCGACGATCGGGGCGTCTTGGACGTCGGGAACGTGGTCTGAGACGCGGCTACCTGCGGATTCTCGGTCGAGGACTGCGACGGCCTCGTAGTCGGCATACCGGAGTACGCCGAGTGCCGTCTTTGCCCGGCCCGGAAACTTCTCGTGGGCGAGTATTGCGACGCGCATATCGGGGACATGGACCAGGGAGTACTTAAGGGTGCTCTCCGGTTCGCTGGCGGACGTATCTTGCCGGTTCTAGGGCGAATCGGCGTGATCGAGAAGCTACAGAACCTGCAGTTCCGTCGTCCAGAACGATCGGTAGGCGTCCTCGAGCGCCGGTTCCGGCTTTCCGGTG
This sequence comes from Natronobacterium texcoconense, assembly GCF_900104065.1. NCBI lineage: Archaea > Methanobacteriati > Methanobacteriota > Halobacteria > Halobacteriales > Natrialbaceae > Natronobacterium > Natronobacterium texcoconense. The sequence continues at coordinate 229,209 of NZ_FNLC01000001.1, read as the reverse complement.
GCGTCGACTGCCGCAGTCGCTGCCGGCGTGGGTTCGACCGTCGTCTCCTCGGCGAGCGTGTCGACGACGCCGCGTTGACCCGTCAGGTAGAGTCGATCGACCTCACCCGCGACGCGTTCCTCGAGCGTTTCCGTGGCCTGCTCGAGGTGATCGTCGATCTGTTCGTCCCGAATTCGTTCGAACCGCGCCTGCGAGAAGCCACCTTTCGAGTGGCTTCCCTTCACGTCGCTCTCGAAGCCGTGGAACTCGAGTCGCTCGTCGCCGTCGTAGATGCCGACGGCGAACAGGTCCGTCCGGACGAGCGCGAGCGCGTGGCTACCGATCGGCTGGAACCACTCGCGATCGAGGGTAAACCGATCGTTCCAGGCGGATTCGCTACCGGGGAAAGCAGGTGGGTCGAGGGCGACCGAGACGATCCCGGCGTCGTCGACACAGAGCACGCAGGGGGCGGCGTCGTCGACGAGCGCGATCCGCTCGTGGCCGAGGGCTTCCGTCAGGTCGCGTTCGATACGAGCGTCGAGATCGGAGACGCCGTCTTCGACGACGGCCGTCAGCGCACCCTCCGACTCGGTTCGGACCGACTCGAGACGGTCGAGCACCTCCTCGAGTCGAGCCCCACGCAGTTGCTCGCGGCTCCGAACGTCGACGGTCGGGCCGTCCGCGTCCTCGTCGATCCGTTCGAGTTCACCCTCGAGCTGGGCGATCCGGTCCTCGAGGCGGTTGACCGTCTCCTCGGCTTCCTGTCTGGCCGTGGCCGCCGCTGCCCGGCGGTCGGACTCGGCCTCGTACTGTTCTCGCAGCCGATCGTTTTCCGCCTCGAGTTCGTCGATGCGGTCTTTGAGCGACGCGCGTCCGAGTAACTCGTCGAGGTCGAGCATTCGGGCGAAAAGGCGAAGCGAGAGTACTTTTAGGTACCGGCGTTCGGATAGTCGTCGCCGGGATCGGACGTCGACGCGTCACCCGCGACCTGCCAGCCACCGGCGAACGACAGTAACTGCCGGGCACGTTCCCGGCGAGCCAGGAACACCTCCTGAAGCGTGGGCGGATTCTGGAGGTCAGTCTCCGCTAACATCGACTCCGGGACTGCGAGCGTGTTCGCCGGGACGCCCTCGTCGCCGTGGACGGGGAAGTGTCGCGACTCGAGTTTCATCACCAGCGGCGAATCCAGCCGCTCTACCCCCTCGCCGGTCGCGTACACCGCTTCGTTGATGCGTCGATGCTGGTCGGTGTGCATGAACGCGTGGTCTTCGTCGGTCGGCGTCACGTAGAGGCGTCCGAGATAGTAACTTCGAGAGAACACCTCGAACATGGTAACCAGACACATGGTCCGGAGAGGGATAACTATTTGCGAACAGATTTAAACAGTATTGCAATCAGCGTCGACTGGGTCGATAACCGGAGAAGACGTAACGGCGGATCCTGCGAGCCGTATAAACGCTTGTCTCCGTTCTCGAACGTCGATAGAGGCAACTGAACCGTACAAACGAATATTCGTCTTTTTAATGGGATCGATGATATGACCGAGTGATGACTACGATTCGGACGGTCGCCCTCCTCGCCGTCGTCGCTCTCGTCGGACTCGCGATCGCGCCGGTTGCAGCCGATGCCGCCACGAACTCGACTGCCGAGTCGGACGCGGAACCGTCCGACGCCAACGCGACGATCGCGACCTTCATGCAGGCCAGTGCCGCCGACGCCGAACAGTCGGTCCAGTCCGGCCTGTTCGACGCCAGCTACGAGCGGTCGGACGACGACCGGCGATCGGACCTCGTCGCCGACCGGACCGACGACCTCGAGGAACAGATCGACCGTCTCGAGACCGAACGGGAGGAACTCCGCGAACTGAAAGCCGAGAACGAGTCCGGTGGCGAGTCGGCGGAGTACCGCGCCCGCATGACCAGACTGGCAGTCGAAATCGACTCTCTCGAGCGCGAGATCGAGCGGACGAAACCCCGTGCCACGGCAGCAGGGATCGACGAGGACCGTCTCGAGACGATCCAGTCGAACGCTTCGAATATCGCGGATTCCGACGTGGCCGATGCAGCACGTTCGATTCCTGGACTCGCACAGCAACCGGGTGCCGGACCGCCGGGAGACCGCGGTGGAGCGAACGAACGAGGTGGACAGAACGCGACGCCACCCGGACAGAGTGAGGACGCAACACCGCCTGGTCAGAGCGACGACGTAACACCACCCGAACAGGGCGAAAACACAACACCGCCCGGACAGAGCGAGGACGCAACACCGCCCGGACAGAACGGAACGGCGCCGGGACAGAGCAACGACGACAATCAGTCGGGCCAGCCCGGTACGTCGACACCGCCCGGACAGAACGGGACCGACACGACGCCAGACCCTGAGAACAACCAGAACGGAAACGGTGGCGGGCAACCTGATGAACCGCCCGGACAGGACCCAGATGACGAGACAGCCGCGCCGCCGACAAACCCCGGTAATGGGCAGCAAGGGCAGAGCCAGGACCAGGGAACCGGCGATAACGCGAGCAACTGATCGAACGCGGCCCGAAATCGATAGCGTCGATTCGGGACGCGAAGGCTCCCATCGCGGTCCAGGACACTAAAAGACCACCCAGTGTGAGCAGACACCCTTTTCAGCACCGATACCGTACCTCCGGTCGATGGACTCCGCCGCGTTGCTGGATTTACTGGGAAACGAGAATCGGCGACGGATCCTCCGATTACTCTCCCGGAAACCCTGTTACGTAACCGAAATCTCCGACTATCTCGGCGTGAGTCCCAAGGCCGTCATCGAACACCTGCGAAAACTCGAGGAGGCCGGCCTGATCGAAAGCCGGGTCGACGATCAACGCCGCAAGTACTTTCACATCGCCCGGAACGTCCGCCTCGAGGTGAGCGTCTCGCCGTACGGCTTCGCGAGCAAGAGCGCCTATCCTGCGAACAACAGTTTCGACATTACGACCTGTCGACACCTCTCGCTCGACGTCGATCCCGCCGAGACCGAGGACCTCGACGAACTGCTCGAACTGCTCGACGAACTGGAGCAACTCGAGAACGAACTTTCGCTCGCCCAGCGGTGGGTTCAGGGTCGACTCTGTGACGCCCTCGATCGAATCTCCGAGTCGGTCGGCGCTGGCCCCGAGAGCCGGATTTACGCGGACGTGCTGGCGAGTGTCCGTACGGAACCCAAGTCCGTCGGCGAACTCAGCCGGGACGTCGACGCCCCTCGCGAAGTCATCGCCGAGTTACTCGAGGCGATGGCGGACAACGGGGTCGTCCAGCGAACCAAACGTGGCTGGGAGTTGAATTCCTAGTCGACGTCTCGAGAGAGACCCGACCGGAGGTCACGGCCGAAGTAGTAGCCGGCGAGTGCAGCGACGAGGCCGGTCGTCGCACCGATGGCAAGCACCCGCGTTCCGAGACCGGCCGCCACGAACCACGAATCGATCAGGAGTGACGTTACGCCGCCCGAGGCGACGCCTGCAGCCGTCATCTCGAGATAGCGTCGTTTGCTCGTCACCAGCCCGAGGAGGAAAGCGACGGCGAACATACCGATCAGCCGGCCGGCGACTGGAATCACCGCGTTGGCGGCGAACAGCCCCACGCTGACGAGTGCGACGAACGCGAGAAACGCCTTCGGCGAGAAGAGGTCGCCACGGGAGACCGAAGTCGACGGAAGCGTGAGCCGAGAGCGCCACGAACGCCCAGCGTCGGCGTCGCTCTCGAGGTCGCGTTCGGCCTGGTCGGGCGTGGCGGATTCGGCGGGTGGCCGGCCTGCGTCGTCCTCGAGCCCTGTTCCCGATCCGCTGTCCTCGAGCAGGCGCTCCGTCTCCTCGAGGAGGTCGTCGGTCGACCCCGGGGTCCGGCTCTCGGTCAGTTCGTCCGAGCGGTCGCTCATACGCGAACAGTGAGCGGCTGGCATCATGGAACTTTCCCCCTGACAATCAGCCGAAATGGAGCGGTGATTTCGTCGATACCGGAGTCAACGAGACGTTACAGCTGCCGGTTCCTGACGGCGCGACTAGCATTTTATGACGACCGGACTGGTACGGCCGACAGTGAGTACGGAACTGATCGTGTTCGGCGCTCTCGTGGTCGCCGTCGCCATCGCTCTTCTCAGTGTCGGGCGACACCTCTATCCGCGGCTGGATCTTCACGAAGACGAACTGACGTCGATCCGACTCCTGACGGCGCTTATTTCGGGTCTGCTATTGCTGATCGGGCTGGGACTGGTCGTGATCGGGTTCATGATGTGAGGCTGTCGAACGGAAGTCGTTGCAGCGATCGACGAGTACAGTACATGAACACCTGAACCGGTTTGCACACCGGTCGAACGACAGGCACACGGCGAATTTACACACCAGTGTCCGACAGGGCGATCGACGAAAGCGTGCCTTCAAGTCCGATGGCCCGCAACGCTGACCTATGAATCCAGGCGATCGCGTTCGCGTCGATCGGGACGATCGCACGTACGAAGGCGTGTTGCTCCCCTCGAGCAACGACGACCAGCTCGTCGTGAAACTCGAGGGCGGATACAACGTCGGCGTCGACCGTGAGGGCGCGGAGGTAGACGTCCTCGCGGAAGACGTCTACGAGATCGACGGCACCGACAGCACGGGCGACGGCAGCGAGTCCGAAATCGAGTTCGACGACGACCTCCCGACGATCTCGCTTATCTCGACCGGCGGAACGATCGCCTCGACCGTCGACTACCGGACCGGCGCGGTGACGGCGCAGTTCGACGCCGAAGACGTCCTGCGTGCCGTCCCGGACCTCGCGGGTCGTGCGAACTATCGCGGCCGCGTCGTCGCGAACATCCTCTCCGAGAACATGGAACCGGCAATCTGGCAGGACCTCGCCCAGGCTGTCCGCGAGGAGATCGAGGCCGGTGCCGACGGCGTCGTCGTCATGCACGGCACCGACACGATGCAGTACTCCGCCTCCGCGCTCGCGTTCATGCTCGAGACGCCGGTACCGATCGTCTTCACTGGCTCTCAGCGGTCGGCCGACCGGCCGTCGTCGGACAACGTGATGAACGCCGTCTGTGCGGTCGAGGCCGCGAAGAGCGACTGTGCGGAGGTACTGGTCTGTATGCACGCCTCCGAGAGCGACGACGCCTGTGCGCTCCATCGGGGCACCCGCGTACGGAAGAATCATACCTCTCGACGCGACGCGTTCGAGACCGTCGGTGCGGAGCCGCTCGGTGAAGTCGACTACGAAACCGAGACCGTCGAATTCCGCCGGGAGTACCAGGAGCGCGGTGAACGCGAACTCTCGCTCGCCGACGCCCTTGCAGAGGACGTCGAACTCATCAAGTTCACGCCGGGGATGGACCCCGCCTTCCTCGACGTCGCCGAGGGCTCGGCGGGGCTGATCCTCGAGGGGACCGGACTCGGCCACGTTCACACCGACCTCATCCCACGGATCGAAGAACTCGTCGACGACGGCACGACCGTCGTCATGACGAGTCAATGTCTCGAGGGACGGGTCTGTGACCGGGTCTACGACACGGGACGTGACCTGCTCGAGGCGGGCGTGATCGAGGCCGGCGACACCCTTCCCGGAACGGCGAAGGTCAAACTGATGTGGGCGCTCGAACACGCCGAGGACGTCGAAGAGACGATGAACACCTCGATTGCAGGCGAACTGCAGGAACGATCGGTACCCTGGGAATAACGATGACACCGGAGATCGAGCACGAAGCGGACAGCGACAGCGGCATCGAAATTCGACGAGCGACCCACGACGACTACGAGGGCGTCCTCGCGTTCACCGAGACCATCTGGGACGACCGTGGTGGGGACTACATCCCCGAGATCTACCACGACTGGCTCGAGGACGAGGACGAACGCGACGAGAAGAAGACGTTCCTCGCGGTCGACGACGGGACGCCGGTCGGTATCGTCCAGGCAGTGTTGCTCACGGACGACGAGGCCTGGTTCCAGGGAATCCGCGTCGCCGCGGACTACCGTGGCCAGGGGATCAGCCGCCAGTTGACCGAAGCCTGTTTCGAGTGGGCGCGCGAGCAAGGTGCGACGATCGGTCGCGTGATGATTCACTCCTGGAACACGGCCTCGCTCGGCGCGTCGCGGTCGAACGGCTACGAACCGCTCGCGGAGTTCCGGTTCGCGAAGCCGCAGCCGGATCGTCAGGCTGCACCCGGGACAGAGACCCGCGCTCGAGTCACGAACGATCCTGCCGCTGCGTGGCGTTACTGGACCCACAGCGATGCACGCGAGCGTCTCGACGGACTCGGACTCGCTCCCGAGGAGACGTGGGCGCTCAGGGAACTGACCCGCGAGGATTTCGACCGGTTCGCCGACGAGACGGCCGTCTTCGCCGTCGAACGCGAGGACGGACTCGCGGGCGCAGCCTACCGGACCCGCACCTACGACCGCGAGAAAGACGGCGAGACCCGGACCTGGGCCGAGTACGGGGCTAGTGCGTGGGAAGACGTCGACGCGGCACGGACGCTGTTCGCCGCGATCGCACGCGACGCCGCCGACCTCGGTGCTGACGAGACGCGAGTACTGATCCCCGAGACGGGCCAGCACGTCACCGACGCCGCCTACGCCGGTGCCGACCTCTCCGAGGAAGGCGACTTCGTGCTCGGAGCCGATCTGACGGGGCTCGAGCGCCCGGAAAGTAGCGATCGGTAGCGTCCCGCACGAGGCAAAATACCCGTTTTGCGCTCGAGTACTTCTTTCGACAGCCGAGACCGGATCACACGGAGCGTCGAACGGGCTTGCAGGCACGTGTACTACCCTGACGAGTCGATGACAAAACCCGGACGTGGGAGGGAGTTACACGGCGTGGGAATCCAGCCTTTGCAAACCCTGTAATAGTGGTTGTCCCTAAGAAATTGGCCTTTGCCAGTGCACAGCCAGCCGTTTTATAAGCAGGGCGAGACGAACGCACCGAAGGCAATGTATGACACAATCTAACAATCCTACCATGGAGAAGCCACCATACGCCGTTGAGTACGAGTACGACGCCGAGGTATCCCCCAGTATCGCGGTCGTCCGTACGATCTGCGCCCTCGAAGGCGTCGAACCGATGGAGATGCCGGCCGAGAGTGGATTCGTCCTGCACGAACACACCGACCCGAACGCACTCGATGAACTTCTCGCCGGGAGTTCCGGCGACGGCAGTACAGTCGTGTCCCTGGAAATCGCTCTCGAGAGCGCGTATATCGTCGATCTAACCGACGATGGACGTATCATCGTCCACAGGGATCACGCCCCGAAGCCGTAACTCACTCCGACCACGATGACTGCTCTCGATAGCTGCCGTCATCGTCGTGTTTCTCGAACAGCGATGGAAAGAGATACTGTCACCTCGGCGGGCTAGACGACGAGATACCGATCCACACCGTCCGCTATGCGCCACCGCTGACCGGCGGAAACAGCGCCAGTTCGTCGCCGCCCTCGAGTTGCGTCTCGAGTCCGTCCTCTTCGACCAGAACGTTCGTCCCGTTGCGAAGCACGTTGATCTGGGATCGAAGGTCGCCGTCCGCGAGGACGCGGTCCTCGAGTTCCGGCACTTCGTCGAGCAGTTCCTCGAGGGCGTCCTCGACGGTGTCTCCGGCGGAGACGTCGACCGCAACGTGTTTCTCGCCTGCGTACTCGGCGAGATCCGCGAACAGTTTCCACTCGATTGCCATGCGTGGCGGTATCGGTGCCGGAGGCAAGTAGCTACCGCTCCCGGGATCGTGGTTCGCAGGCCGAACGAACTTCGGACCGGTCGTGATACGGGACGACGTGCCCTCTGACACGTCGTCGGTTGCCATCGCCTGCCAGGGTGGTGGCAGCCACACGGCCTTCACTGCGGGCGTTCTCGATCGGCTGCTGAGCGATCCCACCCTCGAGGACGACGTCGAAATCGTCGCCTTCAGCGGCACCTCCGGTGGAGCCGTCTGTGCGCTGCTTTCGTGGTACGGTCGCGAGCATCCAGATCACGAGCCGGGAGAACTGCTGTCCGACTACTGGGCGGAGATGGCAGCTAACGAGCCGGTCGACCGACTGACCAACAGCGCGATCCGCTGGGGGAGCCGACTCGAGCGGATGGGCGTTCCGTTCCCGGAGGTCAGCCCCTATCAGTCGCCGGCAGCGCTGTGGAGCCGACGGGAGTTTCTCCGGTTGCTCGAGGAACACGTCGACTTCGAGGCCGTTCCGGGACTGCTGGACGGCAGCGAACCCGCGCTGTTGATCAGCGCGATCGACGTCCTCACCGGCGAGTTCAGGCTCTTTCGGGAAGACGAACTCTCACCCGAAGCGATCCTCGCCTCGGCCGCGATCCCCTACGTCTTCCGGGCCGTCGAAGTCGACGGCAGCTACTACTGGGACGGCCTGTTCTCGAAGAATCCGCCGGTCAAAGACTTCGTGACGAACCGCGAGACGCCGGATCCGGACGAAATCTGGGTCATCAAGATCAACCCGGAGCGACGGGGTCGCGTCCCGAAGTCGGCCGACGGCATCGCCGACCGTCGCAACGAACTCGCGGGGAACAAGTCGCTCAACGGCGAGATAAGCTTCGTCAGACACGTCAACGACTGGATCGAGGCGGGTTACCTGCCGGAGAAGTTCACCCACACCGAGATCGAACGCATCCGCTTCGGCCGGCCGGACCTCGGCTGGCGGACCAAACTCGAGCGCAGTCCCGGCTTTCTCGAGTCGCTGTACGCGGACGGCGAGGCGGCGGCCGACGCCTTTCTCGACGGGCGGTGACGGAGACGAAAACGTTTATCTGCCGACGGCAAAAGCAGGCGTATGGCCGACCGGTCGCTTCGGACGTTGTTTTCCGACGGGATTTCCCTCCGGTCCTCCCGGGTCGCCGTCGCACTCGCGTTGACGGTCGCGTTGCTCTCGGTGGCGACGGCGATCGTCAACATCGGGCTTCCCGCGGCCGACGGACCGCTGGCCCCATACCTGCCGGATCCCGTCCAGAGCGCCGCCGGTTTTACCGGCGCGCTCACCGGCTTCATGATGGTCGGAAGCGCGCTCGCGCTCCGGCGCGGGCTGCGGGCCGGCTGGTGGACGACGCTGCTGTTGTTACCCCTGACCGCAGCGCAGGGGCTGTTGCAGGCAAGCCACTACTCGCTGCCGCTCGTGGCCGTCTCGCTGATTACGATTCCGGTATTGCTCGTCAGTCGCGACCGGTTTACCAACTCGCTGTCGCTGACGACGACCCAACTGGCCGCCGGTGCAGCACTGTTCGGGGTTCAGCTGTACGGTACCATCGGCGGCTACGCCCTGCGCGAGGACTTCGACAACATCGACACCATCCTCGACGCGTTCTACTTCACGTTGATCACCTCGAGTACGGTCGGATACGGCGACGTGACGCCGAACCCCGACTCGACCGAGGCGTTGCTGTTTACGATGTCGGTGCTGGTGCTCGGCGTCGCCAGTTTCGGTATCGCGGTCGGGGCGCTCGTCGGCCCCGCGATCCAGTCCAGAATCACGAAGACACTCGGAAAGATGACCGAATCCCAACTCGAACTGCTCGAGGACCACCTCCTCGTGCTCGGCTACGGCAAACTGACGGCACCGATCGTCGACGAACTCGCAGCGGGTGACCGCCAGTTCGTCGTCGTCACCAACGACGCCACCGCAGCGGACGAGCTCTCGTCGGAAGACGTCCCGGTCGTCACAGGCGATCCGAGCGACGAAGGACCTCTCGAGCGGGCGAAAGTCGACCGTTCGGCGGGGATCGTCGTCGCGACGGACGAAGACGCACAGGACGCGCTGGCGATCCTCACCGCCAGACAGCTCGCGCCGGAAACCCGCATCGTCGCCGCGGCAACCGACCGCGAGAACACGAAGAAACTCGAGCGGGCCGGCGCGGATACGGTGATCAGTCCGTCGGTGCTCGGCGGCCACCTGCTGATTCGCTCCGCGCTCGGCGGGGACGACTCCGAACTGATCGAGCAGATTCTCGGGGACGAATGACCGACTACTCGGGGTCGATGTTCGCCGAGATATCCGCCAGAAGCGAGTCGTAGTCCCTGGTCTGCAGGAAGACCCGTCCCGGGCCCTCGAACGTCATGACGAACCCTTCGCCGCTCAGCATCGTCTTCTTGAGGCCGCCGACGCGGTGAGTGGAGAACTCGACCGACTCGTCCCAGGCGACCGAGTGCCCGGCGTCGACCGTCAACTGCTCGCCCGGCTCGAGTTTCCGTTCGACGATGCCGCCGTAGCTGCCGACGAACAGGTGGCCGGTGCCGCTGGCCTCGAGGAAGAACAGTCCTTTGCCGCCGAGCAACGAGTCGAGTCCGCCGGAGACGGAGTCGGTCTCGATGCCGGGGCCGTTCGCGACGTACGATCCCGACTGGACGTACACCGAATCGCCTGCAAGTTCCAGAGCTCGCATGTCGCCGGGCTGGGTGTGGGCGAACTGGACGGTCTGGCCGTTCGCGGTCGCAGTAAACGTGTTGCGAAACAGTTGCTCGCCGCTGAGCACCGAATCTTTCACCGACGAGAGCAATCCACCGGAACTGCTGTGGGTCTCCATCTCGACGTGTTCGGTGTACGAAACCATCGAACCGCCCTCGACCGTAATCTCTTCGCCGTTCTCGAGTCGTGCCGTCCCGAGCGTGTAGGACGGGTCGTGTGAAAATTCGTAGTCCATTTGACCAGTTCGTAACTGACACTGAGAGAATAAATACTTTTTATCGATCCGGTCCGTCGCAGAACAGGGGTCGCACACGTTCGGTAGCGGCCGAACCCGACGAGGCCAGGTGACGAGCGCATATCGTGACCGACGAGAGAAGAGATCGGATAGCGGTGATCGCTCGAGGAGAAACCGCGTCAGTGCCGTCTCTTGCCCCCACACCAATAAATACTCCCCAATACACCATTATAGATTCGAGTGTAACAGAGAAATAAAATCGACAATTCTATAATATTATACTATTTCGATATACATGACGAATGGACGAGAGTATTTATCGCCGCCAGGCGCTGGCCGGCGTCGGAGCGGCGACCGCTTCGGTCATCGGTGGCTGTTCGGTGTACCCTCGGTCGGACGAAACAGACGAACCACAACGGACACGGAGCGTCGAAGGGTCGGTTATCGGGACTGTCGTCGATATCGACCGGGAGCCAATCGAAGACGCTGCCATCGAAGCGGTTCGGGAAACGACCGTTCTCGCAGAGACGACAACCGACGCGGACGGGAGATTCGAACTCGAGGCCGACGGCCCAGTCTGGCTCCGAGCATCACACGAGGCGTATCTCACCCAACTTGGGCAAGCGGTTCCGGACGAACCGATACGGATAGTCTTGACGCCGAATGCGGAAGCCGTCTCGCTCAGTTTCGGCGGCGACGTGATGTTCGGGCGGCGGTTCTACGAGGAAAACAGCGACGCACTGTCACCACGGTACGAAATTGATCCGGCGAGACGCCTCGCGGATCACCGCGATATTCTCTCACACATCGAACCAGTTCTCGAGCACGCAGACGTCACCTCGGTCAATCTCGAGACACCGTTGACGACCAGCGACTGGCGACATCCCGAGAAGTTATACGGGTTCGTCAGCCATCCGGTCGCGGCCGACGCACTCGCGGACGCGGGCGTCGACTACGTCGCACTCGGTAACAACCACGTCTTCGACGCGCTGACCCCTGGACTCGAGGAGACGGTTTCGACGCTCGATTCGGCGGGAATTTCCTACTCCGGTGCAGGAATGGACAGCGATGCGGCCTGGGAGCCAGCGATCGTGTCTCGGAACGGGATCGACATCGCCTATCTCTCCTGTACGACCGTCACCGGAACGGCATACGATATCGACTGGTCGGCAGATCACGGAGTAGACGAAACCCATACCCTCGAGGACGGGGACGAATCGCTCTCTGTTCCCGGTTCGGCCGGAGTCGCAGCACCGACCGAAACGCGACTCTCGGAGGCCGTCGAATCGGCGACAGCCCGGGCAGACGTCGTCGTCGTACAGATACACGGCGGGAACGAGTACCAGCGAGAGCCGACTCCGCGACTGGAAACCCTCACTGACGTCGCTGCCGAGGCCGGGGCAGACCTGGTCGTCAACCACCATCCCCACGTCGTCGGCGGGATCGAACGACGACACGGCGCGCTCGTCGCCTGGACGCTCGGCAACCTCGTCTTCGATCAGGAACTCTGGGAGACGCTTCGGTCGTACGTCCTCACGGCACACGTCACCGAGGACGGCGTCGTTCGAGCATCGATCAATCCGGTGTTGCTCGAGGGATACGTCCCGAAAGGCGTCGCCGGTCGACTCGGTTCGGTAATCGGTCGAGAGACTGCAGTCCGTTCGGACGACTCGATCCTGCCGACACGAACGGGAATCGCCGATACAGAAGCTGTTTCCTGGTCGAGCGAGACCGTCGATACCACCGTTTCGGGAACGAGCGATGTATACGCGAGCACCGGAAGCTGGGTCGATTCGGTCGACGTTCTCGAGGGGACAGTCGAGTTCGGACGCGATCGGTTCGTCACGGGGCAGTTCGGAGATTACGTCGTCGACGACCAGCGGTTCGAAGGTCCGCTTTGGCGGTTCGGGCGGGACGGACGATCCGCCGGACCGCCGCTTGGCCGCGACGAGGGAAGCGGCTTGCGACTGGCTCGACACGAAGATAACGTCGATAACGCGATCCTCAGTCCACGGCTGCGGTTGCCGATCGATGGCGAGGAGTTGTCGATCACCGGCGTCTATCGGTTCGATCACGAGGACGGACTCGAGCTATCGATTTCGTGGTACGACGACACAAGCGGCGGCTCCTTCGAACGAGATCGGTTCGACCTCTCCGGCACCGGCGGCGAGTGGGATCGGTTTCACCACCGACTCAATCGGCCTGCAGACGCAACCTACATCGACGTCTATCTTATCCTGTCGCCGCCGGAGTCGGGCTCTCGTGAAGCCGTGTTCGACGAGATACGCCTCCTCGAGTGGGGCGACGACGAGCCACGGAAAGATGCCGACCATCTTCGAGTCGATGGCGAGGCGAACGTCGAGTTCGAAGCACGCGAGGACACCGTCGACGACCTGATGTGGGAACAGTTCTGATCGGTTCGTTCGGCTACGAACTACTGTAGGTCAGTTCCGACACACTCGAGACACGTCCTGCGATCGTGCCGGGAATCGGTACAGCAACCGTCTGATTGCGTTCGGAACTGCCGCTCCGACTCAGATCCTGCTGTGTGCCGGGAGCGAGATCTCTCTGGCTCGAGACACCCCTCTACCTCTGTCACACCGCTATTAGTGCGTCGCTGAACGGCGGCGAGAAATCGAACGGGCGTGACCGTCCAGCAGTCAGCCGCCGGAGCATATAAGTAGATGTTAGCTATATTTCAGGTACTCGCGTATGTCGACCGAAGACTCGCCGGTTATGGAGAGAGACGAGACGGAGAGCGCAAGCGAACAGGAGCGCGACCCCGGACCGACCGCTCCCGGGGATCGCATCCTGGGTCTCGACGTCCTCAGGGGATTCGCCCTGCTCGGAATCCTGGTCATCAACATCTGGCTGTTCGCCATGCCGATGATCGGAACGTACAACCCGACGCTGTACGGTGACTTCTCCGGCGCAAGCTACGTCGCCTGGTTCGTCAGCCACGTCTTCTTCGAACAGAAGTTCGTCACGCTGTTTACCTTCCTCTTCGGGGCCGGTATCGTCCTCTTTCTCGAGTCGAAAGAACGGAAGAGCCAGCCGGCACGTCGACTTCACTTCCGGCGGGTGTTCTGGCTGCTCGTGATCGGGCTCGGTCACGCCTACCTGCTGTGGTACGGCGACATCCTCGTCTCGTACGCGCTCTGTGGACTCGTGCTCGTATTCGTCCGCCACTGGTCGGCGAAACGGCTTCTCCTGCTCGGACTCGTCATGTTCGCGCTGCCGGCGCTTTTCTACCTCGTAAGCGGCGCTGGATACATGATGGCGGACGCGACCACCCAGGCAGAGATCGAACAGGCGATGCTCGCGGGCACCGGCGCGGATCCGGACGCGATCGACGAAGAGATCGCGACGTATCAGGGCGGCTGGCTCGAGCAGATGGACCATCGCGTCGAGACCTCGCTCATGCTTCACACGGTCGGGTTCATCACCGAGACGTTCTGGATGCTCGGCGGGTTGATGGTCGTCGGGATGGCCCTCTACAAGTGGGGCGTCCTCTCGAACGAGCGGAGTACGCGGTTCTACCGGCGACTACTCGTCGCCGGCGGGACGACGGGGCTGGCGCTGATCCTCACTGGCGTCTGGTACCGCGAACTGGTCGACTGGAACACCGCACAGGTGCTCCTGATCGGCCACCAGTTCAACTACTGGGGGTCGCTGTTGCTGGCGCTCGCGTACGTCTCCGGAATCATGCTGCTCTGTCGGGCCGCTGCCGGCGGACTCGTGACGACCGCACTCTCGGCGGTGGGTCGGACCGCATTCTCGAACTACCTGCTGCAGACGGTGCTGGCCACGTCGATCTTCTACGGTCACGGACTCACCCTGTTCGGGGAGTTGAACAGAGCCGAACTCCTCGGCGTCGTCGTCCTGATCTGGGCGATCCAGGTACCGCTGTCGGTTGCCTGGCTGAACCGGTACCGGTTCGGTCCCGTCGAGTGGGTCTGGCGGACGCTCACCTACGGGAAACGCCAGCCGATGCGACTCGAGAAGAAGTAACCGATTACCGACGGTCTGCCGGCGCTCCCTCGAGGATCGCAACGCCGCTCGAGGCACCGATCCGCTCCGCGCCGGCGTCGATCATGGCCATCGCATCCTCGTAGCTGCCGATACCGCCGCTCGCCTTCACGGGAAGGTATTCGCTCATGAGTTCGACGTCCTCGAGGGTCGCACCACCGTCTGCAAACCCGGTCGAGGTCTTGACCATCGCCGCGTCTGCGGCCACCGCAGCCTCGCAAGCGCGGTGTTTCTCCGCCTCGGAGAGCAACGCCGTCTCGATGATCACTTTGACCGGGATCGGGACTGCAGCGACGATCTCGGCGATTTCGGCCCTGACGACGTCGTCTTCGCCGTCTTTCAGCCGTCCGACGTTGATCACGACGTCGAGTTCGTCCGCGCCGGCTTGCCAGGCCCTGACGCCTTCGCGCCGCTTGATTCCCGAGGAGTGCTGACCGTGCGGGAAGCCGACGACGGTCGCGAGCGTCACCTCGGGTGCGTACTCCGCCGCTTCCGCGACGGCGTACGGTGGGATACAGGCGTTCATTCCGTACTCATCGGCCTCCTCGAGCAGCGCCCGGATCTCGCCGGGAGTGGTCTCGGGGCCGAGTACGGTGTGATCGATCATCGGGGCGAGTTCGCTCCGGTCCATAGCGGACCGATTCTCCGGACAGTCAAAAAGCCGCCCGATCCCTTTTGTCCTGCGGGCTCCAAGACCGGTGCCATGAGCACAGACGACCCCGAGGCCGGCGTCGACCCGACCGTCCTCGAGACCGCGGACGACATCGCGACGATGGAGATTCGTGGCGCAGCAACCATCGCTGACGCGGCCGCGGCAGCGCTTGCGACCCAGGCTCGACGTTCGGACGCCGAGACGCCGGCGACGTTCCAGGAGCAGCTACGGGGGGCCGCCAGGACGCTCTACGAGACCCGGCCGACGGCCGTCAGCCTCCCCAACGCCCTCCGGTACGTGCTCCGGGGAATGGACGGCGAGACGGTCCCCGACCTGCGAGAGTCGATCATCACCCGCGCCGAGGGGTTCCAGTCCGACCTCGAACAGGCCCAGACCAGGCTCGGCGAAGTCGGGGCGAACCGACTTCGGGACGGCGACGTAGTGATGACTCACTGCCACTCGACGGACGCACTGGCATGTATCGAGGAAGCACTCGAGGACGGCAAGTCGATCGAGGCGATCGTCAAGGAGACCCGGCCCAGAAAGCAAGGCCACATCACGGCTCGACAGCTTCGCGAGATGGGTGTTCCGGTGACACTGATCGTCGACAACGCGGCGCGTCGGTACCTGAACGATGCCGATCACGTCCTCGTCGGCGCGGACAGTATCGCAGCGGACGGCAGCGTCATCAACAAGATCGGGACCAGCGGGCTGGCGGTCAACGCCCGCGAACGCGGCGTCCCGGTGATGGTCGCGGCCCAGACGATCAAGCTCCACCCGGACACGATGACCGGCCACACGGTCGAAATCGAGAACCGTGCCGAAGACGAGGTACTCTCGCCGGAAGAACGGACTGACCTCGCCGTCGGTCCCGGAGACGAGGACGACGATCTCGCCGTCGAGAACCCGGCGTTCGACGTGACGCCGCCGCGCCACGTCGACGCGATCGTCACCGAACACGGCCAGTTCCCGCCGGAGAGCATCGTGACGCTCATGCGGGAACTGTTCGGGGAGACGACCGGCGAACCCTGGGAAGTCTAGCTGCTCTCACAAACTGGACTCTCCGCCACCGAGGAACGATCGGAAACGGTTTGGTACTGGTCTGAGCCAATGAACGTATGGTGTTACCAGAGGGGTTCGTCCTCCCGCCGTGGTATCTCCTCGTGCCGATCCTGGTGGTGCTCGGCGGCGTGCTGGCGTTGCTGTGGGAACTCGAGCCGCCGGTAACCGATCGGACGGTCGTAGCCTTCGTGCCGTGGATGATGTTCGGGTCGACGTTACACGTCCTCTACCGGACCGGCGCCTATCCGGAGAACATCGAGGTACTGTTTACTTCGCCCGGCGTCTACCTGATTACGGCGATCATCGCGGGATTCGCCTGGATCGTCGGTATCTTCCTCTACGAGGGCGGTCTCCAGCCGACGATCGAACGAGTCGTTGGGGTTACGGGCACCGGCTTCTTCGCCGTCTTCGCGATGCTGGCGATCGGTCGAAGCTTGGGTGCCGGGACCTTCGAACCGTTCTGGCCGGTGATCGCCGTCGTCGTCTCCGGCATCGTTACCGCACTCGCCTGGCTCGCGCTCGGGCTCTGGTTTACCGACGTCGCGGCGACGACGGGCGCGACGGGGGCGCTCGTCGTCTTCGGCCATACGCTCGACGGCATCTCGACGGCGATCGGCTACGACGTGCTCGGTGCCAGCGAGGAGGTCCCGGTCTCCCGGATGATTCTCGAGGCCGGGACAGCACTACCGACTGCCGATTATATCGGTGGCGGCTGGCTGTTCGTGCTCGTAAAAGTCCTGCTCGCGCTCGTGATACTCGGACTGTTCAAGGAGTACGTCGAGGAAGAGCCCAGACAGGCCCGGACAGTCCTCGCGCTCATCGCTGCTATCGGTCTCGGGCCCGGCGTTCACAACACCTTGCTGTTCGTCGTCGGCTAGACTTTTCCCCGCGGGCATCCACGTTCAACCATCCAACGTATGGTCACAGTGCTTACCGCCGGCCACGTCAACTGGGACGTGACTCTCCGCATCGATCGACTGCCGGAACCCGACGGCGAGTCCGCGATCCGCTCGCAGTCCCAGTCCGGCGGCGGCAGTGCTGCAAACGTCGCCGCCGCACTCGCCGGCCTCGAGGTCGAAACCGGTCTCATCGGTAGCGTCGGTGACGACGACAACGGCGTCCTCGCCAGACGCGAACTCGAGTCGGCGGGCGTCTCCCTCGACGGACTCCGGGTGGTCGACGACGCGGAGACGGCAGTGAAGTACCTCCTCGTCGACGACGAGGGAGAGGTCGCGGTGCTGGGCAACGACGGCGTCAACGAGGCCGTCGGCCCCGAAGATATCGACCCCGAACGCATCCGATCGGCCGATCACGTCCACCTCACGAGCCAGCGTCCCGACACCGCCGCAACGATCGCCGAGGTCGCGAGCGACGCAGACCTCACGATCAGTTTCGATCCCGGCCGCCGACTCGAGAACCGGGAGTACGGCGACGCGCTCGAACTCGCGGACGTCGTCTTCGCGAACGACAGGGAGGTCGCCTCCTTGCTCGAGGGCGAGTACGAACACGTCGGCTCCGAGTTTAGCGATCGGATCGTCGTCGTCAAACACGGCGGCGACGGGGCGAAGGTCCACACCCCCGAGATGACCTACGAACACCCCGGGTTCGACGTGGATCCGGTCGACACCGCCGGTGCGGGCGATGCGTTCGCCGCCGGCTTCCTCGCGGTGGCACTTCCCGACGGCGACCTAGAGCGGGCACTCGAGTACGCGAACGCCTGTGGCGCACTCACCGCGAGCGAAGGGGGGGCACGCAGTGCACCGACGGCGGAACGGGTCGCGGAGTTTCTCGATTCCTGGTACTGAAACGAGAGGTTACGGCGTGTGATCCAGTACCATAGGGTTTTCAGGAAGTGTCGTCTGACGATAATTATATGTCGGCGAACGTTGGGTGGTCGAGTAGACAGTCACGTTCTCGTGACTGAGAGACATGACGGAAAGAGGGATATATGAGTCGAACGGGCGCAACTGCGGGCGGCGCGTCCAGTACGACCGAACGGAGGGTGAATCGGCAAGTATCGCCGTTGCGACGGCCCTTGCACGATACCACGACGAAGATGCTACCGACTCGAGTACGCGGCTGTACGATTACGTCGATCCGGAAGCGCTCGACGCGCTGGTCCCGAGGGATGGGGAAGACGACCGGACGGCGTCGGTGGTGGAGTTTGTAGTCGACCGAGCGACGGTTCGGGTGACACCCGGTAAGGTCGAGGTGTCGGCGCAGGACTGAGACGGACGACGGCGCGTTCGCCGCAGATCGCCACGTCCGAACGACGGTCTCGAACCTTTTTTCTCGCCACCGACGGAAGCCGTCGGTATGGGAACCCAACCGCATCTGCTGGTAGAGGAGGGAGACCTGACCGATATCGCGCTCATTCCGGGCGATCCGGGTCGGGTCGACCGTATCGCCAGCCACTGTGACGAGGCCGAGACAGTCGCACAGAACCGCGAGTACAAGGTCGTCAACGCGACCTACGAGGGTCGCGAACTGACGATCTGCTCGACGGGGATCGGCTGCCCGTCCGCGGCGATCGCGATCGAAGAGATGGCTAACGTCGGTGTCGAGACGTTCGTCCGCGTCGGCACGACCGGCGCTTTGCAGTCCGACATCGAGATCGGCGACATGATCGTCGCGACCGGTGCGGCGAAAAACGAGGGCACCTCGAAACGCTACGAGGACGTCTCCTACCCCGCCGTTCCGGACTACGACGTGCTCTCCGCGCTGGTCGACTCCGCGGAAGCCAACGACGAGGACGTCCACGTCGGCCCGATCGCCTCCGACGACGCCTACTACGCCGAAACCGACGAATACGTTGCCGACTGGGAGGACGCCGGCATGCTGTCGGTCGAGATGGAGGCCGCCGCCGTCTTCTCGCTGGCCCGCCGGAAAGGACTGCGCGCCGGCGCGATCTGTACCGTCGACGGCAACCTCGTCGAAGGCACCCAGAAGGGAACCGACACCGAGGACGACGAACTCCCCGAGAAAGCGAAGAACAACGTCGGGCGCGCGATCGATATCGCACTCGAGGCCGCGACGGAACTATAATCGCACTCGCTTTTTCAGACGGTCTGTTGTAACGAATTCCCAGTGTAACCGCAAGACAGGTCGCGGTTGTGCCGTCACTGACTTACAGCAAACCGTGTCACTCTCGCCACGCCCACGGCTCGAGCGCCAGCGAGTAGACGACGATCCCGCCGAAGACGACGACGTAGTACGTCGAGAGCGGCCAGTCGGCTACTCGGAACGCCAGCGTCACCACGGCGATCCAGCAGACGACGAGGACGGCGTCGACGAGCAGCCGGGCGAGTCGCCCTCGTCCGCCCTCGAGTAGCTGTTTTCCCTCGTTCCTGGACACATCGTCGAGTACGACGGCTCGAGTGGTAAAGCTGGTCGTCGGGTACGGGAGCTGTTGACTTTCGGTAACGTTCGGTTTTCGAACGCCAGTCGACGACCGATTTCGGGCTCGAAGACATGTAGGGAAAGCTACCATCGGTGAATTTATTGTGGGGTGTAAAGTAGACTTTACTGTAAAGCATGTCCGACACCATGTTACCGACTGCAAGCTCGCCGGAGCGTACCCGCCGGCGGTACGAACGGCTCGTGTACGGCATCTTCGCGATAGCGATCGTCGGATTGCTCGCGGGGCTCGTGATCGGCCAACAGCTCGCGGGAACGGCGATTTACCTCGTGGGAGTCTGGCTGGGCGCGGTCGTCGCCTACCTGGTGCCGACAGTCAGCAACGTTCGGTTCTACGACGAACGGGACGAGAGACTGGTAGAACGCGCCAGCAGCCTGACGATGTCCGTCGCGTTCGTGGTCGGCATCAGTATCGTTCCCGCACTGTACGTCCTCGGCGCAGCGGGCTACGTGACGATCACGGAGACGATGTGGGGTGGAATTTACGTCGCGTCGGCACTGTTCCTCCTCTGGGGTCTCTGCTACGGTATCGTCACGCATCGATAGTATGGAGAACGATCTCTCCGAACGGCGCGAGACGGCGGATATCAGCCAGGGAGACCTCGCGGAGGCCGTCGACGTCACCCGACAGACGATAAACGCAATCGAACGCGACCGGTACGATCCGTCGCTGGAACTGGCGTTCAAACTGGCCGACCACTTCGACTGCCGGATCGAGGACCTCTTCGACCCGGAATTCGACGACAACGGCTCGCTGAACGAGTAGCTCGACCGTCAGAAGTGAAGGCCGTACTCCTCGAGCAGGTGGTACGCAGCGGTCCCCCACGTGAAGTCACCGCCGGGCCACCACGTCCGGGCGTTGTTGATCCCGCCGACGAGGACGTAGTCGTCGGGATTCTCGGGATCTCGTCGGAAGTTCGCGGAGCCGCTGTCGCCGTCCGTCAGACTGTCCTCGTCACCCCAGACGAGCTGGCCGGGTTTGCAGATCTCGCCGGCGTAGCAGGTGACGGCGTTTACCCCCTCGATCTCGCCGGCAGTGCGATCGGAGAAGGCACCGATCTTCTCGAGTGCGCCGTCACGCGCCATCAGGTCAGCCAGTCCGTCTCGAGTGAACTGGCCGATGACGCGGGCGGGATCGGCGCGTTCGACCTCGGTCGCCGGCCGGAAGTCGTCGACCGGTTCGACCTGAACGAGGTCGGCGGCCGGATACCCTCGCGTCACTTCGCCGATTTGACGGGCGGCGTCCTCGTAACGAATTGCGAGCGGTTCCGACCGGTGTTGCTCCTCCAGGGTTCCTTCCTCGCCGAAGACGTGATTCGACGTCGCGAAGTACCGCGAACCGGTTTCGGCGTCGAACAGCGCCGGCGTGAGCGTTCCCGAACCGTGGTCGGTCTCACAGACGACGCCGCCGGGAACGCGTTCGGGCTCGAGTTCCGACACCTGATAGGCCTGGTCGGTGTCGGGCTCTTCGTCCGGCATTTCGGGCAGATTGTCGAGAACGTTGACGTCGACTGGGATGTCGGAGGTTACCTCCTCGAGTCGCTCCGCGACCGTTTCTTCGGTCGCGTCGACACTGATCGAAGCTTCCGGTTCGTCGTAGCTGCCTGGAACGACGAACGAGGAGACGAGCGGTGAGAGTCCCAGGTCGTGGATGGCGTCCTGGGCGTCGAAGGCAAGTCGGAGGCTCTCGTGCCACGCGACCGGCACCGACTTCGTCCGGCGCTCGAGCGAGTCGGCATCGGGTTCTGGACGGGCGAGTGCGTACGTGATCGTACCGAGGTCGTCGGAGGAAACGTAATTCGCTGCACCGACCCCCCAGACGAGGGTGGCGGCGATGCCGGTGTTGATCCCCGTGCGTAGCAGTCGCCGGCGGCTCACCGTTCTCCCGTCATCGATCGAAGAGGATTCGCTGGCTGAGTCGTCCGGACTGTCTTCGGTGGGCACGTCGAAGTCATTACGGGAGGGAGCCGTATAGACGTTCGAATTACGGATCCGGACTGTCACGCGTAACCGAATCAAAACCCGGTCGCGACTACGACTGGAGTTGCGTCGCCAACGTCGCCGAACCCTCTGTCAGCGTCTCCGTCGTATCCGACGCTCCCTGTAGGGATTCGTTTACCTCGTCGTACAGCAACTGGAACGCGACCTCGCCGTCCTCGTCGCGCCAGTCGTCGACGTCGCGACGCTCGAGGTCACAGGTCGGACACCGATCCTCGGCCTCGAGCGGTTCGAGACAGCCGTGACAGCGATCCAGGCCGGCGACGATCGACTCGCCGAGTCCGACGAGTTGCCGAAGTTCCGACTGGAGTTGCGTCGCCGCATCCACGACCGCCTCGAGCGGTTCCGTGACCGCTTCCCCGAGGTGGTCCGTCTCGGCAACCGTGAGGCGTTCGAGTCGCGAGGGAACGGAGTCGATCGCGAGCAAGACCTCGCGGCGGGCCCGGACGTATTCGGGCGCCGCTGTGTCGTCGTCCTCGAGTTCGTCGGGCAGCGACGTCGCGAGCGACGCGAACGACGCGACAGCGGAGATGGTCACGCCCTGTCGCTGGGTCATCTCGCGGACCAGATCGAAGAGGTCGTCGGACTCGAGGCGAACCGCGTCGCCGGCCGGCGACCGCTGCAGAGACGCGAAACACGGCGAACAGACGGTGACGAGCGCGCTCTCGTGGACCGAGCCCTCGAGTGGAACGTCACCCACTGGATAGAGGTGCAACACCGTCTCGTCGTCGCCGCTCCTCGATGCTCCACAGCGCCGGCAGGTGTGGTCGTCTCGTTCGAGCACGGCGTCTCGGTCGCCGTGCCACTCGCTGGAAGTCACGAGCGAGCGAAGACAGTGAAATTATAAAAACACACCGGCTCTCGTCCCCCGAGCCCATCACCTCTCGAGTTCTCGCGTAAGACGCCAGTACCGGCGAAACCACTACGTCTCGGTTCGTGGTAGAACGGGCTCGAGATGAGCGACTCACACACAGATCCAGCGGTCGACCACCGACTCGAGCGTTCCGTCGATCGAACCGACGTCGCGGCCGTCTTCCGGTCGCTCGCGGCCGCCCTCGAGGACGACGGCGTTCGAATCGAGAACGGCGGAATCGCCGTCGATGCTACGATTCCGGCACGGCTCACCGTGGGGATCGAGGCCGGCTACGACGACGATACCGATCCGCCAGTCGCCGGACTGGGCATCGATCTCGAGTGGGACGACCCGGATGGCTCGAGTCTCCAGGTGACGGAGAAAGACCGTGACGAAGAGGAGACGGCCGGGATCAGTATCGGGGAACGACACGAGAGCGATTCGTCGACGGATCCGGCGATGGCGACGATGCCACCGGACGGAGTCCTCAGGGACCAAAACTCGAGAACGTCCGGGGACGACGGCTCGAGCAGGAGTGGCCGGACCAGCCGGTTCGAGGTGTATCAGGATCGGGCCGACGAGTGGCGGTGGCGACTCGTCCACTGGAACGGCAACATCGTCGCCGACAGCGGCGAGGGGTACGCCTCGCGAGGAAACGCGGAACGGGCCGTCCGCGGCGTGATGCGGGCCGTTCCGGACGCGACCGTCGTCCGCCTCGAGGACGGAGACGAGTGAACTACGGACGCAACTCGTCTAGCTCGAGGTCCAGATCGAAATCCGGCGCTCGATCGGAGGCCTCGTACTCGAGCGTCGGCGTCGCGTCGTCCGAGATCGCGTTGTACCGCCGGAGGAACTCGACGATCCCGCGCTTGCCGCCGAAGTCACCGCGGTACCGGCGGAAAAAGCGCGGGATCGACGCGACGTCCGTCTCGGCGTCGTACTCGACGTTCTCCTCGAGAAACCATTCGATCGCGATGTCGAGTTCCTCGTCGACGTCGGCCGGCGAGTAGATCGCGATCGGCGGGCTGTTCTCTGAGCCCCGGCAGAGTGCGAAGTGTACCCGTGGATCGCAGCGCTCGAGTCGAAACTCCCGCTCGAACGACGAGGGGAACGGTCGCGGCAGGTAGCCCAGTCCCCACGGGTGTTTCGAACTGCGCAGGAGTCCGTGCTCGATGTCGTTGAGACTCAGCCAGCAGCCGGCGACCGGCACCCGATCCCGGCCGAAGAACTTCCATCGGTCGAGAAACCCACCCTCGAGGATCCCCGGTTCCTCCTCCAGACGGAGCTGTGCGTAGGCGTTGTAGCAGTTGAGCCAGAACGAGAGTTTTCGCTCGCGACTCGACAGCGCCGGTCCTAGCTGGGAACGACCGAGCGTCGCGAGCCGTTCGCGTAACCGATCGGTGTCGGTCTCGTCTTCGGTCTTGACGGCGTAGAGCAGATCGCCAGACAGGGAGAGGGGATCTATCTGGGTAGGCATCCGGTTATAAATAGGTGAACCAGACCCTTGAAGCCGTGTGGCGATTGATCACGACAGTCTCCGCGACGAACAGGTCTGGGACGGTTTTATCGGGCCAAGCGTGGTCGAACTCCCCGTGAACCTCAGCAGGGGCTACCTCCTCGCGCTCTTTGCCGTCTTCGCGTACCTCTCCTGGCAACTCGTCGATCCGTTTCTCCAGTACGTCCTCGCCGCGATCCTGATCGCGTTCCTGCTGTACCCTGTCCAGCGACGACTCGAGCGGCGGATCTCGCCGACGATCACCGCGTTCTTGCTCGTCGGATTCGCGATCGTCGGCTTCCTCGTCCCGTTCGTGCTCGTCGCCGTCGTCGTCGCCGGCGACGCAGCAAACCTCCTCCAGGAAGTCGACCCCGAGGACCTTCAGATAGCCGAGATAGAGGATCGACTCGAGGACGAGACCGGAATCGAGGTCGACATCACCGAGACCGTAGCCGACTCCGCCGAACAGATCGGAACGATACTGCTCGAGCAGACGACCGCGTGGTTCGGCGTGCTCACGCACACGCTGATCGGAGTCGGACTGGCACTGTTCTTGCTGTACTATCTGCTCAAGGAGGGCGACGCCTTGCTGGACTGGCTCCGGGAAATGACGCCGCTTCCCGACGACGTCCAGGACGACCTCTACGACGAACTCGAGGAGGTCACCTGGGCCGTACTCGCGGGACACGTCCTGATCGCGATCATCGAGGGTGTGATCGCGGGGCTGGGACTGTTCGCGACCGGTATTCCGAACGCCGCGTTCTGGACGTTCGTCATGGTCATCTTCTCGCTGGTACCGCTGATCGGGGCCTTCATCGTGTGGGGGCCGGCCGTCCTCTACCTCCTCCTGACGGGCGAGCCTATCCTGGCGATCGGACTGGCGGTCTACAGCGCGGTTATCGTCGGGGTCGCCGACGACTACCTGCGGCCGATCGTCGTCGATCGGTACGCCGAGATCAGTCCGGCCGTCATCATCCTCGGCGTCCTCGGCGGGATCTACGCCTTCGGGATCATGGGGCTGTTCTTCGGTCCCGTCGTCCTCGGCGCTCTGGTCGCGACGCTCTCGGTCATCAACGAGCACTACGAGCGACTCGAGGGTGAAACTGGGACGGAATACTGACCAGTCATGAGTGTGGTAAACAATCGCATTCTTTATGCTGGTGGAGCACGGAGTAACGACCGTCGTCGGGCGATAGCAAGTCCGGTGATCGGGAAGCGTATCGCGTGATACGATCCACTGCAACACGGACAGTAGATCGTACGAAACGAGCGTACACGACGATACGGGTCACGCACCCCAGTGAACGCGAGAGAACGGGGACCGAGCCACCGATTACGCGTGACCCGATTCGAGGTCACGGCGTACATCCCCATCCCACCTTTTTCATACGGACGGCAATCCGCTCACTCGAGTTCGCTGTCCGGCCGAACGACGACCTTGCCGAAACCCTCGCGACCCTCGATGATCTCGTGAGCGCGGGCGCTCTCGCTCATCGGGAGTTCCTCCCGGATCGCAGGCTCGAGCGTGCCGTCCCAGACCAGTTCCATGACGTCGTCGACCTGATCGGGCGTCGCCATCGTCGAGCCGATGATCTGGAGCTGGTTCCAGAAGATTCGCGGGATGTCCGTCTCGGGATTGCCGCCGGCGGTGCCGCCACAGGTGACGAGTCTCCCTCCTTTCGTCAGGCTCTTGATCGAGTCCCGCCACGTGGGTGCGCCGACGTGTTCCACGACGACGTCGACCCCCCGACCGCCGGTCTCCGAACGTACCCAATCTGCGAAGTTCTCCTCTTCGTAGTTACAGACGGAGTCCGCGCCGTGCTCGCGGGCGTACTCGAGTTTTTCCTCGGTGCTGCCGGTCGCGTACACCTCCGCGCCGGCGTAGTCGGCGATCTGTAAGGCGGCGTGGCCGACGCCGCCGCTCGCACCGAGCACGAGAACTTTCTCGCCGACCTCGAGATCCGCACGGTCTATCAGCATCCGCCAGGCGGTCTGGAAGACCAGGCAACTCGAGCCAGCGACCGTCCAGTCGACATCCTCGGGGACCGGAATCAAGTTGTCCTCGGGGATCGCGGCGTACTCGGCGTGGATGCCGGGAACGTGCTCGCCGATGATGTGGTAGTTCGGATCGAGCGTCGGGTCGTCCATCCGAAAGTCGCCGACGCCGGCCGACAGCGCGACACGGTCGCCCTCCTCGAAGCGCGTGACGTCCTCGCCGATCTCCTCGACGACTCCCGCGCCGTCGCTGCCGGGGATGTGAGGCATCTCGAGGTCGAGCGTCGGCAGCCCACGGCGCGTCCAGATGTCGAGGTGGTTGAGCGCGCCGGCTTTCACGTCGACCAGCACCTCGTCGCGGCCGACCTTTGGGTCGGGATACTCGCCGTACTCGATGACGTCCGTGTCTCCGTGTTCGGTGATTTTGACGGCCTGCATGTCCCTACCAACGGAAACAGTACACAAAATAGTGAAGGACGGTACCACGGTTCTCGGTCCGCCCCCATCGTGGCGTTCGTCTCGGACCTACGGTCCGACCAATTGACGGCTGACTCGCCCGCCAATCACATCACCCGTCGATGGTAATCCACCATATTGCAGTATCGAAGGAAAAAGTTATTCAATAGTGGCCTGTGACGTGTAGGCTACCACAGGTGTCGCAAGATGGTCAAAATGGAAACGGCGGAACTGGAGACCGATCTCAGTCTGTTCAAATACGACAACCTCGAGCAACTGCCGCCTCGATACCGGGACCTCGAGACGGAGGAGCGAACGGAGCGCATCGAGGCCGCGCTCGAGGAACTGGGCGACGACGTCGTCGTCCTCGGGCACAACTACCAGCGACGGGAGATTGTCGAGCACGCCGACTTCATCGGTGACTCCTACCAGCTATCGAAGGAGGCAGCCAACGCGGACGCCGAGTACGTCGTCTTCGGCGGCGTGACGTTCATGGCCGAGAGCGCGGACATCATCACCGACGACGACCAGACGGTGATCCTCCCGTCGATGGAGGCCTCGTGTCCGATGGCAGGAATGGCCGAGGCCCTGCAGGTCGACAGCGCGTGGGCGGAGATCACCGCGGCCGCGCCCGACGCCGACATCGTCCCGATCACGTACATGAACTCCTACGCCGACCTGAAGGCCTTCTGTGCGAGCCAGGGTGGGCTGGTCTGTACCTCCTCGAACGCCCACCGCGCGTTCGAGTGGGCGTTCGAACGCGGCGACAAGGTGCTGTTCCTGCCGGACAAGCACCTCGGGGAGAACACGGCCCACAGGCTCGGGATGGAAGACGAGATTGCGACGTGGGACCCGTGGGATCCCGAGGGCAAAGATGCTGAAGAGGTCACCGAGAGCGACATCGTCCTCTGGGACGGCTACTGCCAGGTCCACGAACGGTTCCGCGAGGACCACATCGAGGAGATTCGCGAGGACAACCCCGACGCGAACGTCGTCGTCCACCCCGAGTGTCGCCGCGAGGTCGTCGAAGCCGCCGACGTCGTCGGCTCGACGAGCACCATCTGCGAGACCGTCGAGAACGCCGACCCCGGCGAGACGTGGGCGATCGGCACCGAGATCCACCTCACGAACCACCTGCAGCGGTGGCACCCCGAAGTCGAGGTGCTCCCGCTCTGTGGCGAGGCCTGCATGGACTGCAACGCCATGCGCCAGATCGACCCCAACTACCTCGCGTGGGTGCTCGAGGAACTCGCCGAGGGTCGAGAACGCAACGTGATCGAGGTCGCCTCCGAGGAGAAGGAACTCGCGAAGGTCGCACTCGACCGCATGCTCGAGATCTAACCATGACCGCCGAACACGACACCACGGACGTCCTCGTCGTCGGCAGCGGTATCGCTGGCTGTGCGGCCGCACTCGCCGCTGCACGCGAGGGAAGCGATGTACTGCTGGTGACCAAGGCCGAACGACCCGACGACGCCAGCACCGACTGGGCCCAGGGCGGCATCTCGACGACCCGTGGCGATCCCGGGAGCCTCAAGGAAGACGTGCTCGAGGCCAGCGACGGCACCGCCGACCCCGACGCCGTGGACGTCCTCGTCGAACACGCCGACGACGCGGTCGAGGACGTTCTCGTCGATACCCTCGAGATTCCGTTCGACGAAACCGACGACGGCGAGTTCGACTACACGCGAGAGGCAGCCCACTCCGACCGTCGCATCCTTCACGTCGACGCCGCCACTGGAAGCCACGTCCTGCGGCCGTTCCTGAACTACGTCGACGACCACGACCGAATCGAGGTGCGACAGGATACCGCCGCACTCGAGTTGATCACCGACGAGGGACGAATTAGTGGCGTCCTTACCGACGAAGAAGCGACCGGAAAGCCGATCTTCGCCGGCGCGACCGTCCTCGCGACCGGTGGCATCGGCGCGCTCTACGAACGGTCGACCAACCCCGACGACGCCACCGGCGACGGGATTGCCATGGCTGCTCTCGCTGGTGCGGACGTCGAGGACCTCGAGTACGTGCAGTTTCACCCGACGGTGTACGCTGGTGACGATCCGTTCTTGCTGTCCGAAGCCCTCCGCGGCGAGGGGGCTGTACTGCGAAACGGCGACGGCGAGCGATTCATGCCAGACTACCACCCCGACGCCGAACTCGCGCCACGGGACGTCGTCGCCCGCGCCGTCGCGACCGAACGCGAGGAGACCGGCGAGATCGTCCTGGACGTGAGTACGCTCGAGGGCGAGTTCGAGGACGAGTTCCCCACCATTGCGGAGAAGTGCCGCGACCGCGGGGTCGACGGCGAAGAGATTCCGGTCGCTCCCTGCCAGCACTTCCTCTGTGGCGGGATCGACGTCGACGACCGTGGCCGCGCGAGCCTCGAGCGACTGTACGCCGTCGGCGAGTGCGCCCGCACGGGCGTCCACGGCGCGAACCGGCTGGCGAGTACCAGCCTGCTCGAGGGGCTGGTCTGGGGACTACGGGCCGGCGAGGACGCCGCGGCCCGCGACCTCGAGCCGACCGTCGTCGACGCGCCGGAACTCCGCGACAGCGACCCCGACCTCCCGGAACGGTTCGCCGCCGAGAAGTTCACCCGGCTACAGGCGACGATGGACGAGTACCTCGGCCTCGAGCGCGACCCCGACGAAATATCCCGTGCGAGCAGCGTCCTCCGGCGACTCAAGGGCGAGGTCGACGCCTACGTCCGGACCCGTACTGCTCGTGACCTCTACGAACTGCGGAACGCAACCGTCACGGCCGTGCTGATCGCTCGTGCCGCGAGCGAGAACGCGGAGTCGAAGGGCTGTCAC
Source organism: Natronobacterium texcoconense (assembly GCF_900104065.1). Lineage (NCBI taxonomy): Archaea > Methanobacteriati > Methanobacteriota > Halobacteria > Halobacteriales > Natrialbaceae > Natronobacterium > Natronobacterium texcoconense. The sequence goes on along the minus strand of NZ_FNLC01000001.1, from coordinate 199,832 downwards.
TACGTCGTCGACGGGGACGACCGGGAAGCGGTCGCCGGGAGCCAGCCCTGATCAGTCGAAATCGGCCAGACTCCGGGCGATGAGCAACTGTGCGCCGTAGTAGGTCGTCATGATCAACACCCCCGAGTAGGGGACAGCTTCGACGAACATGTTCCACGCCAGAACCGTATCGGAGGCGACGAACAGCAGACTTCCGGCGGCCGCCCAGCGGTTCCCCGTCAGGATTGCGACCCAGGCCATCAACAGGATGACGGCGACGTAGGCCGCGACCGGAACGAGCAGTTCGGTGTCGCCACTCGCCCTGATAGCGTCGAGGAGTTCGGCACCGACGAGGAAGCCAAACAGTGCGAGCGGGGCGATCGACGCGACTCGAGCGGTCGTCGTCCGGACTCAAGTCAGGAATCCTGCGAGGTAGAACAGGTGGGCGATCAGAAACGCCGTGAGACCGACGACGAACCAGTGGAGCGTGACGTCGCCGACCAGCGAGAAGCCGAGTCCGACCGGAATCAGGACGTGGATCGGGCGCCTGTCTCTCGGGAGAAGGGTGATCGCGTATAGAACGATCAGTACCATCGGGATCGCCTTGAACAGGAGCTGGAGTGCGAGCGGCTCGTCCGGGGCCGCGGCGATGTAGCCGACGCCGGTGAGGACGATCGCTGCCGGGAGCCAGCGCCGAACCGTCTCTTGCATGGTAACTCATCACACTCATTACGTGAAATCTACTTAATAGTTCGCCAGTAGCCACACGTCGTCGGACAGCGCCGGATCCGGGGGCATCGCCAAAAGCGGGTCGTTTATCGGGAGCCCGGTCGACAGCAGCCACATGATCACCGACGCACAGGTCGAACGCTGGCTCCGCGAGGACGTCGGCCACCACGACGTGACGAACCAGGTCCCCGGCGAGACGACCGGCCGACTCGTCGCGAAAGAAGCGGGCGTCGTCGCCGGTCTCGAGGCCGCCGTCGCCGTCTTCGACTACCTCGGCGTCGAGGTCACGGACCGACTCGAGGCGGGCATCAGCATCGAACCGGGCGACGAACTGCTTCGCGTCGAGGGTCCAGCCCGCGAGGTGCTCCGCGGGGAACGCGTCGCGGTGAACCTCGCCGGCCACGCATCGGGAATCGCGACGCGGACGCGGAGCGTCGTCGACGAGGCGCGAACCGAAGCCGACGACGTCCGCATCGCCGCGACACGCAAGACCACGCCCGGACTGCGAGGCCTCGAGAAGCGAGCCGTCGTCGCCGGCGGTGGCGACACCCACCGGCTCGATCTCTCACACATGGTGATGGTCAAGGACAATCACGTCACCGAGATGGGACTCGAGGGAGCGATCGAGCACTTCCGAGAGCGAACGTCGTTCGCGACGAAGATCGACGTCGAGGTCGAACGCGTCGCCGACGCGTCGCGTGCGGCCGAGGCCGGTGCGGACGTCGTCCTGCTGGACAACATGACGCCCGCGGAGACCCGAGACGCCGTCGAGCGACTCGAGGAGTACGACGGCGTGCTGGCGGAAGCCAGCGGCGGGATCACACTCGAGAACGTCGCCGACTACGCTGCGACAGGTGTCGACGTGATCTCGATGGGGGCGCTGACTCACTCCGCGCCGGCGCTGGACCTGTCGTTCCGGACGGGAGACAACGGATAAGAGCGAGCGAACTTTTCCGGTCGAGTCCTCACTCACGAGCGTGACTGCGCCGATCCGAACCTGCGACGCGCACGGGCCGTTTCCGGCATGCGGCGGTGACGATTGCCCCGTCTGTGGCACGGTCGGCGAGTGATTTCACCCTGAAATAGCAAGTATTTATAACAGTTCGAATAACTAAGAAGCTGATATGGTACAAACGCAGGAAACCGACGCAACAGCGTTCGAAGAGGGACCGATAACGCCGACGCGGATCGGACTGGCAGCGGGTGTAATGGACGTCCTCATCTTCGCCGTAGTCGGCTACATCGCGCTCGAGAACGTCGCAATCGGCGGCATCTCGGGACTGCTGGTCGGTATCGGGGTGTTCCTCTTCCTCCCGATTTTCATGCTGGCCGACGAAGACGGTGAACTCGAGGATCTGGCACCCGAAAACGACGACACGCCGCTCCGGGAGTTCCACCGACTGGCTGGCGGGTTCGCGTTCTCTGCTGCGGGAATCATCCTGCTCGCGACCGGGTTCGCCGAGATGGAGTTCCTCGTCGGCCTGCCGGCCGCGCTCGTCGCCGGTAGCGTCGTCTACCTCGGTGCCGGGTTCGTGATGCCGAACGCACAGCTTCCGAACTGACGGCCGTCGACCGAAGCGTTACAACCGATCAATACGGCTGTCGTTCCAGCCTCGGAACTGGACGCAGCAGGCCCACCTGTGTGAAGGGTAAACAGACCACTATGAAGGAACAACGAGCAATATCTAGCTCGGAACAGACCGACGGGCAGGCTTCGAGCGGCCGACGGAGCGAGACGCCGATCGAAAAGCTCCGAAAACTACTCGGAAACAACTGAGCGCGACGGTCGAAACGGTCACCGAAACAACGAGAGGACCCGCTGCCAACTCCAGATCAGGAGAACGACTCCGACGATCACGAAGAGGAGATACAGCGGCACTGCGTCGGGTGCGGGGCCGTAGGCAGGAACGAGCCGGTCGGACGATCCGGACCAGAACAGGACCGCGAGCACGCCGACGGCCACCAGCGAGCCGACGACTATCGTGACCGCCAGGCGGTTGTCGGCGATCCGCGATCCGTTCCGGTCGGCCCCTCCCATCGTCGGGCGTGGTACCGGTCGAGCGGATGAAACGCTTTCACCTGCAGGCTCCGGGAACGAAGAGGAGAGCGAACGGGAACGGGAACTCGCTCAGAGCGTGTAGTCTTTCTCCGAGGCGGCAAACGGCATGACCGTCGCGTTGCGCTGGGCGACCCACGAGAGTCGCAGGACGAACGAGGCCAGAATCGCAAGCGGCGCGAAACAGGTGATCAGTGCGACGAGCGTCGCGCCGACGATGGCGGCGGCCGGCAGCGCCTCGATCGCCGCCAGGTCGTAGACGGCCAGCGTCGCGGCAGTGAGAAACTGCGCTGGGACGCCGACGAACAGCAGGGTGCGGGAGAGAAAGGACAGTTCCTTCGTGATGTAGACGGTCCGAAAGTACTTCCGGGCGACGTCGATGTGCAGCAGGTGCTCGCGAATCGACTCGAACAGATCCCGCTGCTCGGTCGAGAGGTCGTCTTCGTACTCGGTCTCGATCCGCGAGAGTTCGTACAGCTGCTGGGCCTGCGTCGTGCCGAGCGTCGCCGCGATCGCACCGAAGATCTGCTCGTCGGCCGCAGGCGTATCGAGTGCCTTCGTCACCATCCGAACGTCGCCACGGAGCTTCCCGGCGAGTTCGTCGATTTCCGTGGAGAGTCCGTCGGTTTCGCCGGGCGAGTCCGTCGTCGTCTCGCGCAACCGCTGTGCCCGCTCGCCGAGGTTCTCGTGTAACACCAGCAGGAACGACCCCGGCCGCACCGGACTCACGGCCTGATCCATCACCGACTGGACCTCGTTACGATACTCGACTGCGTTTCGCGTCCGCTGCTCGAGGTCGCCGGGCGAGCCAAGTTCCCGCGAGAACACCAGCTGGTTGATCGCGATAACGACCGTAATCAGCGTGAGATTCCCGCCGAGAAAGGCACTGAGAAGCAGGTAGAGCGGTTCTCCCGGTTCTCGAGGGAAGAGGTTGACGACGAGGAGAATACAGAGCAAGAGGAGAATACCGCCGAGCAGCAGGGCCGTGACCGCGAACCGGTTGCCCTCGATAACGGTCCAGCGGAACACCGAACTGCTCCGCGCGTTCGTCTCGTCGGCCATAGCCGGATCGTCTATCGGTCCCAGCGCCGTGAAACTTCTACCGGCCATAGAAGACGACGAAGCGACGGATCGAGTGGCGGATCGGTGCTCTCGAGCGGATTCGCCGACGTCGACGAGCAGAGTTGCCAGACTCCCTGCTCGGAACCGTCCAGTATCAGGACGTCGTTCTCGAGTGCTCTCTGGGTCGACTAGCCGAGTTTACCGACCGACGAGTCCCGACTCGTCCACTATGACGGATGATCTAACAGATCAGTCGGCGGCCAGGTATCTAACAGCTCGGCGGCCTCGAGCAACTGATCGACGCGTTCCTTGTCGGCGAGTACGACTTTTCTCTCGTCCCATTCGACGTCGATCAGGCCCACGTCCGACAGGTACGGGAAGTGAGAGTGAATCAGGCGAATTCGCGCGCGATCGACAGCAGTCTCGTCGATCTTCGGTGGCGGGATTCGATGCCGTCGAGCAGCCACCTGTCTCGAGAGTTTCCTGATCGTGGCCTCGTCGTCCCGTTCCAGGAGTTCGTGGAGTACGAGCTGGCGATCGGCGCTGGCGAGAACGCGAAACGCCTCCGTTCTGTCCATGAGTGTTCTTACAGGAAGACCCGTTCTCGAGGGGAAAAGTGACTGTTCCTAAGTCCGTTGGGACTTGCAGATACTGCGGTCGACTTTAACCGAGGAGCGGCGGTTTCTAGAGGGGGTAAACCGGGAAAGTTAGATTTGAGCCACGCCCGAGACGGTTCCCCTCGCTTCGCTCGGGCGCTGCGACTCGTCTAATTCAAATCCCGCTTCTCGCATACACGACTCTCACAGGTGTTCGAGTCGGTATGCGAGGGAAGGGATTTGAACCCTCGGACCCCTACGGGAGCGGGTCTTAAGCCCACCGCCGTTGGCCTGCTTGGCTACCCTCGCAAGAAGACAGTCGGCAGTTGTCGCCGGTTCGGGATGTGCGTTTCGGTGTCGACTCGATGCCCTCGGTCAGTCCCGGGACTCGAGCGCCGACTCCTCACCGGTCCGAGCCGTTTTCGCGGGTTGCGGCAGGTCGTATAGTAACAACTGCAACTATTTACACACTGATCGCACAGCTGTCGTGCGATCAGGTGTGCACTGACTCGCAGTGGCTACTATAGCTGACGCCGGTCAGTTCGACGGATCGCTCCCACAGCCGACGGGCAGTCTCGCGGTCGTAGGACGCCTCGGACGAGGCCTGTCGGTCGGGCGACCCGCGCATGTTCATGAGGCCGCCAGGACCGTAGTACGCGCCGCCTTCGGCATCCGGCGCAGTCGCGGCGTACAGCGTCGGTAACGCGCCGCGTTCGGGCGACTGGGCGAGGACGGCGTTGCTGAGTCGACGCATCGCCGTCCGGAGCCACGTCCCTCGCCCCTCGATGCCACGAAACTGGAGTCGGGTGTCGGCGTAGCCCGGGTGGACCACGATGCTCTCGGCGTTCTCGCCTGCCGTTCGGAACCGCCGCTCGAGTTCGTAGGCGAAGAGGACGTTCGCGAGTTTCGACTGGCTGTAGGCGTCCCACCTGTCGTAGGACTGCTCGCCGTGGAGGTCGTCGAACTCTATCTCGCCGCGTTCGTGCAGGCCGCTCGAGACCGTAACGACTCGTGCCGGCTCCTCGCCGTCGGTCGCTAACTGCTCGAGGAGCAGGCCGGTGAGCGCGAAGTGTCCGAGGTGGTTGACGCCCAGTTGCATCTCGAAGCCATCCACGGTCTCGCGACGCGGAATCGCCATCGTTCCGGCGTTGTTCACGAGGACGTCGATCGCCTCGCCCTCGAGTCGGTCGGTGAACTCGTGGATCGACGCGAGACTGGCAAGGTCACACTCTTCGAGTCGGAGGTCGGCGTCCGGAACGTCCGCGCGGACGTCGCGAAGTGCTCGCCTACCGCGCTCGAGGTCCCGACAAGCCATGACGACCGTCGCACCGTGTCGCGCGAGTTCACGGGTCGTTTCGAGGCCGATACCGCTGTTCGCGCCGGTAACGACGAGCGTTCGACCTTCCTGGTCGGGAATGTCGGCGGCTGTCCAGCCCATATCCACGATACGGCCGACTCCTCCCTAAACGTTACACGAACTCGAGGATCCAGAACGAGGGCGCTACTCGTCGTGGACGGCCACCGACTCGAGCAGGATGTCTTCGACCGGCCGGTCGTTCTCGTCAGTCTCGACGGCGCCGATGTCGCGGACGACGTCCATCCCGTCGGTCACCTTGCCGAAGACGGCGTGGCGGCCGTCGAGATGTTCCTGTTCGTCCAGCGTGATGAAAAACTGTGAGCCGTTCGTGTCGGGGCCGGAGTTTGCCATCGAGAGGACGCCAGCGTCGTCGTGGCGCAGGTCGTCGTGGAACTCGTCTTCGAACCGGTAGCCTGGGCCGCCACGACCGGTTCCCGTCGGGTCGCCGGTCTGGATCATGAAGTCGTCGATGATTCGATGAAAGAGCACGTCGTCGTACAGCGGTTCGTCCTCGACTACCTCCTCTGTCTCCGGATCGACCCAGGGCTGGTCTCCGGTCGCGAGGCCGACGAAGTTCGCGACGGTTTGTGGGACGCGTTCGGCGTAGAGTTCGACCTCGATGTCGCCCTCACTCGTATGGAGCGTCGCAGTGAGTGACCGAGAGTCGATCTCCGGATCGGTCGGCGCATCCGCTTCCGACATCTCGTCGTCGGTGCGTTCGTCGTCGGTCTCGTCGCGACTCGAGCAGCCAGCGATCGCTGTCCCGACCGTCGTCGCAGTCAGCGCGAGAAGCGTTCGTCGAGATGGAACGGGTTCCGAGGGCATGTCGACCGAATCGAGTCGATCGTCCCTCGAGACCGTTTCGGTTCGCAGTCCGACGGTCGCTGAAAATCAGTTCGACGGACCACAACAGTCCTGTGGTCGCAACGGTAACCCGACTGGAATCGGTTCATACGGTTTACTGTAAGTCATTTCCGGCGCAACCCGACCCGTGCGGCGGTTGCGCCGGTACATCGTTACAGCAATCCGTATCAGTCGTGGATCGTGACCGACTCGAGCAGGATGTCCTGGGCTGGTCGGTCGTTCCCGTCGGTTTTCGCGGAGCCGATTTCGCGGACGACGTCCATGCCGTCGGTCACCTTGCCGAAGACGGCGTGGCGACCGTCGAGGTGGGGCTGGGCGTCCAGCGTGATGAAAAACTGCGAGCCGTTCGTGTCGGGACCGGAGTTTGCCATCGAGAGGATTCCCTCGTCGTCGTGGCGCAGTTCGTCGTGGAACTCGTCGTCGAACTGGTAGCCGGGGCCGCCCCGACCGGTTCCCGTCGGGTCACCGGTCTGGATCATGAAGTCCGCGATAATTCGGTGGAAGAGGACGTCGTCGTACAGCGGTTCGCCCTCGACGTTCTCGCCGGACTCGGGATCGGTCCAGGTCTGCTCGCCGGTCGCGAGGCCGACGAAGTTCTCGACGGTACGCGGTGCGCGTTCGTCGTAGAGTTCGACGTCGATGTCGCCTTTGCTCGTGTGCAGCGTCGCAGTGAGGTCTCCCATATCGTCGGCGACGACAGCAGGGGTGAAAACCGTGGTGGTCTCGGTCTCGCACGTGGCAATACTCCCCCGCAGGTACAAACGGTCGGAACGAAAACCCACGGTCATGGACGGGACTCACACGGCCGAAACCGTGACGCTCGCGCGCCTCTCCTCGGGCGTCGATCTTACGACGACCGTACACACCTACCGCGGCGGTGACGGCGACGAGCAGCCGACTCTCTACGTGCAGGCGGCCCAGCACGGCCGCGAGATAAACGGAACGGAAGTCCTGCGGCGGTTTCACGAACGGCTCCCGCTCGAGTCGCTCTCGGGAACCGTCGTCGCGGTCCCGGTAGCGAACCCGCTGACGTTCGATCGCGTCTCCTACACGACGCCGGAGGTGCTCGACAGCGTCAACCCGAACATGAACCGGGTCTGGCCCGGCGACGCCAACGGCACGCTCCACCAGCGCATGGCCGATACGCTCTGGGAGTACGCAGGCACGGCCGACGCTATCGTCGACCTCCACACGGGCAGCCCGAACATGCTCCCACACGTGGTCTTCCGCGAGGGCGACGAGCAGTCCCGCGAACTCGCCGAAGCGTACGGGACCGACCTCCTGCTGGGCGAAGAGGCCGACGACGACGCCTCCGACGAGTGGCACCGGCGCGGGTTCGCCGGCAAACTCCGCGTCGCGGCCGCCGAGGACGGCATCCCGTCGATCACGCCCGAACTCGCACACAACAAGCAGATCCTCGAGGAGGCCGTCGAACTGGGCGTCGAGGGGCTGCTGAACGTCCTGCGTTACCTCGATATGCTACCGGGCGAGCCGCCGGACGAGACGCCACCGGTTGCACGAAACCACCTCGGTCGCGTCGCCGCGGACGACTCCGGGCTCTTCCGGCCGGAGCCGTCGCTCGAGGTCGGCGCCCACGTCGAGGACGGGCAGAAACTCGGGACGGTCTACGACCCCGCGACGTACGAGCCGCTGCAGGAGGCGACCGCCGACCGCGACGGGATCCTGTACGCACTCACGCAGGAAGCGACCGTGATCGCGGGTGACAAACTGGCGAACGTCGGGCTGATCCTCGAGGAGTGATCAGCAGGTCGAGAAGCCGCCGTCGACGACCAGTCCGTGACCGCTGACGAACGACGCCTCGTCGCTGGCCAGAAACAGGATGGCACTCGCGATCTCTTCGGGTTCGGCGAGGCGCTTGAGCGGGTAGTCTTCGGCCATCTCCTCGCGGGCCTTCTCGGGATCGTCCCGCTGGGCGAGGTACTGGTCGAGCAACTGGGTGTCGGTAAAGCCGGGACAGACCGTGTTCGCCCGGATACCGTAGGGGCCCGCTTCGGCGGCGATCGCACGAGTGAGGTTCAACACCGCACCCTTGGTCATCGAGTACGCCGCCTGCTTGGGGAGTCCGAGGATGCTGGCAAGCGAGCCGACGTTGACGATCGAGCCGTGGCCCTGCTCTTTCATGTGTGGCAGGGCGGCGTGACAGCCGTTCCAGACGCCCTTGACGTTCACGTCGATAACGAAGTCGCGGATCGAGTCGTCGATCGTCTCGAGACTACCGCCCGGATGCCCGGTGCCGGCGTTGTTGACCAGCACGTCCAGTCCGTAGCTGTCGGCGACCTCCTCGAGGACGGCGTGGAACTGCTCGCTGTCGGTGACGTCGAGATCGTAGAAGACTGCCTCGCCGCCGTCGTCGTCGATTTCGTCGACGACCGACTGGCCACCGTTCGAGTCGATGTCCGTTACGACGACGCGTGCCCCCTCCTCGGCACACCGCGTCGCGGTCTCCCGACCGATTCCCGATGCCGCACCTGTGATAACGACTGTCTCGTTCTCGAGTCGCATGCACGGACCATCGACCGGACCATACATAAATTCGTTCATCATTTAAGACGTTCTGTCGTGATGTGTTTTGGAAGCCAGCCAGTTTTGGAAACAGTGGTAGATATGACGGTCGTTACGAATCATCTATCGCGGTTCGATCCGGTGGAGTGTGATTGAGCGGGTAGTCAGACGGTTGCGGTCAGTCGGACGGTCGTTCCGGGATGTGCCAGTAGGCGAGTAACTCGTCGTCCTCCACGAGAACGATCAGGATGTCGGTCTCTTCGACGTCCATCTCCTCGGCCGGAACGACGAGCTGGTCGACAGTCTCACCGTCTTCCTCGAGCAGGAGTACGACGTGTCTCCCGTCGACGATTCGATCGACCGTGGCGACGTATCGCTGGGCGTTCCGTCGGCAGTCGGTCGACGAATCGGCCGAGGGACTCGAGCGTGCACCCGCTACACCTGTCGCTGTCAGCACGGTCGCGAGCGAGCCGATCGTTCGAAGGGCAGTCCGTCGTGATGGCTGAGTTCGATCAACCATGTCCCGGTTGGCCGCGGTATCGTATATAAACTACAGCACAGCCACTCGAGTGGGAGTACCGGTTGCGCTCGATAGAAATAGCATGCAGAAAATAGTTAGCAGAACATAGCACTAAACTGTCATTCGCTCGGGATCGATGACAGCAAACTGTCGAACGACAAGTAACTCCGTCCCCTTCGATCAAGGCGCTCAGTAGGACTCTCTTATAGTCCGGAACCTGCAGATACTCACCCACAAATAGCAAATATCGAACATAGTTTCTTGATCTATACTATCGGCGAGTGGAGAGCCTACTGACGCAAATACCCCCCAGACACCAAAGGTTTATCACTAACCTGGGAAGTTATTCGAACAATGGCTACACAGGAGTCTATTACTCGAGAGGCTCGGCTACACGCCCGCAATATCGGCGGGATCGACGAAACCACCGTCGAACTCGAGTCCGGAATTACCGTCCTCGCAGGCCGGAACGCGACGAACCGAACCTCCCTGCTGCAGGCGTTTATGGCTTCCCTCGGTGGCGAGTACGCCTCGTTGAAGGCGGACGCCGACGAAGGGTACGCCGAACTCGAACTCGACGACGAGACCTATCGCCGGACGCTCCGTCGCAGCGGTGGCACGACCGTCATGGGCGGCGAACCCTACCTCGGGGACGCCGAACTCGCCGATCTATTCGCTTTTCTACTCGAGTCGAATCCTGCACGCCGGGCGGTCACGACCGAAGACGACCTCCGCGAGATCATGCTTCGGCCCGTCGACACCGACGAGATCGAGGCCGAGATCACTCGTTTCACTGCCGAAAAAGACCAGATCAACGAGGAACTCGACCGACTGGACGCCCTGAAAAGCGATCTTCCGCGACTCGAGCAACAGCGGACCGACCTCGAGGGGAAGATCGAGGACAAACGCGACGAACTCGAGGCGGTCAAGGAGGCGATCGAAGACGCCGAATCCCAGGAGCGACAGCAGGACGATCAGCTCGAGGAGAAGCTCTCGGAGCTTCGGGAGCGACGATCCGACCTCGAGGACGTCCGGTTCGACCTCGAAACGGAACGCGAGAGTCTGGCCGCGCTGCGGGACGAACGCGAGGAACTCGACGCAGAACGCGACGAATTACCGGACGTCGAGTCGCTCGACCGGGACGCCGTCGACGAAGAGATCGACGAACTCCAGCGGCGATCCCAGGAGATAGACGGCGTCGTCAGCCAACTCCAGAGCATCGTCCAGTTCAACGAGGAGATGCTCGAGGGCTCTCACCCCGAGATTCGGGAGCTACTCGCCGGCGGGAGCGACAGCGACAACAGCGCCGAAGCAGTGACCGAACAGCTCCTCGAGGACGAAGAGAGCGTCCGGTGCTGGACCTGCGGCAGCGAAGTCAGGCGAGAGGAAATCGAGGACACCATCGATCGCCTGCGTTCGTTCCAGGAGCAGAAACTCTCCGAGCGCGACGACCTGGAAGAACGGATCAAATCGCTCCGATCCGAACGACGGGAACTCGAGCAGAGTCGCCAGGAACGCGAACGCGTCGAGAATCGACTCGACGACGTCACCGACGAGATCGATCGACGGGAAGAACGGCTCGAAGAACTGACCGACCGACGCGACGAACTCGAGACCGAGATCGAACGGCTCGAGGACGAAGCTGCGGAACTCGAGGAGGGGACCGACAAGGGCAGTGAGAGCAGCGATTCGGACGAGAGCCTGCTCGAACTCAACCGCCGAGCGAACGAACTCGAGTTCTCGCTCGGACGGCTCGAACGCGACCTCGAGACGACGACCGACGAGATCGACGAGATCGAGTCGGCACTCGAGGACCGCGAGCGCCTCGAGACGCGACGCGACGAGATCCGCGAGCAACTCGAAGAACTGCGGACGCGGATCGACCGAATCGAACGCGAGGCCGTCGAGTCGTTCAACGACCACATGGACGCCGTCCTCGAGGTTCTCGAGTACGACAACATCGATCGGATCTGGATCGAGCGCGTCGGCGAGACGGTCCGGGAGGGACGGCGCAAGGTCGAGCAGACGGCGTTCGATCTCCACATCGTCCGCAGCACCGGCGACGGCCGGACCTACGAGGACACGATCGACCACCTGAGCGAGAGCGAACGCGAGGTCACCGGGCTGATCTTCGCACTCGCCGGCTACCTCGTCCACGAGGTCTACGACGAGGTGCCGTTCATGCTCCTGGACTCCCTCGAGGCGCTGGACTCGAACCGCATCGCCGCGCTCGTCGAGTACTTCGAGGAGTACACCGACTTCCTCGTCGTCGCCTTGCTCCCCGAGGACGCCGAGGCGATCGACGACAGCCACGACCGGATCACCGAGATATAGCGACGTCACTCGAGTGTTTTTCTCGCCGTCTTTCGACCGGTTTTCGCCGCCTCACGTTCGTTTCCGTCCGTTTCCGTCCTCGTCTGGTACTGTATCCGAACGACGATCTAACCCGTAACATCAGTACGTCTGTTATGTCATGGTGTGTGACGACTACTACTCGAAGCAGTCACAGGTGCCCGACTCGAGCAGGTCGGCGACGTCGTACTGTTTGCCACATCCCTCACAGAGGACCTGAACGTCGGCGAGCACTCGGTGTGGCCCGAGTTCGAGGCGGTCGGATTCGCGAAGCGACTCGAGTTTGCTCTCGGTGACCGACACGGTCCGCTGGCGCAGCCCTTCGATGGTCCCCGCGACGTTTCCTCGATCGTGACCGTCGTCGTCGTTCGACGGCGGCGTAACGTCTCGATAGCCGGTGAGATATGATCGGATCGCGCCGTAGGAGACGAATTCGTCGGTGAGCGTCGCGACGTCTATTCCCTCGCGCTCGAGGCGTCGTTCGACCTGCGTTCGTTCGCCACGACTCCCGGTCTCGCCGCTCAGGAGTTCGTACAGGTGGGAGACGTCTGCCGTGATCGTATCGACGTCCGCCTCGGCGAGTGCCGCCCGGAGCAGCCGTTCGTTGAACGACGCAGCGAGCGAACGGAGGCTCTCGCGGTTCTCGGTCCGCGTCCAGCGAGCCTCGAGGTCGGCACCGACTCCCTCGAGGTCGTACTTCTCGATGAGACGTGCGACCTTCGGTTTCGGCCCCGGGCTGGCGTTCGAGTCGGCCATCGGGGTGTGGTTCCGAGAGAGCGAGCAAAGTCGTTTTCCTTCGGTCGGTGTTCGAGCGGGAGGGCGAGTTACTGGTACGCCGGGATACCAGTCAGTTCTTCGCCCAGGACCAGCGTGTGGATGTCGTGGGTTCCTTCGTAGGTGTAGACCGTCTCCATGTTGGCCATGTGTCGCATCGGCGAGTAGTCGGTCGTGATCCCGTTGCCACCGAGCATCTCGCGGGCGACTCGTGACTGGTCGCGGGCCATCCGGACGTTGTTGCGTTTGGCCATCGAGACGTGCTGTGGCTGCATGTCGCCGCGTTCCTTGAGTTCGGCCAGCCGGTAGGCGAGCAACTGGGCGAGCGTGATCTGGGTCGCCATCTCCGCGAGTTTCCCCTGCTGGAGCTGGAACCGACCGATCGGTCCGCCGAACTGCTCGCGGTCCTGGGCGTACTGGCGCGCCTCCTCGAAGGCGTCTCGAGCCGCGCCGACCGCACCCCAGGCGATGCCGTAGCGAGCCTGCGTGAGACAGGACAGCGGCCCCTTCATCCCGGAGACGCCCGGCAGGACGTTCTCTTCGGGGACGGAGACGTCGTTCAGCCCGATCTCGCCCGTGATCGAGGCCCGCAGCGAGAGCTTTTCGGTGATCTTGTTGGTCGTGACGCCGTCGCGGTCGGTCTCGACCAGGAATCCACGCACCGGCTCCTCGTCCGCGGAGCGGTCGCGAGCCCAGACGACGGCGACGTCCGCGATCGGCGAGTTCGTGATCCAGGTCTTCGAGCCGTTGAGTACGTAGCCGTCGCCGTCCTCAGTGGCGTAGGTCTCCATCCCCGAGGGGTTCGAGCCGTGTTCGGGTTCGGTCAGACCGAAACAGCCGACCGCCTCGCCCTGCCCGAGTTTCGGCAGCCACTCTTCTTTCTGTTCCTCGCTGCCGTAGGCGTGGATCGGGTACATCACCAGCGCGCCCTGGACCGAGGCCATCGACCGCAGTCCCGAGTCACAGGCCTCGAGTTCCTGCATCAGGAGTCCGTAGGCCGTCTCGGAGACGTTCGGCGAGCCGTATCCCTCGAGGTTCGGCGCGTAAAACCCGAGCTCACCCATCTTCGGGATCAGCTCCGTCGGGAAGGTTCCCTCCTCGAAGTGGTCGCCGATATCGGGCCTGACGTGTTCGTCGACGAACTCCCGGGCGGTGTCGCGGATCATCCGCTCTTCCTGGTCGAGGTCCGCCTCGAGCTGAACGAAATCCAGCATACGTGATACTCCGTCAATAGCACAATAGGTATTGCGGTGATCGAATCGAGCGGGAAACAGCCTCGATAGCTGATTTGTTGTCGAGTCGAGAAGAAGCTGAGGGATTTCGGTGCTCGAGCGGACGAAACCAGTGCCGTACTCGGACGCAATCGTTCCCATCGCTTCGACGAGACGAATACAGTAATATATTTTGTATATCTGTCCAACTGCCGACCTACAGACACTATTTCGGAATGGCGCATATATTGGCCCTACAACTCCTTTGCTTCCAATATCCACATAAATTGGAGGCAACCTGATAATAGGGTTCGGTTCATACCTTCTTTCATAGTGTTCAAGACAGCCTTTTCGAACACCCTACCCACCAACAACATATAGTAAATAATCAGATATAGATATATTATCTATGAATTGGTCGGGGACGGACCGCGTCGTTCCGTGAGGGTGACACGACACTGGAATCGACGCTGGGGGACGAACCTTGTTTGTCCGATGGGTCGACGGCCGAGAAGCCGACGGTTTAAGTTACCAAGCGGCAAGGGACGGATATGTCCCTCGAGCCGAGCGCCGATCCAGCGACGGACCGGCGTACGAACTACGATTACCGGAGCGACGACGTCGATCGGCCGGCGCTGGTCGCCGACCTCGAGAAACTCGTCGGCTGTGACGTCCGGGCGGATTCGTACTCCCGCCAGCTGTACGCAACGGACGCCAGCGCCTACGAGATGACGCCAATCGCCGTCGTCTTCCCGGAGTCGACCGACGACGTCGCCGCCGTTCTCGAGTACTGTTCGAAGCGACAGATTCCGGTCCTCCCGCGTGGCGGTGGGACGAGTCTGGCCGGACAGACGGTCAACCGAGCCGTCGTCCTGGACTTTACGCGGCACATGGACGAGATTCGGGCGATCGATCCCGACGAGGCGCTCGCGACGGTCCAGCCCGGAACGGTCCTCGGGACGCTCAACGAGGCGCTTTCCCCCCACGGCCTGAAGTTCGCGCCCGACCCCGCATGGGGTGACAAGAGCGCGATCGGCGGCGCGATCGGCAACAACTCGACCGGATCACACTCGCTGAAGTACGGCAAGACCGACGCCTACGTCGAATCCGCGGAGGTCGTGCTCGCCGACGGGACCGTCACGGAGTTTGGCGAGGTCACGCTCGAGGAGATCGACGAGCGCGCCGACCCCGACGGCGACCTCGAGGGGCGGATCTACGCCGAGGTGCAACGCATCGTAGCGGAGAAGGACGATCTGATCGACGAGACCTATCCCGACCTCAAACGCAACGTCTCCGGCTACAACCTGGATCGACTCGTCGCCGAGGCTCGAGGGGATACCCTTCCGGGTGGCGAAGAAACCGGCGAACCCGGCACCGTCAACCTCGCACGATTGCTGGCCGGCAGCGAGGGGACGCTCGCGATCGTCACCGAAGCGACCGTCTCGCTCGAGCCGGTTCCCGAAACGAAGGCCGTCTCCCTGCTGTGTTACCGGGACCTCCACGACGCGATGGAAGACGTCGCACCGATCCTCGAGCACGATCCAGCGGCGGTAGAAGTGTTAGACGACGTGCTGATCGACCTGGCCCGGGGTACCGCGGAGTTCGGTCCCGTCACCGAAATCCTGCCGGAGGGAACGAACGCCGTCCTCCTCGTCGAATTCTACGCCGACGACGCAGACCACGGCCGCGAACAGGTCGCGGGACTGCTCGCGGATCGCTGTCCCGACGCAACCGCGGACGGCGAGCCAGCCGGCGATGCGCCCACACTCGAGGCCGACGCGCTGGCGATCGACGCGCTCGAGGCCTACGACGACGCCGAACGCGCGAAACTGTGGAAACTGCGCAAGTCGGGGCTCCCGATCTTGCTCTCGCGAACCACCGACGAGAAACACATCTCGTTCATCGAGGACACCGCGATCCCACCCGAGAACCTCCCGACGTTCGTCGAGCGGTTCGAGGCGATCCTCGAGAAACACGACACGTACGCCACCTTCTACGCCCACGCGGGCCCCGGTGTCCTTCACGTCCGGCCGCTGATCAACACGAAGACCGAAACCGGACTCGACCAGTTGCACGGCATCGCCGACGACGTGACCGACCTCGTGGTCGAACTGGACGGCTCCGTTTCGGGCGAACACGGCGACGGTCGCGCCCGCACCCAGTGGAACCGAAAACGGTACGGCGAGGAACTCTGGGAGACGTTCCAGGATCTCAAGACCGCGTTCGATCCCGACTGGATCCTGAATCCGGGCCAGGTCGTCTTCCGCGAGGAAAACCCGACAGATCTGCGAGAGAACCTCCGGTTCGACCCCGACTACGAGTTCGACTCCGGCTTCGAGCCGACCCTCGAGTGGGACAACGACAACGGGTTCCAGGGGATGGTCGAACTCTGTCACGGCTGTGGTGGCTGTCGCGGCGAGCAGTCGACGACCGGCGGCGTGATGTGTCCGACCTACCGGGCCAGCCAGGAGGAGATCACGGCCACCCGCGGCCGAGCGAACGCCCTTCGGCAGGCGATGAGCGGCGACCTCGAGCCCGGTGAGGCCTTCTCCGACGAGTTCGTCGAGGAGGTGATGGGGCTCTGTATCGGCTGCAAGGGCTGTGCCATTGACTGTCCGAGCGAGGTCGACATGGCGAAGCTCAAGGCCGAAGTGACTCACGAGTACCACGAGCGAAACGGCGCGACGCTCCGGGATCGGCTCTTCGCGAACGTCGACTCGCTCTCGAGGCTCGGTAGCCGGTTCGCGCCGCTGTCGAATATCCTTCCCAAAGTGCCCGGCGCACGCTGGCTGCTCGAAACCACGCTCGGCATCGATTCTAACCGGCCGCTGCCGACGTTCCACGGACAGACGTTCCGCGATTGGTTCGACGAACGCGGCGGCTGTACAGTTCCGGAATCGGAGGCCGAACGGAAGGTCGTCCTCTACCCCGACACCTACACTAACTACAGCAATCCCGACGCCGGCAGAGCCGCCGTTCGCGTCCTCGAGGCCGCGGGCGTCCACGTCGCCGTCCCCGACGAACTGGGCGATACCGGCCGCCCTGCCTTCTCGAAGGGCTTTCTCGAGCAGGCCCGCGACACCGCCGTCGAGAACGTCGAGCACCTCGCGCCGGAGGTTGCAGACGGGTACGATGTGGTCGTCGTCGAACCCTCCGACGCCGTCATGCTGCAGTCGGACTACCTCGACCTGCTCGACGACGAGACAGTCGAGACGGTCGCAAGCGCAACGTACGGCGTCTGCGAGTACGTGGACACGTTCCGGCTGGACGAGTCCATCGCGTTCGACGCGACCGACGAGGACCTGACCTACCACGGACACTGCCACCAGAAGGCGACAGCGAAAGACCACCACGCCGTCGGCGTCCTCCGCCGGGCCGGGTACGGAGTCGACCCGCTCGACTCGGGCTGCTGTGGCATGGCCGGCTCCTTCGGCTACGAGGCCGAACACGGCTCGATGAGCGACGCCATCGCGAGCATCCTCTACGACCAGGTCGCAAACAGCGACGGCGACCGCGTCGTCGCCCCCGGCGCATCCTGTCGTACCCAACTCGAGAACCGACCCGCAGGCGAGAAGCCACCGACGCCGATCGAGGTCGTCGCCGACGCGCTCGAGTAACGCTCTTCGAGAGCGGAACTCGAGCCGACGAGGCAGAGCTATCGTTTTCGAATCGTCGTACTAAATTGGAGTTTTGATGTCGAGATAGTGGCTGTTGCGGAGAAATACACTCGAATCGTGGCCTAAAGCTATGATACTCCCTGACGTACGACCACTATGTTACAGAGCCCTGCAGATACGTCGCTCGAGGACATCGCGTTCCTCGCTCGGTCGGAACACAGGGTCAGTGCCCTCGTTGCGTTAGCCGACCGACCCCGAAGTCGATCCCAGCTTCGAGACGTGACCGGCGCATCGTCGTCGACAGTCAGCCGACTGGTACGGCAGTTCGAGCAACGCCACTGGGTCGTCAGGAACGGTCATCAGTACGAGGCGACGGAACTGGGAGCGTTCGTCGCGTCAGGAATGCGGGACCTCCTCGAGCGGATCGACACCGAGCACAAACTCCGGGACGTCTGGGAGCGGCTACCGAACGAAGCGGACGGCTTTACGATCGACATGGCGTCGGACGCCGTCGTAACGGTCGCCGACGCTGACGGACCGTATCAGCCGATAAACCGCTTTACTTCCCTGCTAGGGGAGACCGACAGATTCCGGTTCGTCGGCTCCGACCTGGCCCTGCTCGAGCCCTGCCGCGACGAGTTTCGGAATCGCGTTCTCGAGGGAATGGACGCGGAAATCGTCGATCCGCCGAGTGTCGCCAGGTACGTCCGCTCGCAGTATCCTGACCACTGCACCGGCCCGCTCGAGAGCGGGAACCTCACCATACTGGTTCACGACGACCTCCCGCCGTACGGCGTCTGTCTCTTCGATGACCGGATCGGGATCAGTTGTTACAACCCGATCAACGGAACGGTACAGGCGTTCGTCGACACGGATGCGCCCGAGGCCCGCGAGTGGGCGGAATCGATCTACGCCTCTTACCGACGGGACGCGCGACAACTGGCTGCCGACTCGTCGGAATGAGGACGCGGATCAGTTCAGTTGCAGGTGGTGAACGGGAATCATTGTCTGCATCGACGGTAACCGGTGACGAAATCCCGCCAGATAGCTACGTGACGTACCGAATCGTAGCCGTTTCTGCGGAGGACTATCATTATGGTATCAGAACAAGCACGAATGGAGATCGAAGAGTCCCTCGGACAGGTTCCGAGCTGGATGGAAACGATCGCGGAACCGGCAGGCGACCACAGCTGGGGGCTCTTTCGAGACCTCACGTTTGGCGAGACCGAACTGACCGCACGCGAGAAGGCCCTCGTCGGCGTCGGCGTCGCAGCCGCTATCAGCTGTCCGTACTGCACCTACTTCCACAAGCAAGAGGCACGACTGGACGAGGTGTCGGAGGTCGAACTCGAGGAGACGGTCAACATCGCAAGCGAGACGCGGTACTTCTCGACGATCCTTCACGGGAACGAGGTCGACGTCGACGAGTTCGTCGCCGAGACCGACGAGATCGTCGACCACATCAAGGAAGGAGAAGCCGCGGCCGCAGACGACTGATCGACGCGTGATCGTCGCCGACGATTCGGCGATTTCTATTATTGCTCACCTCAAGTTGGATTCCGTAGTCGCTCTCGAGTTTGCTCGCCCCAGAAGTATGGGCCGACTCGGATTTGAACTACGCGAAGACGGTTCTGCTCACTCGCTTCGCTCGTTGCGCGGACTGCGACTTCTCTACTTCAAATCCGATCGGATTCCATATCCGCGGCTCACGAATTTGTTCGCCGCGAGAATATGGGCCGACTCGGATTTGAACCGAGAGCCTCCACCTTATCAGAGTGGCGCTCAACCTAATTGAGCTATCGGCCCGCTTCGCACTCGTTCATTGCGCGGTGGTATGTTTAAGCGTTTCTTTCCGATCGTTCCGTGCGAACCCCTACCGAGCGAAGGGGTCGCTGTCGTCCGGTTCCTCGTCAGTCGTGTCACTCTCACCGAGATCAACCGTGTAAGAGTCCTCACCGAGGTCGTACGTCCCACCGCTACTCGAGGACCCGGACGATCCCGCCGGTCCGCCGCCCTGGGTCGGGTCGACGTCCTCGGGGAAACCGACCGTCCAGACCTGGCCGCTCGCGAGACCGCCCGTCTTCTTGTCGGCGTAGGGAACGATCACGTACCGCTTGAGGCCGGCACGGATCGGGATCCTGGTGAGCGGGATCACCAGCAGGAATCCGATCAGGTCCGTCACCAGTCCCGGAGTCAGGAGGAAGGCTCCGGCGGCGATCAACAGCCCGCCGTCTAACAGTTCGTTCGTCGGCGGCTCTCCCTGAGCCAGCGAGCGTTGCATCTTCCGTATCGTTCGCCGTCCCTCCGCACGGACGAGTAGCATTCCGATCAGTCCGGTCAGGACGACGAGTAGTACCATCCCGACCCAGGTGATAGCGGCGAGCTCCCAGACGACGATGCCGAGCAACATCGCATCGAGAAACGGGATGAGCAACAGCGCGAAGATCCACCGGAGCATGACGGAATATAGCCGACCGAGCCTGAAAACCCTTTACTCTCGGTCGCTCGCGCTGAAGGCGCCGGGACCGAGTTGACAGAACCGGGGCCGAGGAGACGAACGAAGGGCTTACGCCCGCGACAGACGAGGGTCGGATATGAACGATACGACGCGCGTCGAGTGGCGCGAGTGGGGACAGGCGGCCTTCGACGAGGCTGCGGAGGCCGATATCCCGGTGTTGCTCTCGCTGACTGCGACGTGGTGCGATCACTGCCACGAGATGGACGACGAGACCTACGGGGAGCCACGCATCGCGGCGAACGTCAACGACAGTTTCGTCCCGATTCGGGTCGACGTCGACCGTTACCCGCGCGTCCGCGACCGATACAATATGGGTGGGTTCCCGTCGACCGTCTTCCTCGCTCCCGATGGAAAGGTCCTCACGGGCGCGGGCTATCTCGGCCCCGACGGGATGCGGCAGGTACTCGATAGCGTCCGGACCATGTGGCAGACGAAAGGCAGCGGCGCGGCCCGTATCCCCCGACCGCTCCGGGAGGACGAGCCACCAGCGGGTAAACTCACCGCAGAGATCGAAACCGGCATGCTCGGCCACCTCACCGATACCTACGACGAGGTCGCCGGCGGCTGGGGCGAGAGTCCGAAGTTCCCGCTACCCGACGCCCTCGAGTTCGCGCTCAAGCGCGACCGCGAGATGGCATTACGGTCGTTCGACGCGGTGAGCGCGAACCTGCTCGACGAGTACGACGGCGGCTTCTACCGGTTCGCGACGGATCGCGACTGGTCCGGACTGCAACACGAGAAACTGCTGGACTCCAACGGCGCGCTCGTGCGCGCGTTCGCGAACGCCTACCTACTCACCGGCAGCAACGAGTACCGTGAGCCCGCCGAACGGACGATCGAGTTCCTGACGACGACGCTGTGGAACGGCGACGTCGACGCCTTCGCCAACAGCCAAGCACCCGGCGAGGCAGCGGCTCACGGCATCGACGCAACCAACCGCGAGGCTGCGGACGACCCGCCGGTCGACGACGGCGTCTTCGCCGGGCCGAACGCGCTGGCGATCGACGGCCTGCTCACCTACTACGCCTACACCGACGACGAACGCGCACGCCGGTACGCCGAGCGCGCACTCGAGACGCTACGCGAGGGCCTCATCTCCGACGGCGTCGTCGCACACGCCCACGCGAATACTGACTCGAGCGACGAGAACGATCCGCTGCTGACGAATCAGGCCCGCGCGCTGACGGCGCTGACGACGACCGCGAGCACGCTCGATACCGGCGTCCTCGAGGAGGCGACGGCTGTCGCGGATACGACGATCGATCGACTCCACGACGGGGACTCGTTCCTCGACGGAACGACGGAGGGCGTCGGACTGGTCGAACGACCGCTCCGGCCGCTGGACGCGAACGTCGCCCTCGCGGACGCCTTGATCGACCTCGCAGCGCTGACCGGCGACGACGAGTACCGCGAGTACGCACGCGAGACGCTCGAGGCCTTCGCGGGCGCGAGCGAACGGTTCGGCGTCCAGATCGCACAGTACGCGACGGCAGTCTCCCGACTGCTCGAGGGGCCGCTCGTCGTTTACGTCGCGGACGACCCAGGTTCGGATCTTCACCGCGCGGCGCTCCGGATGGCCGACCACGAGAAGGTCGTCGTTCCGGACGCGACGGACGACCTCGAGGAGGGAACGGCACGCGTCGAACACGGCGACGAGACCTCGACACCGGCCGAAACTCCAGAGGAGTTGAGCGAACGTGTCCAGTCCGTTCTAGAGTAGATTTGTGGCCTGACACGCTCGAATAGCTCTCCCATCAAACTACCACAGTGTTTATGTTTCTTCGGCCGGTTCGTTTCGAACATGGCCAGTCTCAGGGATCTCGGGCTCTCGGAGTACGAGGCTCGAGCGTACCGATCGCTGCTGAACACCGGCCCCACAACGGCCAAAGAGTTGTCGCGCGCGAGCGACGTTCCGATGGGGCGAATCTACGACGTCCTGAACAGCATCGAGCAGTACAACCTCGTCCGGAGCCAGACCGCGAGTCGACCCAAAAAGTACGTCGCCGTCGAGCCTGCGACCGCGCTCGACCGGCTACTCGAGGACAAGAAACGGGAACTCGACGAGAAAGCCGACCAGTACGAGTCGATCGTCGACGAACTCTCGGACGAACTCGACGCGGCCGAACCCGTCGAGGAGAAGTTCTGGACCGCCGCAGTCGGCCCCGACGAGACGAAAGATCTGCTGTTAGAACGGCTCGCGGCAGCCGACCAGGACATCGTGATGATCGCCGCGAACCCGGTCCCCCAGCGGGACATGCAAACCGCCGGGGAAGACGTTCTCGCACAGCTAGAGGATGCACTCGACCGTGGTGTAACGGTTAACGTATTGATGAGCCGTAGTCTGGTCGACGCGCTGTCGGAAAACGTCGGCCAGCGGTACCGGAATTCGCTGCAGGGCCGGGACGACTTCCACGTCCGGACCAACGACAACGTCACGGGATCGTTCAACGTCATCGACGGCGTCGAGGTCTGTATCCAGATTCCAAATCCGCTCGCCTCTGGTGATGCGTTCGGAATGATCGACCTGAAGGACCCGGAGTTCGCCGCGAACGTCCAGGAAGAGTTCGTACCCCGCTGGGAAGAAGGGGAGCCATTGACGTTCTAGTGGCGGTCCAGGCCTGAACTGCAGGGTCGAATCCGTCGGTGCAGTTCGATTCGGCCCTCCAGTCGACGTTTGGAACGGGACTAGTACTACTCGTCGCCGTTGACTTCTTCACGCAACGTCGTCATCTCGACGACGCGCTCGGCGTGGGCGTTGTGCTGGTGGATCGACTCGTCGTTGGACTGTTTCATCGTGATCACCGCGTCGTCGTCCAGATGGTCGAACTCGTCGACGACTCCTTCGGCCATCGAGCGAACGCAGTCCTCGACGAACTTTGCGTCCGCGTGGGCCTCGTAGGTCATGTGGTCCTCGTCGGGTCGCTTTGCAAGGTTGTAGATTCGTGCGCTCATCGAGTCACGGGCGAGATCGATGACGTCGTTGAGGTCGACGTCCGGATCACCGTTCGCTTCGACGGTCAGCGTCGCGTGTCCGCGCTGGGAGTGGCCCGGCTGTGGCACCTGATCGAGGAATTCCGTAATCGTCTCTTCCTCGACGCCCAGATCTTCGAGCGTCTGCTTCGCGCGTGCGGCCGACATCCCCTGCGAGCAGGGACAGACGGTCATTCCGGTGACTTCCGCGCCGATCTCCTCGCGCGTGCCCTCCTCGGTCGCGGTCGCAGAGGCGATGATGTCGACGGTGTGCTGGGTCTCGCGGTCGCTCGCGGGCGTCTGCTCGCGGCGCATGAACTCCGCTTCCATCGCGACCTTCGCGGTAGAGGTGTAGTCGTGTTTCTCGAGCAGTCGTTCGGCGGCGTCGCCACAGACCTCTTCGACGCGGTAGGCCTCCTCGCGGGTCGCGTCCTCGAGAATTTCGTCGATGACCTCCATGTTGCGGCTCATGTCCGCACCCTTGCGCCACGCGGGGAGGTCGACGAAGACCTCGAACTCGGCGGTGAGGACGATCGGGCGCTTGTCCTCGCGGGCGATCTTGACGAGTTTCTCGACGCCGGTGACACCGACCTGACTCAGCCCGACGGTGACCTCGGGGGACGTTGCCTGCACGTCCGGAAGCTGGTGACTCATTGCCCGCATTCAGGGTAGGGAGCGATTCAACCTTTCGGAAGGCGTACCCGATCCCCTCGAGCCGACCGGTCTTTAAGTGTCTCTGGTCACAAGGTAGAGATACGACGGGAAGTCGTCGGCTGTATTCTTCGCGTGATCTGCGTTCGAGCCGTGACTACGCCGTTCCGAGAGGGTATGGTAGTCGAGCGAAAACGTCCCGTTTCGTCCTTTAAGTGTCTCTGGTTACAAGATGGAGATACGACGGGAAGTCGTCTTCTCGAGGCCTTAGATTCCGAGCGACAGCACCATCAGTAGCGCCAACCCTGTGGACAGCCGAGTTCGTACTGATCGTCGTGGACCTCGTCCGGCACCTCGATCGAGACGTCTTCGTCGTACGCCGAGTAGGTCGTCGTCGACGACGCCGACACCGTCTCGTCGCCGTCGGCGACCTCGAACTCGAGGGTCGTCTCGATTGGCCGGTCGGTCTCGGCGTCGATCAGGAGCGTCGTCGCTGCGTTCTCGATGCTCGGGCCGCCGAAGTCGAAGACTGGACCGGCAGTGTCGTCGGTGTCGAGAGCGTCTTCCGACGGCGAACCGGTCAGCCGAACCACCTCCCGGTCGTCGATCGTCTCGGTCCCGTTCCAGTGGAGGTCGCCGCTCTCGAACAGGGCGAGCTGCGAGTGGGCAGGTGCTTCGGACGTCCAGTCGTCGCCCATCACGTCGTCGACCTCCCAGCTGCCCCACGGCGACGGACACTCCTGGTAGACGGTGTCGTCGATCGTGTAGGATTCGAGCGTCTCGCCCTGGAAGGTCGTGTTCGCGTGTATCGACCGCTCGTCGTGGTCGACGACGCCGGTCGAGTCGCCCTCGATGAGTTCACCGGGTGCACCGATAACGGTGATTTCGGTCTCGTACCGGTACGTTTCGGCGTCCTCGACCGATTCGGTCGCATTCTCGAGGGCGGCGACCGCACGGTCGTCCCGAGTCGGTTCGTCGCCGAAGGCAGTACAGCCCGCGAGCAGGACGACGAGGGCGAGTGCGAGCAGGAGGGACCAGTGGGCAGCGCGTGACATCAGTCTCGGAATGGGGGCCCGGCGAGTAAACAGTTGGGTATCCGAACGGTTCTTTAAGTACCTCTGGTTACAAGGTAGAGATACGACGGGAAGTCGTCGACTGCGTTCTCCTGGTGATTCGCATTCGAGCCGTGGCTGTGTCGTTCTCGAGAGCCCCCCAGATCGTCCAGGTTCGTTTCTTTAAGTGCCTCTGGTTACAAGGTAGAGATACGACGGGAAATTCCTGCCGTCGCTATCGACTCTCGAGCGGCGGCTACCCGCTGGCACCGCGAGTGATCGCGGTCTCTCTTTAAGTGTCTCTGGTCACAAGGTGAAGCTACGAAGGGCTTTTCCCGGGACGCTACTCGAGTACAGCCGTGAGCACCGTCCCACAGCACGTCTTCGAGGCTGTCGACGAGGCGCTATCTACTCTCGAGCAGCGTCACGAGATCGTGATCCCGCTGGCTGTCGCCCACGGCAGCCACGGCTGGGGCGGGGCCGGGCCGGACAGCGATTACGACGTCGCGTTCGTCTTCGTCCCCAGGGATCTACGACAGTACGCACACCTCGAGGGCCCCGAGGAGACGATCGTCGACGACCGCGACGACCTCGAGTTTCAGGGGCTGGACATTCGACGGTTCGCGGAGTTGCTCGCCGACTCGAACGAGAGTGCCATCGATATAGTTCGGAGCCCGATTCGCTACCGCGAGGAGTACGATCCTCGGGACCTGAGCGCGTACGTGGAACGGAGTTACAACCCGATAGACCTCTACCACGACTGGCGTGCGATCGCAGGTACGAACTACCGCAAGTACCTCTCGGAACACCTGGTGCGCGACGGCGAGACCTATCCGATCGTCGAGAGACGAGAGGACGACGGCGACGCCCTCGAGTACGTCGTCCGCACCGACGACGGAACGGAAACCGTCGCGGCCGACGACAAACGGTACGCCGAGACGCAAACGCGTCCCACCGTCAAGCGCAACCTCACGATCTGTCGTGCGGCGATGTACGCCCGTTACCTCCGGACGACCGGCGAGCGCGGCGAGCACGACCTGCCGGCCATTTCCTTCGCGGAGTTTCTCTCCGAACAGGCCCCGACCGTCTTCGACGACGAGCGGCTCGAACTCGTTCGCGACCTGCTCGAGCGGAAACGAACCGGCGACGGAGACGAGGAGATCGGTGACGCCGTCGGTCGCGAGTTCGCCCACCCGGAACGCGAGATCGATCCGGCGGTACACGCCTGCGACGGTCCCGACCCTGGTCGGCTGGACGAGTTCGTCGACGAAATCATCGATTCGGCTGCCCCCACTCGTCTTTAAGTGCTTCCCGTTACAAGGTAGAGATACGACGGGAGATTCGTTCTCTGGCTCTCGAGGTCCGAGCCGTTGCTCTCTCGAGACGGTCGAACTCCTTTAAGTATCTCTGGTCACAAGGTGAAGCTACGAAGGGCTTTTCGTGGCTATTACGTCGGTAGCGATCGGTTCGGACGCCGGTCAAACGGGTTAGTACGGCTAGTAGTCGCAGTATCCGATACTGTAGCGGGTACGAGCCTTTTTCAGTCTCCCTCTCTCACCGACACACGAGATGAGAGACGACGGTGTCGACCACCCTCCAGGACGCGAATCGGCGGGAGCCGTCGCCGGTGGCTCCGGGGGCGACGTTCGCTCCGAGCGCCGCCTCGAGACGCGTCCCGGCTCCGGTTCCCTCTCGAGAGCGGACGTACAGCGGGATTCGACCGTGCGACAGTGGGGCGTCGTGACCCCGAGTGCGACCGTCATCGGCCGGGCGGAGTCGGCCGACGCGGACCTCTCGGAGAGCGTCCGCCGCCTCCACGACGAACAGCACGCGGCGACGCCTGGCTACAGCGAGCGCGCACACCGGCTGGACCGGCTCCGGACGACCCAGGCGCTGTGTAACGCCCTCGAGTTGACGCCGTGGCAGCGAGACCTTGCACTCGGCGTCATGGACGAGATCGACCTCACCGAGTTCGGCAGTCAGCGGGCGATTCCGAAGGTTGCACTCGTCGTGATCCGCCACGTCGTCGACGTCGACCGACGCTCGTACTTCGGACTGGACGACGTCGACGTCCAGTCGCTGTCGCCCGATCGGATGGAGGAACTGTTCGGCCAGTATCGCGCCCACGACATCACCGAAGAGGAAACGTTCGAGCGGCTGGCCGCCCAGTACGGGCTCGACACGACGAGCCTGAACCGGCTTCGGCGCGTCCTGAAAGCGCAACTCGAGGACGAACTGCCGGCGTACGGTCGGAATCCGTACCGGGATCCCAACCTGCCGGAGTCGACGGGGACGACAGAGGAACCGGAGACCGAGAGTACTGGGTAACGACGCCGCTGCCGCCCGACTTTTGCGTGCCGAGACGTAACTGCTCACATGAGCGATACTGCCGATCGGCTCGAGCTGTACGCCGACTACGTCTGTCCGTTCTGTTACCTGGGGAGACAGTCACTCGAGCAGTACCGTGAGCGGCGAGACGAACCACTCGAGATCGAGTGGCAACCGTACGACCTCCGTGCCGGGAAGCGAAATTCCGACGGATCGATCGATCACGACGTCGACGACGGGAAAGACGAGGAGTACTTCGAGCAAGCCAGGGAGAACGTCCGCCGGCTTCAGGACGAGTACGGTGTCGAGATGGCCCAGGAAATCGCGGTCGAGGTGGATTCGTTGCACGCACAGCTCGCGTCGTGGTACGTCGCACAGGAGTTCCCCGGCCAGTGGGAAGCGTTCGACGAGGCGATCTACGCGGCGCTGTGGGAAGACGGGCGGGATATCGGCGACGAGGAAGTCCTGCTCGAACTCGCGGCGGACGTCGGACTCCCGGCCGACGAGATACAGTCCGCGATCGACGACGAGGACCTCCGAGCGGAACTCGAGGAACGATTCGACGACGCCAGAGGGGAGGGCATCACCGGCGTCCCGACGTTCGTCCACGACGGCTACGCTGCGCGGGGAGCCGTGCCGCCGGAGCAACTCGAGCGGCTGGTCGAGGGGAACTGAACTAGCCCAATTTCTCGAGTCCCTCGAAGAAGTCCGGCTCTGGACCGACGAGTGTCACTGGTTCGTCGGCCAGCGAGACCGACACCGTCGTGGGCAACTCGAGGCGTTGCCGATTGCGACCGTCGCTGATTACGTAGCCGACGTCGGGGCCCGAGAGGGAGAGCGTTAGCGTCGCGTCGGCGTCGACGACCAGTGGCGGCAGTGGATCGGTAGCGGCCATCTGGGTGACGACGAGGGCGTCGGCCGACGGCCGGATCAGCGGGCCACCCTCGCTCAGGTTGTACGCCGACGATCCGGTCGGCGTCGAGACCAGCACGCCGTCGGCGTGGCTCTCGGCGTAGCGGTCGCCGTCGACGCGGACCTCGACCGTCACGCCGCCACCCGGTCCCCGGCGTGGGCCGTGGACCAGCACCTCGTTGAGCGCAGGCTCGAGCGTCCAGTCGGCGTCCTCGCCGGTCGCTTGCAGGCGGGCAAGTTCGCGTTCCTCGAGATCATCTCCCGAAACGAGGGTCCCGACGAGGTCGTCGACGACCTCGAGGGCGTCGTCGGGGGAAACGGCGTTGAGAAAGCCCACCTCGCCGAGATTGACGCCAACCAGGGGCGTCGAGCCGATTTCGCGGGCGACGAACAGAAGGGTCCCGTCGCCGCCGATGCTCACGACGAGGTCACGTCCCGCCATGGCGTCGACCGGGATTCCGTCCGCGTCGATCGCCTCGCCGGTGAGTTCGTCGACGGCGACGGTCACGTCGAACGACTCCTCGAGGTCGTCGACGAGCGTGGCGGCGAGGCGATGTGCACGCTCGTTGTCGCGCTGGGCGACGATTCCGACGGTAGCGGCTACGTCCATCGTCAACAGGTTGCCGGTCCGCGGTCAAAAAGCCACGCCTCGTTCCGGTAGTGTCTCTCCCGGTCTCGACGACAGCGTAGGCCGATATTTCACGCGTGTCTCGAGCAGTAAATCGGAGTTAGAAACGCGTTCGCCCTCCATACTTTTACGCGGCGGGTCGTGAGTCGAGCGCATGGCAGACCGGACGACGGCCGACGTGACGCTTTCACGGGACGAACTGGCGGCGTACTTCGAACACCTCGGCGAGGAGTTTCGCGAGGGAGAGGTCGGCGACGGCGAAGAGGTGCGCGTGTCGGTCGGCAACAAGACGGTCGCACTCAATCCACCCGAGACCGTCGACCTCAGCGTCGATGTCGTCGAACGCTCCCCGATGTTTCGGGGGACACGCGAGACGATCGAAATCGAGGTAACCTGGAAGCCACGGTCGTGAGCGGACACGAACGGAACGCAGCGAAGGGTGGCGGCAATTGAGAAGGTCTTTTTCCTCCCGCGCCAGTGGTTCGACTAGATGTACGAGACGATCCTCTTTCCCACCGACGGGAGCGACCACGCCGCGACCGTTGCCGACCACGCGTTCGACGTCGCGACGACGCGGGACGCGACGGTACACGTCCTCTCGGTCGTCGACGACCGCGCGTTTCTCGTCCTCGACGACGAACGCGTCGAACAGGTTCGAACGGACCTCGAGGAAACCGCGCGCGAGGCGACCGACGAGGCGGCGACTCGAGCGGCCGACCGAGGTATCGACGTCGAGACGGCGGTCGATACGGGCCATCCCGCAGAACGCATCATCGACTACGCCGACGCTCACGACGTCGACCTGATCGTGATGGGGACGAGCGGCGACGACTACGAGAACAACGTCGTCGGAAGCGTCTCCCAGCGAGTCGTTCGTGAGTCTCCCGTTCCCGTGTTGACCGTCGGTCCGGACGCCTGAGTTACGGCTCACTCCGCCGACTCGATCTCCCCTGGCTCGTTCCAGCTATCATCATCTCTATATAGAGTCACTCGTTAGTCGTTCAAAATGCGACGTTCCATCGGAGTCGGAATCGCCGTCCTCGCGGTCACGTTCCTGTTCGTAGGCGGCCCGTCGCTGCTGTTCTCGCCGTCGACGGAGCGAGTCGCGCCCGACGAAACGGATCGACACGAACCGGAAATCGTCACGCTCGAGGACAGCGAGAGCGGCTTCTGGCCGTACCTCAACCAGCGACAGACCCACGAGAAACGGAGTCCGTTGAACGTCGTCGTACGAGGCGACGCCGAGGAGACGCTCCAGTTACTGGCCGAACACGGCGAGGGCGAGTGGGAAGAAGCTGATCACGACCACTTCGACGCCGACGAACTGGTCGGATTAGCTGACGACGAACACGAACACGAAACGGACGAGAACGGGGCCGAAACGGGCGAGACGAACGGGTCTGCGGGCGTCGGAACTGAGACCGACGACCCGCTACGTCCCGTCTCGCCGACCGACATCCCGTGGTCGCAGGCCGACGGCGCGACCCGTTACGCGTACGTCGACCCCGGCCCGGACGAGGAGTCCTACTGGACCACCGAGACCACCCAGTTCGAGGACGGCGAGTACTACGGCTACCGGTACCACATCCGAGCCTACGAGAGTCCAGATCCCGATGACCGGTGGGTCGTCATGCAGACTCACTCCGAACACTTCGACTGGTTCACGCTTCGTCACCGCGTCGACGGCGTCGAAGAGGCACAGTTGCGCCTCGAGAACGACCTGATGGCGATTCCCGGCGTCGACGTCCAGGAGGACGTCCAGCGGATCTACCTCGACAACAGCGGCCCCTCCGACGCCGACGGCTGGGCGACGAAGGTCGACCTGACGGCGATGGCGACGGTGTCGGCCGGACTCGCACTCGCCTCCGGGCGGAACCGAAAGCAGGGCGACGGCACCGTCCTCGAGCGAACCGGCGACCGGATCGACGACCAGTTGACCGATTCGGATCGTGCCCGACTCGCGGCCGCAGCCGACCGCCTCGAGCCGCGTCACCTGATCCTGGCGGGGACGATCATCGCGGTGATCCTGGGCGTCCGGATCGGCGGTATCGCGCTGGATCGAACCGTCGACGTGCTTACGCCCCACATGATCGCAGCGATGCTTTACCCGTTCATCGCCGTCGGGCTTCCGGTGGCGACCTACGTCATCGCGAGCGGTCTCGAGCGACGACTCGACGCGGCAGTCGCCGCCTCGGTCTCGCTGGCGGTCGCGATCTGGCTCGACTACGGGCTCGTCGGCGTCGACGTACTGCCGATCGACGTCGTGTTCCAGCGGATGCTCGTCGTCATCGCACTCGGACTGATCGCCGCCGGCGGGACGCGGCGAGCGGTCCGGACCGGCCGGATCAACGACATGCTACTCGTCGGCGTCGGACTGTGGGTCGTGGTGCTCGTCGGGACGTTGCTGGGATATCTCTAGGTTATTCGCCGTCTTCGTCTAGCCACGTCTCTCGTACGTCTTCGAGTGACTCGCCGATCTGCCGACCGCTGTACCCGAGGATGCCTTCGGAACCACTCTCGGACATCAGTATCGGCCAGAAGGTCTCGTCTGCGGTTAGCTCGCGGCCGTCCACGCTCGCGTAGGCCGTTCCCTCGGGGACGCGTTCGAAGTTCTCGACGAACAGTTCGTAGGAGTCGCCGTCGGGTCTGGAAATCGGTTCGCCCATGTGGAAGAAGTCCGGATCGGACTCGGGTGGCTCACCGGGAAGCGCGTCCACTCGCCTGAGAAACGAGCGAGCCTGGTGTTGTGCGGCCAGCGTCTCCCGCTCTGTGTTCTCCGCAGCGAGTTCGATTTCGACGGTGAACCCACACGTCGTGATCGTCTGCTCGTTGACGCCCCAGTGGTCGACGACGTACGGGACGGGCAACTCCGCGGCCAGTTCGAACTCGCGTTCCTGCGAGCTGTGAACGAGCGCGAACGGCGTAGGCTCGGCCTCGGTCGCGTGCAACGAGAGCGTCGTCCGGCCGTCGACCAGCTCGCAGAGTCTGGCGGCGATCCGTTCTTCCCGATTACCGTCCGGATCGCCGGGAAACGAACGGTTGAGATCCGACTCGAGGTAGCGCTCGCCGGCCTCGATTGCGGGCGGGTTCGCGAGGACGAACGCGACTCTCCGTTGCAGGTCGAGATCGGCTTCCCGCAGGCGACGAACTGCACGGATCCCGTTTCGCTCGTCGCCGTGGACGCCGCCGACGACGACGACCTCGAGGTCACCGGGCCCGCGGACGGTCACGTCTAACGGGCCGAAGTCGTGATCCATGATTGGAGTTCCGGAAGGAGCGTTCTGAAGACTTTGCCGGCAACTCCCGGCCGTAACGTGTCACGCCGACACACAGCACGATTGGTGACGACTCTCACTACCCCAAGGAATTTAACCGAGAACTGGCTATTGACACGTGTGATCGTTCCCTCCGGTCAGGTTCGCCAGGCCGGTTAGCTGTGCTTTTCGTGCGATTTAGTAACCGTTAAATGGTTCCCACCGTTATCTGGCTGTAGTATCTCGTGACAGCCGCTTCTCTCCCGATAGCCCACACGCACATCACAACAACATGGTAGACGTAAGCCAACACGAACTCGTGCCGGACCACACCGTCCTCGAGGAGGAGACACTCGAGGAGGTGCTCGCCGAGTACGACATCGACCGTACAGACCTACCGAAGATCAAACGCAACGACGCTGCCCTGCCGGACGAGGCAGAGGTCGGCGACGTCATCAAGATCGTTCGGGATTCACGAACAACCGACCAGGCAGTCGTATACCGACTCGTGGTGGAATAAATGGCAATTGAACTCGACCGAGACAAACGACGGGACATTTCGCGCGAATACTTCTCGAGGGAACGGCTCGCCGAACATCACTATCGCTCGTTCAACGCCTTCCTCAACCGGGGGATGCAGGAGGTCGTCGACGAGAAGGAGACGATCGATACGGACATCGGCGACAAGGAAGGCGAGGAGCCAGTACACGTCGAACTCGGCGACGTTCGCGTCGTCACGCCCCGGGTTCGGGAGGCCGACGGCTCGGAGGAACTGCTCTATCCGCAGGAAGCCCGGCTTCGTAACATCACCTACTCCGCGCCGGTCTTCATGGAGATGTCGATCGTCAAGGGTGAGGAGGGCGACCAGCGGGTCGTCGACTCCACGGAGACGAAGATCGGCCGGATGCCGATCATGGTCGGCTCCGACAAGTGTAACATCGCCGGCTTCTCCGACGAGGAACTGATCGAGATCGGTGAAGACCCAGCCGACCCGGGCGGCTACTTCATCGTCAACGGCTCCGAGCGCGTGCTGATGACCAGCGAGGACCTCGCGCCGAACAAGATCCTCGCGGAGTACGACACCAAGTACGGCGACGAGATTCAGGTCGCAAAGACCTTCTCGCAGCGCCGTGGCTACCGCGCACTGGTGCTGTGTGAGCGAACCCGCGACGGACTGCTCGAAGTATCGTTCCCCTCGGTGTCGGGATCGATCAACTTCGTCACGCTCGTGCGTGCGCTGGGCCTCGAGAGCGACGAGGAGATCGTCCACAAGGTCTCGAACGACCCCGAGGTCGTCAAGTACATGCTCGAGAATCTGGAGGAGGCGGACGTCCAGACCGAGGAAGAAGCGATCGAGGCACTCGGGAAACGCGTCGCCTCGGGCCAGGGGAAAAACTACCAGCTCAAGCGAGCCAACTACGTCATCGACCGCTATCTCCTGCCGCACCTCCACGAGGAGGGTGTCGACGAAGAGGACGTCCGGATCAACAAGGCCCACTACCTCTGTCGGATGGCCGAAGCCTGTTTCGAACTCGCGCTGGGTCGACGCGAGTCCGACGACAAGGACCACTACGCCAACAAGCGCCTGAAGGTCAGCGGCGACCTGATGAGAGACCTGTTCCGGACCGCACTCAACAAGCTGGCCCGGGACGTGAAGTACCAGCTCGAGCGCGCGAACATGCGAAACCGGAACCTCTCGGTCTCGACGGTCGTCCGCTCGGACGTCCTGACCGAGCGACTCGAGCACCCGATCGCGACGGGTAACTGGGTCGGCGGCCGCTCCGGTGTGAGCCAGCTTGTCGACCGGACGGACTTCATGGGCGTTCTCTCGCACCTCCGGCGGCTGCGCTCGCCGCTGTCGCGCTCGCAACCGCACTTCGAGGCACGGGACCTGCACGCGACCCAGTGGGGTCGCATCTGTCCCTCCGAGACGCCCGAGGGACCGAACTGTGGCCTGGTGAAGAACTTCGCGCAGGCGATGGAGCTCTCACAGAACATCGAGGACGAACAGGCGCTCAAGCGTGAACTGGCCTCGATGGGCGTCGAGGGCATTCCGGGTATCGAGGGAATCGAACGAACGACGCCGGCAGACGACTAAACAATGAGTAGCCAACAACGAGAAGCCAAGGTATACGTCAACGGGTCGCTCGTGGGCACCCATCCGAACCCCCACGAGCTTGCAGAACAGATCCGCGAAGCGCGACGGATCGGCGACGTCAGCGAGATGGTGAACGTCTCCGTCAAGGATCGCACGCGGGAAGTGATCATCAACGCCGACGCGGGCCGTGCCCGGCGACCGCTGCTGGTCGTCGAGGACGGCGAGCCCCGCATCTCTCAGGAAGAGATCGAGGCACTGCAGGACGACGACCTCGAGTTCGAGGACCTCGTCGACCACGGCTACGTCGAGTTCATCGACGCCGAGGAGGAAGAGGACATCCTCGTCGCCGTCGACGAAGACGACCTCACCGAGGACCACACACACCTCGAGATCGACCCGCAGCTGATCTTCGGGATCGGTGCGGGGATGATCCCCTACCCCGAGCACAACGCCAGTCCGCGTATTACGATGGGTGCGGGGATGATCAAGCAGTCGCTGGGACTGCCCAGCGCGAACTACCGCATTCGCCCGGACACGCGCCAGCACCTGCTGCACTACCCGCAGCTCTCGATGGTCAAGACCCAGACGACCGAGCAGATCGGCTTCGACGACCGACCTGCAGCCCAGAATTTCGTCGTCGCCGTAATGAGCTACGAGGGGTTCAACATCGAGGACGCCCTGGTCATGAACAAGGCCAGCGTCGAACGCGCACTCGCCCGCTCGCACTTCTTCCGGACCTACGAGGGCGAGGAACGCCGCTACCCCGGCGGCCAGGAGGACCGCTTCGAGATTCCTTCCCAGGACGTTCGCGGAGCACGCGGCGAGGAAGCCTACTCCCACCTCGACGAGGACGGCCTCGTCAACCCCGAGACGAGAGTCGACGAGAACTCCGTGCTGCTCGGGAAGACGAGCCCGCCACGATTCCTCGAGGAGCCCGACGACATGGGCGGTCTCTCACCCCAGAAGCGACGCGAGACCTCCGTCACGATGCGCTCCGGCGAATCGGGCGTCGTCGACACCGTCACGCTGATGGAAGGAGAGGACGGCTCGAAGCTCTCGAAGGTCTCCGTTCGTGACGAACGGATCCCCGAACTCGGAGACAAGTTCGCGTCGCGACACGGCCAGAAGGGGGTCGTCGGCCACCTCGCGCCACAGGAGGACATGCCGTTTACCGAGGACGGAGTCGTCCCCGACCTCGTGCTGAACCCACACGCGCTGCCCTCGCGAATGACCGTCGGACACATCCTCGAGATGATCGGCGGTAAACTCGGCGCGATGGAGGGACGGCGCGTCGACGGGACGCCGTTCCTCGGCGAAGACGAGTCCGCGCTTCGCGAAGGGCTCGAGGAGGCCGGCTTCGACTCCGCGGGCAAGGAGACGATGTACTCCGGCATCACGGGCGAGAAGATCGAGGCCGAGATTTTCGTCGGGATCATTTTCTACCAGAAGCTCTACCACATGGTCTCGAACAAGCTGCACGCCCGTTCTCGCGGGCCCGTGCAGGTGCTTACCCGCCAGCCCACCGAGGGTCGTGCCCGCGAGGGCGGTCTCCGTATCGGGGAGATGGAGCGGGACGTCTTCATCGGCCACGGTGCGGCGATGACGCTGAAAGAACGACTGCTGGACGAGTCCGACCGCGAGTACATCCCGATCTGTGCACAGTGTGGGATGAGTGCGGTCGAGAACGTCGAACAACGGCGGGTCTACTGTCCGAACTGTGACGAGGAGACCGACATCCACGAGATCGAGATGAGCTACGCGTTCAAGCTCTTGCTCGACGAGATGAAGGCCCTCGGTATCGCACCGCGACTGGAACTGGAGGACGCCGTCTAACCCACAATGCGAAACACCACACCCAAAGACATCGGAGCGATCAACTTCGGGCTCATGGAGCCCGAGGAGTACCGGGAGATGAGCGCGACGAAGATCATCACCGCGGACACCTACGACGACGACGGCTTCCCCATCGACATGGGGCTGATGGATCCGCGGCTCGGGGTCATCGACCCCGGCCTCGAGTGCAAGACCTGCGGGAAGCACTCGGGGTCGTGTAACGGCCACTTCGGTCACATCGAACTGGCCGCGCCGGTGATCCACGTCGGCTTCACGAAGCTCATTCGGCGGCTGCTTCGGGGAACCTGTCGGGAGTGTTCCCGGCTGCTGTTGACCGAAGACGAACGCGAGGAGTTCCACGGCCAGATCGACGAGGCCCGGAAGCTCAGTCGCGACCTGAACGACGTCACCAAGGCCGCGATCCGGCAGGCACGCAAGAAGGACCGCTGTCCGTTCTGTGGCGAGATTCAGTACGACATCGACCACGAAAAGCCGACGACGTACTACGAGGTCCAGCAGGTGCTCACGAGCGAGTACTCCCAGCGCATCGCCGCCGCGATGCAGGGCCAGGCCGAAGACGCCGAGCGGATGTCGCCGGACGAACTCGCCGAGGAGACCGACATCGACCTCAGCC
Organism: Natronobacterium texcoconense; assembly: GCF_900104065.1. Classification (NCBI taxonomy): domain Archaea; kingdom Methanobacteriati; phylum Methanobacteriota; class Halobacteria; order Halobacteriales; family Natrialbaceae; genus Natronobacterium; species Natronobacterium texcoconense. Next base: position 163,314 of record NZ_FNLC01000001.1, on the reverse strand, counting down.
GGGTCAACGAAATCCTCTCGGGCTCGTTCCGACCCCGCGAGAGCCAGCGCAAGGCCATCGAGAAAGCTCTGGACATCGACCTCACGGAGGAGGACACGAACAAGCTGATGCCGAGCGATATCCGGGACTGGTTCGAAAACATTCCGGACAAGGACATCGAGGTGCTCGGCATCAACCCCGAACGCTCCCGGCCCGAGTGGATGATCCTAACCGTGCTGCCGGTACCGCCCGTGACGGCGCGGCCGTCGATCACGCTGGACAACGGCCAGCGCAGCGAGGACGACCTCACCCACAAGCTGGTCGACATCATCCGGATCAACCAGCGGTTCATGGAGAATCGTGAGGCCGGCGCGCCACAGCTGATCATCGAGGACCTCTGGGAACTGCTGCAGTACCACGTCACCACCTTCATGGACAACGAGATTTCGGGAACGCCGCCGGCGCGACACCGCTCCGGTCGCCCGCTGAAGACCCTTTCACAGCGTCTCAAGGGGAAGGAGGGTCGTTTCCGTGGCTCGCTGTCCGGGAAGCGCGTGAACTTCTCGGCACGTACCGTCATCTCGCCGGACCCGACACTCTCGCTCAACGAGGTCGGCGTCCCGGACCGCGTGGCCAAGGAGATGACCCAGACGATGAACGTCACCGAGCGCAACGTAGAGAAGGCCCGCCGGTTCGTCTCCAACGGCCCCGAGGGTCACCCCGGTGCGAACTACGTCCGCCGACCGGACGGTCGCCGACTGAAGGTGACCGAGAAGAACTGCGAACAGCTCGCGGAGAAGGTCGAAGCCGGCTGGGAGGTCAACCGCCATCTCATCGACGGCGACATCGTCATCTTCAACCGCCAGCCGTCGCTGCACCGGATGTCGATCATGGCCCACGAGGTCGTGGTCATGCCGTACAAGACGTTCCGGCTGAACACCGTCGTCTGCCCGCCGTACAACGCCGACTTCGACGGCGACGAGATGAACATGCACGCCCTCCAGAACGAGGAGGCCCGCGCCGAGGCCCGCGTCCTCATGCGCGTGCAAGAACAGATCCTCTCGCCACGGTTCGGTGAGAACATCATCGGCGCAATCCAGGACCACATCTCCGGCACCTACCTGCTGACCCACGACAATCCACGGTTCAACGAGACCCAGGCGCTGGACCTACTTCGGGCAACCCGCATCGACGAACTGCCCGAACCCAGCGGCATCGACGACGAGGACAAGCCGTTCTGGACCGGCTACGACGTCTTCTCGGAGCTGCTGCCCGACGACCTCAACCTCGAGTTCACGGGCACCGTCGGCGAGAAGGTCGTCATCGAAGACGGCCAGCTGATCGAGGGCACCATCGCCGAGGACGAAGTCGGCGAGTTCGGCGGAGAAATCGTCGACACCATCACGAAGATCTACGGCAAGACCCGCGCCCGGATCTTCATCAACGAGGTCTCGACGCTCGCGATGCGCTCGATCATGCACTTCGGGTTCTCGATCGGCATCGACGACGAGACCATCCCCGAGGAAGCACAGGCCCGCATCAACGAGACGATCGACGACGCTTACGACCGCGTCGAAGAACTCATCGAGGCCTACGAACGGAACGAACTCGAGTCCCTGCCGGGCCGAACGATCGACGAGACCCTCGAGATGAAGATCATGCAGACGCTCTCGCGTGCGCGTGACAACGCCGGGAACATCGCGGACGAACACTTCACCGACGACAACCCGGCGGTCGTCATGGCCGAGTCCGGTGCGCGTGGGTCGATGCTGAACCTGACCCAGATGGCCGGCTGTGTCGGCCAGCAGGCAGTTCGAGGCGAGCGAATCAACCGCGGCTACGAGAACCGGACGCTCAGCCACTACGCGGAGAACGACCTCTCCGCGGAGGCACACGGGTTCGTCGAGAACTCCTACACCTCGGGCCTTACCCCACGGGAATTCTTCTTCCACGCGATGGGCGGCCGCGAGGGGCTGGTCGACACTGCAGTCCGTACCTCCAAGTCCGGGTATCTGCAGCGCCGACTGATCAACGCCCTCTCCGAACTCGAGACCCAGTACGACGGCACCGTCCGCGACACGTCGGACACCATCGTCCAGTTTGAGTTCGGCGAAGACGGCACCTCGCCCGTGAAGGTTTCCTCCGGCGAGGACAACGATATCGACGTCGCACAGATCGCCGACCGCGTGCTCGACTCCGAGTTCGACTCCGAAGAGGACAAACAGGAGTTCCTCGGCTCGAGGCCGCGACCGACGAACCTCTCGGAGCATGCGGACGATCGTCTCTCCGTCGACGGACCGGAGGTGACCTCCGATGACTGAAGTCGAGTACGACGTCGACGACGACACGATCGCAGTCGTCGAGGACGCCGACCTCCCACGGCGACTCAAGGACAAGGTCTACGAGGAACTCGAGGGCCGCGAGGACGCGACCGTCGAAGACGCTGACGAACTCGCGAAGGCCGTCGAGACGCGCTACGTCGATACGCGCGTCGAACCGCTCGACCCCGTCGGCACCGTCTCGGCCCAGTCCATCGGGGAGCCGGGAACGCAGCTGACGATGAACACGTTCCACTACGCGGGGGTCGCAGAGATTGACGTGACCCAGGGGCTGCCGCGGCTGATCGAGCTGGTCGACGCCCGGAAGACCCCGGACACGCCGATGATGACGGTCCACCTCGAGGACGAGTACGCCACCGAGCGCGAGAAGGCCCACGAGGTCGTCTGGAACATCGAGGCGACGAAGATCCTCGCGCTGGGTGACGTCTCGACGAACGTCGCGGACATGCGCGTTCAGATCTCGCTCAACGAGGACACCTTAGAGGAGCGGATGATCGAACCGGAGGAAGTCGCCGAGATCATCGAGGACTCGCTTGGCGTGGAGACGGTCCAGCAGGGAACCGAGATCCAGTTTGGCCCCGAGGAACCGTCCTATCGCGACTTGCTCCAGCTCGTCGAGGAACTGCGCGACATCACGTTCAAGGGGATCGAGGACATCTCCCGCGTCGTCATTCGACGGGAAGAGATGGACGACGGCAGCGAGGAGTTCGTCCTCTACACTGAAGGATCGGCTTTCGGCGACGTACTCGATATCGAGGGCGTCGACGCCTCCCGGACCACGTGTAACAACATCCACGAGATCCACCACAACCTCGGCATCGAGGCCGCTCGTGAGGCGATCATCGAGGAGACGAACAACACGCTCGCAGAGCAGGGTCTGGACGACGTCAACGTCCGGCACCTGATGTTGGTCGCAGACATCATGACCAACCGCGGCGAGATCGAGTCGATTGGTCGCCACGGTATCTCGGGTTCGAAGGAGTCCGTCCTCGCGCGTGCGGCGTTCGAGGTGACGGTCAACCACCTGCTCAACGCTGCGATCCACGGCGAGGTCGACGAACTGCACGGCGTCACCGAGAACGTCATCGTCGGCAAACCGATCAAGCTCGGAACGGGCGACGTGGATCTGCGGATGGGATCGATCAATTCCGGCGGCGATGCCGGCGGTCAGGCCGACTAATAGATGGGTGTCACGCTCGACGACGACACCCGCCAGTACCTCGCCGCGTTCGAAGACGTGACGGGGGTAAACGGTCGGGATTGCATCGTCACTGGCGAGAGCGAGAACCGCCTGCTGATCGTCGTCGAAAACGACCGTATCGGCGAGGCGATCGGTCCCGGTGGGCGAACCGTCTCACGGTTCGAGGAACGGGTCGGTATGCCGGTTCGACTCGTGGAAGGGGCCGACGACCCCGAGACATTCGTCGCGAACACCCTCGCGCCCGCCGCAGTGTACAACGTCACGATCAGCGAGAACGAGGACACGGTCGCCTACGTCGAGGTCGCCCAGGAGGACCGCGGTGTCGCGATCGGTTCGAACGGCCGGACGATCGACGCGGCCCGGCGGCTGGTCGATCGGCACTTCGGGATCGACGACATCCAGTTGATTTAGCCATCCTCGGTCGTGTCCGACGGAACGATATCGACTATTCACCGTCGGCTACATCGGTGTCGTGATGTTCACAGAAGTACCTCGTCAACAACAGGTCGTACTGATACGCTCGAATTCCCTGTGCTTCGTTATCGGAACAATACACCCCTTTAGCGTGGACGACGTTCGGCTCGTGTAACCAAACGAGCTGCGTGGTAACTCACCACAACCTATTTTCCGCCGGGTTTCGAATCCCGGGCTCATGAGCAACGACGCGAACTCGCCGTCGTACGGTCGCGAACGGCTGGTAGAAGTCTATACCGAGGGGATGCTGGCCGATAGAACGCCGACGCTACCGCCACGGTTCGAAGACCTCGAGGCCGAAGCACGCGAGACACTCGAGCCCGAAGCCTACGCTTACGTCGCCGGTAGTGCGGGCGCCGAACGGACCGAACGCGAGAACCGCGAGGCGTTCTCGAAGTGGCGGATCGTTCCCCGGATGTTACAGGGGGTCGAGGACCGGGACCTCTCGGTCGAGTTATTCGGCGAGACGTACGAGGCACCGGTCGGCCTCGCACCGATCGGCGTCCAGTCGATCCTCCACGAGGAGGCAGAGACGGGAGCAGCGCGGGCCGCCGCCGACCTCGGGCTGCCGTTCGTCCAGAGTACGGCCGCGACGGACCCGCTCGAGGACGTGGCCGAAGCCGTCGGCGACGAGCCCGCCTGGTTCCAGTTATACTGGAGTTCGAACCGCGACCTGACGCAGAGCTTCGTCGAGCGTGCCGAGGACGCGGGGTACGACGCGCTCGTCGTCACCGTCGACACGCCCGTCATCAGCTGGCGGGAACGCGACGTCGAACAGGCTTATCTCCCCTTCCTCGACGGCGAGGGCGTCGGCAACTACTTCACCGACCCCGTCTTCGAGGATCTGGTCGGCGGCGACCCCCAGGAGAACCAGGACAGCGCCGTCATGCAGTTCGTCGACGTCTTCGGCGACGCCTCGCTCACATGGGACGACCTCGAGTGGCTCGCCGGACTGACGGACCTCCCGATCCTGGTGAAGGGAATCGTCCACCACGAGGATGCGGTACTGGCGCTCGAGTCGGGTGCGGACGGCGTGATCGTCTCGAACCACGGCGGGCGACAGGTCGACAACGCGCTGCCGGCGATCGAGGCGCTGCCGCGGGTAGTGGATCACCTCGAGTCGGAGGGGTACGGCGACGCGCCGGTACTGTTCGACAGCGGGATCAGGCGCGGCGCGGACGCCGTCGTCACGCTGGCACTCGGTGCGGAGATGGTCCTTCTCGGACGACCGTACGCCTACGGGCTCGCGATCGACGGCGAGGACGGCGTCCGGGAGGTCTGTCGGAACTTCCTCGCGGATCTGGACCTGACGATGGGGCTCTCCGGACGCGACTCCGTTGGAGACCTCGATCGGTCGCTGTTGGTCGAACGTACGGGCTGAGACGGTCTCCCCGCGTTCGGAAACCTCTCGGTTTCCGAGGGACGCTAACCGATTCTCCGGCCGTAACTCGATTCGTGAAACGCGCTCAGATCCCTCGAGCGGGGTACCTCGAGCGCTCTCGAGCCGTAACGCCGATTCGAAACGGGTCGCTTAAGTGGCTCCGACGGATAGCGGCTCCTATGGCAAACGGCAAATACGCCGCGCGCAAGCTCAAGAAGGACCGCCAGAACCAGCGGTGGTCCGACTCTGACTACGCGCGCCGCGCCCGTGGGCTTCGCGAGAAGTCCGACCCGCTCGAGGGCGCACCACAGGGTCGAGGTATCGTACTCGAGAAAGTCGGCATCGAAGCAAAGCAGCCTAACTCGGCGATCCGAAAGTGCGTTCGAGTGCAGCTGATCAAGAACGGGAAGCAGGTCACCGCGTTCTGTCCCGGTGACGGTGCCATCTCGTTCATCGACGAGCACGACGAAGTGACCATCGCCGGTATCGGTGGGGCGAAGGGTCGTGCGATGGGTGACCTCTCCGGTGTCAACTACAAGGTCGACAAGGTCAACGGCGTCGCGCTGAAGGAACTCGTTCGCGGAAACGCGGAGAAGCCGGTGCGATAACCATGTCGGCAGAAGATCAGCCGGACCCGGACGCCCCCGCGGGCGGTGCGGACGTCTCGGCGGACCTCTTCGGCGAGTGGGAGATCGGCGAGATCGAGTATTCGGACCCTTCGACCGAGCGTTACATCACGGTGACGCCGGTCGCACACACCGCTGGCCGACACGCCAGCAAGCAGTTCAAGAAGTCCCAGATCTCGATCGTCGAGCGCTTCATCAACCGTCTGATGCAGACCGAGGAGAACACGGGCAAGAAGCAGAAGACGCTCAACTACGTCCGTGACGCCTTCGACATCATCCACGAGCGCACCGAGGACAATCCGATCCAGGTGCTCGTGACCGCCGTCGAGAACGCGGCACCTCGAGAGGAGACCGTCCGCCTGAAGTACGGTGGCATCTCCGTCCCGAAGGCCGTCGACGTCGCCCCACAGCGCCGAGTCGACCAGGCACTGAAGTTCCTGGCCGAAGGCGTTCACAACGACTCGTTCAAGACGGCCACGTCCGTCGAGGAAGCGATCGCGAGCCAGCTCATCGGCGCGGCCAACTACGACGTCCAGACGTACGCCGTCAGTCAGAAAGAGGAGAAAGAGCGCGTCGCGGCTGCCGCACGCTAACTACGCGGTTTCTTATTCGTTTTTCGCGGACCAGTAGCGACAGCGTTGCTTTCGAATGACAAATATAGTTTCAGGAAATACTCATCCACCCACATTTCGGTGAGAACATGAAACGCCGCCAACTATTGGTCTCGCTCGGAGCGGGTTCGACGATCAGTACAGCAGGATGTACGTCCCGTCTCGAGACCGGTGTCGAGTTATCCTGGATTACCTGCCGTCGTCATGCAATAGACCCTGTCGACGACCCTCCGCCTATCGAGATCCGTGTCGTGGACGACGGAAACGTTGTCGCAGAACGGACGGTAAACGAAGAGGAGTTCTGGGAATCCGTGTTCGATTGTCGCTGGGGACCCGAACAGGTTTCGTACACCGTTCAGGGTCGGTTCGACGGTGACGACGAGTGGTTGCGAAGCTGGAACCTGGCTGAATTCGACGCCGATCCTCTCGGAGCCGTCGTTTACGTATTCGAAGATGAAAATGGCAATCCGGATTTGACTATGGGCGCGATAGACGATCCCGATTCGGATATTATCGATCCGTGCTAGATCGATAGTCACTCCCCGTTAGTCCGCCGCAGGGCCCTCGCCGCCGACGTAGTCACGCGTCGCGTCGACGAGCACCTGCCGGTAGCTACTCGAGTCGGGATCCGCTGCGAGTTCCCGGAATCGGCGTTTGAAAATCTCAACGTCGAGCCGTCGCTGTTGATCTTGAAGGAACCATTCTATAACGCCAATTTATTTCAAAACCCCGACGGACAGGAGTGATGCGACTGAAAAGTGTGATATCCCCAATCACTTTATTTGTGTTCTGCTATTCGTAGTATCATCGGTTTATTCAATTAGGGTTAAAGAATATACATTTTTACGATATAGCTGATAGATATGGGTGGTGGTGTCGCACTCGCGAAACTATTTGGTTCATCAGCGCGGTACGAGATATTGCGAGCGCTCACACAGTCACCGAAGACGGTTTCGGAACTCGAAGCGACATCGATGCGACACGACGGACGATCCTACGTAATCTGAACCAGCTCGAAAAGGAAGGGTGGATTCAGCAATCAAATAACCAAATTTGTCTTGTATCGCTCGTAGAAGCGGCTATGACTGATTTTATTGAGGAGATCGAGCGTGCAGAACACCTTCAAAGGTTAACCACGATTGCTAAATATGCGCCAAATTGCTTCGAAGATATCCCTGCAGAAATCCTTATGCAGTGTGAAGTGAATATTCGAGAATCAGGATATCCGAACGGGCCACTCGAGAAAGTTATCGAAATTGTTCAATCCGCAACTGAGGTATACACGTTCGCACCGACCGTTACACAGCAATTCCTTGATGCGCATCGAACAGTCTTGGAGCAACACCAGTCAGTCGAGTTGGTTATCGGATCAGCCGGATTAGAAGGCATCCGATCCAGCAGCGTGATCGACCTTTCTACTGCGTTCAATGGTGTAATATACGTATACGATGGGCCCACAGAGCCGATCGGTCTCGTTCGTACGGACGATCACGTAATTGTGCTAGTCTACGATGAGCACGGTACAGTTCACGGAATTGTTTTTGGAAACCACGATCAATTCCGAACGTGGGGAGCATCACTCTATGAAAAGTATCGCAAAAATGCCACCGTTGTTTCATCGACTAATTTTTGAATATAGATCCTGCGTTAGATGGCAATTCCCTCAAAAGATATATTATAATCGGTATAGTTTTATTACACTATATTCAAATTAGATTACGGCTAATGGAACGTTGGAGAGTTTCAAATAAGTGTTCGGACAAAACTTACTGGAAGAGGTGGCCGAGGAACTACGACCTCCGCCGGCCGTATCAAGTGTTTCTACTTGAGTGCCAGTTGATCAGTCGATCGACGACAAATCGCGTTATTGCTGCCGCCGTGTTCGTTGCTTTCGTTGCACCAATTGTATGGGTTTCGGAAGATACGATCGGGTCGTCCGAAGGGGCAACCTTCGTCGTTCTCGAGGAAGGGCACACGGTTTCAGCCGCCTACTGGTTTCACGGCATCGACATTTATGTCGTTTTGCTTCCGCTGTTCGCGTTCCTTTTCGGTTACGGCACAATTGCCTCAGAACGAGATGACGGGACGCTTACGGTACTCGGATCACTTCCGGTAACTCGATTCGATATATACATTGGAAAGGCGCTCGCGCGAATACTCGTCTTTTCAGGAATTATTTTTGTCGGCGTCCTTGCCGGATTGTTCGGGATATTCGTAACGAATCCGATGATGGCGTCACCGTACGGCCACTTACTGGCAAGTGTTCCGACTGTGCTTTTCGGCACTGCGCTCGTCTCCATCGCTATCGCCGTGTCTTCACTTCTTTCCAGTCGGTTACACGCATTGAGCGGCGCGATTGTGGGCTATTTCGGACTTGTATTTGGCGCAGTGTGGACGCTCGGGTCTGCCCCACTGGCAATCGTCGGACATCCGTTTCACGGATATTCAACGGTGATTGCAACACTCTTCGACACGATGTATCCATCACTCGAAGTCGCCCTCTCGAGCGGAAGCCAATCACCGGACACACTGTTGTTGTTCGTAACGGGACCAGTTGCCATCCTCGTTCTCTTTGCCTGGATCTGCGGTCCACTCGCGATCGGATACCTCGGATTTCGACGGGAGGTGATTCTGTCGTGAAGTTGGCTCCTTTCGTCGACTCGTCCGATGGGTCTGGTCGGACGACACCGGCAGACACAGTCGCACAAGCGAGAATAACGGCTGCAATCGCCAAGATGGAAATTCGCCAGTTTCGATGGTCGCGGCTAGTTGCTCTGTTCATCGCTTTCTTCGGGTTCTCTGCTTGGCGAATTGTAAGCAGTATTCGCCCCGTAGAAGGTGAAGGAGGAAGAGGCAGCCGGTATACGTTCCTCGAATATCCGGAGACGTACGATGCCGTCTACGCCGTGTACGGGTTCATGAGTTATACGTTCCACGTGAATTCGTTTGTGTTCCTCGTTCCGCTACTGGGCTTAGTGCTCGGGTACGGAGCGGTCGTTACTCCTCGAGCGACCGGACAACTCAAAACCGTACTTGCATTTCCCTGTTCGCGCGCGGCCATACTAATTGGAACATTGCTTGGCAGAGGAATCATTCTTACAGCCGTGATCGGTACTGGTCTCCTCGTCGGCTGGATAACGATTCTCGTTCAATTCGAGACGGCCCAAGCCGGATTCTACGCCGCGTTCTCCGCGGCGACGATCGGGTACGGATTCGTCTGGTTGAGTATTGGGTTCGCTCTGTCGTCGCTATTCGCGACGCCACGACGAGTGGCGGCTGCAGTGTTCACGGTGTTTATCGGCTTCACGTTCAACTGGCACGAAATCGCCGTTAACGCTCTTGGGCTATTCCCTGACGCGTATAGTGTCGACCCACGACAGGCGTATCTAATACTTGCTTCGGCCCCCTACGAAGAAATCATCCCGAAGGTCCACCTCGCGCCCCACGAGGATATCGACGGCTTCGGTACCACCGTTGTCGGAACACAGATCGCGGAGGTAGCCGCGGTGCCGCTACATCTTTCTTGGCCGGTCGCCGTCTGCGTCCTCGGGTTGTGGATTTTCGTCCCGCTGGTAATCACGTACAACAGACTCCGACGGCTATCACTTACGTAATTCACAATGACAAACGATACTCCCGCAATAGAGTTCGAGTCAGTAACTCAAACGTTCGGTCACATTACTGCCCTTTCGGACCTCTCACTTGAGGTCCATCCCGGAGAACGATACGGCTTTCTCGGTCCGAACGGTGCCGGAAAAACGACAGCCATCGGCTTGTTGTTGAACTTCCTGCGTCCAACTGATGGAACAGTTCGCGTTTTCGGTCGGAACGTACAGTCAAACGAACTTGCAGTGAAGTCCCGAACGGGTGCTCTCCCACAGGGATTTACACCATACTCGAATCTCACGGGATACGAACATCTCGAGTTCGCGTGTTCGGTTCGCGGAGTCGACACTGACCCTGAAGACGTCCTCGAACGCGTTGGATTACTAGATGCTGCGGAACAAAAGGCAAATGGGTACTCACAGGGAATGGTCCGTCGGCTTGGGTTTGCGATGGCGCTTGTCGGCGAGCCCGACCTGTTAATTTTGGATGAGCCGATCGCCGGACTCGATCCGAGCGGCGCAGCTCGCATCCGAGAACTGATCCGTGAACAGAACGAGCGCGGAGCCACTGTATTCGTTTCGTCGCACCAGCTTGCCCAAGTCGAGACTATTTGTGATCGAGTCGGCATCATCTCTGAAGGGACGATGGTCGCCGAAGCATCCGTTTCGGAACTTCAGGCCCGTATCGACGGAGGGCCACGGCTCGTCATCACATTGGCGGACGGGCCTGTATCGGTTCCTGACGCCGTAATGGCAGTCGAGGGCGTCGAAGATGCGTGGGTCGACGAGAGCCGAGTGATTGTCAGCTGTGAATCCGCGAGCGTTCGAACCGACGTGCTCGTCGCTCTCGAAGAAGCTGGAATCGACGTCATCGATTTCGAGACCGAACGTGCATCACTTGAAGATGTCTTCGCTGCGTACGCAGATACGGAAAACGTGTAAGCCGAAAGCTCGAGGATGGGTATCAAACACGAGACACAGAATGTCTCGGGAAGTCAGGTGACTTCTCGAAAATCGGAGGGAAATCAGTAAAAGAGGACGCCAGCGTCACTTCCTAAGAGGAAATCAATTATTGTACGGAACCCAAGTGTACCCGAGTGATCAACTGTTCCTTCCACGTTCAGTTCGTTCCCATCAAACCACGTATCTTGACTGTGATCAGCGGTCGATTCCGGAATGATGGGGAAATCATTGTTGTAGTATTCAGCTTCCGCAGACGTAAGAGAGTCGTCTGAGCTGTCGACGTGCCACGTCGTGTTGAATGCATCCGGAATATCACAGTCGACTCCCGGCGGAAGATCACTACAGGGGAACCGATCGCCGAACTCTTCGCCGTCACACGTCTCCCCGTCAGCCGTTTCGAAAATGCCAATAGAGTCGTCGATATCGTAATCACCGCTAGTCGGCGTATACTCAATCGCGAGGTTCGTTCGAGCAAGAGGACCACACTCGCTCGATTCGGTTTGAACCCACGTTGCCGCGTCACCGAGATTTCCAAGTTCCGGTTCCTCAGGGATGTTTATTTTAACGTCGTCACTCTGTTGTAGCGAATTATCACGCAAATGCTCCGTCAGAGTCGTCGTAGTCTCGGTCCGCTCAAGCGTGAAATCACCGCTTTCCAGCCGAGCCACGTCCTGCGCTTCAGTGACTTCGACTCCGGTCGTATCGTCGTAAGAGAGGCTGTAACTAACCTTCGTTGGATCGGCGTCTTCGTCTGCTCCCTCCGGGTTCACTTCGTGCGCCGAATGGATTTTAGTGCGGACGATTTCGCGCTCTTTACGTTTCAAAAAGATTATCGAAGCTTCTTCCAGATCGTCGTACCCGTCAGTATCGAGTGAGACCTCGTTTACTACACCCTCCTGCAGGTCGTCCGTTGCGACAGCACTTCCGGTCGCTCCGAGAAGTGCAACGGCAGATGCGGCGCTCGTTCGTTTAAGTAACGTTCGTCGGTCGAGATTCAACCGTCCGTGACTATCATCGGACATTGCATTTTACGAGAATATTAGAAATCTAATGAATATAATTCGTGACGAACGACGTTGGTCGACGTACGACATGGACCAACACTGCGATGTCGAGTGTCACACCCGCAGGACTGACGTGGTGTCTAATGAGCACTCAATTGACGAAAACAGACCGTCTGGATCTCAAGACCGGTTCCTCCGCAGCATCGAAGTCAGGATCACCCGGGGCCGTCCACCACTCTCGAATCAGTCCGCCGCAGGTCCTTCCCCACCGACGTAGTCCCGCGTCGCGTCGACGAGCACCTGCCGGTAGCTACTCGAGTCGGGATCCGCTGCGAGTTCCCGGAAGCGGCGCTTGAACCCCTCGAAGTCGACGTTGGGGGCGTCGAGTGCGGCGGCGTGTGCGAGGTCGTACAGTCGGTGACTCTCGTCGGTGACGAGGCCGTGTCGTTCCGCGAGCGCGAGCGCGAACGCGGCGTTGACGGCCGTGATGTCGGGGTCGGCGCTCGCGGAGAGTCGCTCGAGGCCCGGCCGGGAAGGGGTGTCGGGACGGTCAGCGACGGCGGCAGCGAGACTCGACTCGAGATAGGCGAGCAGTTTTTCGCCGGGGCCGACGGCGAGCGTGATGTCGTCGGCGTAGATGTCTTTCATGTGGTTGGCGATCTGGTAGCAGTGGGAGAGTTTGCGCCGTTCGACGCTCTTGCCGGCCAGCGCGAGAAAGAGCACTTCCTCGGTCGACTGGATGTGGGAGGGGTGTTCCTGTTCGTACCGGGCCATGTGTGCGAACTCGTGGAGGGCGAGTTCGCGGGCCATCGCGCTCGAGGCGGCCTGTCTCGAGATGTTCAGGACGTGGCGGTCGTCGTAGTGGCCGGCCCAGGTGCGTTCGTCGGGGTCGTCCTGCAGACGAACGTAGACCGGCAACGAGAGGTCGTGTTCGGTTTCGAAGAGGTCGCGGGCGCTGAGAAACGGGGAGGTTGGGCCTGGACCCTGGACGCGAATATCCATGTGTATCCCTACCAAGTGCCCTCGAAGTATGTCTCTTACGCCCGGTTGCGCAGGCCGCGAGACGGGACGTACAAGCGGTGTTTCCGGAAACTGCTGCCGATTCATGTGTGTTGTTACCTCACGCAATCCGGATATTCACGCGTCCCAACCGGGATACGCGTCGGATTCTCCCGACGACGAAACACTACCCTTTTGACCCCGCTACCGGTAACAGGGTGTATATGGGCCGACGCAAGAAGATCGTCCAAGAGTGTGAACGGCTGATGGACGAACCGGAGAACATCCGGAACATCGCCATCGCCGCTCACGTCGACCACGGGAAAACAACCCTCTCCGACAACCTGCTGGCTGGCGCGGGCATGATCTCCGACGAGACTGCCGGCGAACAGCTCGCGATGGACACGGAGGAAGACGAACAGGAACGTGGGATCACCATCGACGCGGCAAACGTTTCGATGACCCACGAGTACGAGGGCGAGAACCACCTCATCAACCTCATCGACACGCCGGGCCACGTCGACTTCGGTGGCGACGTCACCCGAGCGATGCGTGCCGTCGACGGTGCACTGGTGGTCGTCGACGCCGTCGAAGGCGCGATGCCCCAGACCGAGACCGTCCTGCGCCAGGCACTGCGCGAAGGCGTCAAGCCGACCCTGTTCATCAACAAGGTCGACCGCCTGATCTCCGAACTGCAGGAAGGTCCCGAGGAGATGCAGGAGCGGCTCCTCGCCGTCATCCGCGACGTCAACGAACTCATCCGCGGCATGACCGAGGACATGGACGATGTCGACGACTGGACCGTCTCCGTCGAGGACGGGACCGTCGGCTTCGGATCCGCTCTCTACAAGTGGGGCGTCTCGATGCCTTCGATGCAGCGCACCGGGATGGACTTCGCCGAGATCATGGAACTCGAGCGGTCGGACAAGCGTCAGGAGCTTCACGAGAAGACGCCGCTGTCGGACGTCGTGCTCGACATGGTCTGTGAGCACTTCCCGAACCCTGTCGACGCACAGCCCCGCCGTGTGCCACGTATCTGGCGTGGTGACGCCGAGTCCGGTCTCGCCGAGGAGATGCGCCTCGTCGACGAGGACGGCGAGGTCGTCTTCATGGTCACCGACATCGCGATGGACCCACACGCCGGCGAAGTCGCTTCCGGCCGCGTCTTCTCGGGTAGCCTCGAGAAGGGCCAGGAGCTGTACGTCTCCGGGACTGCGGGCAAGAACCGCGTCCAGTCCGTCGGCATCTACATGGGTGGCGAACGCGAGGAAGTCGAGGAGGTACCTGCGGGTAACATCGCAGCCGTCACCGGCCTCAAGGACGCCATCGCCGGCTCGACCGTCTCGAGCACGGAGATGACGCCGTTCGAGTCGATCGAACACATCTCCGAGCCCGTCATTACGAAGTCCGTCGAGGCACAGAACATGGACGACCTGCCGAAGCTGATCGAGACGCTGCGTCAGGTCTCCAAGGAAGACCCGACGATCCAGATCAACATCAACGAGGACACCGGCGAGCACCTGATCTCCGGACAGGGTGAGCTTCACCTCGAGGTCATCACCCAGCGTATCGAGAAGAACCAGGGGATCCCGGTCAACACCGGTGAACCGATCGTCGTCTTCCGCGAACAGCCCCAGGAAGCGAGCGCGGAGGTCGAGGGTATCTCGCCGAACCGCCACAACCGCTTCTACATCTCCATCGAACCGATGGCGAACGAACTCGTCGAGACGATCCAGCTCGGCGAGGCGTCGATGGACATGCCCGAGCAGGAACGCCGTGAGGCCCTGCAGGACGCCGGCATGGAGAAAGACGATTCCCAGAACGTCGAGCACATCCACGGGACGAACATCCTGCTCGACCAGACGAAGGGTATCCAGCACCTGAACGAGACGATGGAGCTGGTGATCGAAGGGTTCGAGGAAGCACTGGACAACGGCCCACTCGCGAACGAGCCAGTCCAGGGGACGCTCATCCGTCTGCACGACGCTCGACTCCACGAGGACACCATCCACCGTGGCCCGGCACAGGTCATCCCCGCAACCCGACAGGCGCTTCACAACGCCCTGATCGACGGGACGATCAAGATGCTCGAGCCGATGCAGGACGTCCGTATCGACGTGCCTAACGACCACATGGGTGCCGCCTCGGGCGAGATCCAGGGTCGTCGTGGCCGCGTCGACGACATGTACCAGGAAGGTGACCTCATGGTCGTCGAGGGTATCGCACCCGTCGGCGAGATGATCGGATTCGCGAGCGACATTCGCTCCGCGACCGAGGGTCGTGCCTCCTGGAACACCGAAAACGCCGGCTTCGAGGTCATGTCCGACTCGCTCCAGCGCGAGAAGATCATGGAGATCCGCGAGCGCAAGGGCATGAAGCTCGAGCTGCCGGAAACGATCGACTACATCTAACGGTCTCGGTAGTTTCTTCGGTGCGCCCTCTTCGTTCGTGCACCGTTCGAAGAAACCACCACTCGCGTCTTTTACGCCGACTTCGCTGATAGTCCGGATCGCGTTCGGCGCGACGTCACAGCTCAGACTCGCGCGAAGAACCACTAAACGGGGACAGACGTGTCTCTCGAGGGGTGATAAATCGGTGGACAGAAACCGCGAGTACCCCTACCCGGCTGTCCACCGTCCTATCGAGTCAGTCAGAGGCATGTGGAATATGCTTTGTGGTTAGACAGTCCGTCTGGCTGACTCGGATTAGCCGCCGAAAGCATACAATAGACGGTTTCATCCCCTCTCGTGCCGTTAAATTCACATCGAACTTACGTCGCGAGGACGTTGGAAAACGAGATCACTGCCGCCAGCGCGAATTACAATACGATTAGGGAGACGCGTCGGTTCGACTCGAGTTCCGCGAGACAGCGGCTATTCGCGTTCGCCGGCACCCAGTGCAGCCTCGCCGACCTTCTCGTGGCCCTCGATGACTTCCTGACCGCCCATGTACGGCTGCAGGGCTTCGGGAACCGTCACCGTGCCGTCCTCGTTCTGGTAGTACTCGAGGAGCGCGACCATCACGCGGGGCAGTGCGACTCCCGACGCGTTCAGGGTGTGGAGGTACTCGGCCGATTCGTGGCGCTCGGGCCGGTAGCGAAGACCCGCACGGCGGGCCTGGAAGTCCTCGAAGTTCGAGGCCGACGAGACCTCGAGCCAGCGGCCGCCGCGGTCGGGGCCGTCGTCCATGTCGTCGCCGGGTGCCCAGACCTCGATGTCGTAGGTCTTGGCGCTGGCGAACGTGAGATCGCCGGTACAGAGTTCGAGGATGCGATAGGGTAGGCCGAGTCGCTGGAGGACTTCCTCGGCTTCGTCGAGCAGGCCCTCGAGTCGATCGTAGCTGTTCTCGGGTTCGACGAAGTTGACGAGTTCGACCTTGTTGAACTGGTGAACGCGGACGATGCCGCGGGTTTCGGTTCCGTGTTCGCCGGCTTCGCGCCGGAAGTTCGGCGTGTAGGCCTGGTGTTTCAGCGGGAGGTCGTCCTTGAGCAGGATATCGTCGGCGTACATGTTGGTGACCGGCACCTCCGCGGTCGGACAGAGCCAGAGGTCGTCGTCCTCGTATTCCTCCTCGTTGCTGCCGCCGAGTCGGTAGGCGTCGTCGGCGAACTTGGGGAGCTGACCGGTGCCACGCATCGACTCGCTCTTGACCGGCACCGGTGGGAAGAGGTCGACATAGCCCTGTTCGCGGTGGATATCCATCATGAACTGGATCAGGGCGTGCTCGAGGCGTGCGCCGTCGCCTTTGAGGAAGTAGAAGCCGGAGCCGGTCGTTTTGGCTCCGCGAGCCTCGTCGATGATGTCCATCTCCTCGCCGAGTTCGTAGTGTGGCGTCACGTCCTCGGGCAGGTCACGCAGGTCGTCGAATCCCCAGCGCCGATCCTCGACGTTGTGGCGTTCGTCGACGCCCAGTGGGACGCTCTCGTGAGGGACCTGAGGGATCTCGAGCATTCGCTGCTCGAGGTCGGCCTGGAGTTCGATGGCCTCCGCCTCGACGTCCTCGATTTCGGCCTTGAGCTCTCTCGATTTCTCGATAGCCTCGTCTTTCTCGTCTCGTTTACCCTCCGAGACCAGTTTGCCGATCCGGTCGGTGATCTCGTTGCGTTCGTGGCGCAGTTCGTCACCACGGGCTTTCAGTTCTCGCCACCGTTCGTCGATCTCGAGAATCTCGTCGAGGTCGACGTCGGCGCCCCGATTGTCGAGGGCGTCGCGAACCTCGTCGGGGTTCTCTCGTACGTACGTCCGGTCGAGCATTAGTCGTTGATTCATGACGGCCGTCCAAAACCGTATCGGAAGGCAGTGTGGCCGGACGAGCGGCAAACGTTTTTTGGACCGGCCGAGAGTTGATTACATATGGACCCGCTCGAGGGCGAGGCGTCGGTACCGATCGAGTACGAGCCAGTCAACGTCAAAGACGTGCTCGTCGAGATGAAAGACACAGCGGAGCTGCTCATCGACCTCTCGTACTCCGCGGTCTTGCACTCGAGCGAGGAGATCGCCCACGAGGTACTGCGCCTCGAGGAACGGATGGACCTCCTCGAGATGCGGGCGCGAATGGGGCTGATGATGGCGGTCCGGAACCCGGACGACGCCGAACAGCTCGCGCCCGTTCTGGGAATCGTCACCGCCGCCGACGACATCAGTGACGCGGCCGGCGACATCGCGAAGGTCGTCTTAGAGGACATCGGGCTCCCGGAGGCGATGCGGGCGGCGCTTCCCGAGGCCGTCGAGACGCTCGTCCGTGGGGTCGTCGCTCCCGACTCGTCCTACGTTGGACGAACGCTTGCCGACATCGACCTCGAGTCCGAGACCGGCGTTCGCGTTATCGCGCTTCGTCGTGGCGAGGAGTGGCTGCTCAACCCCGGCCCGGAGACGACGATCGAGGCCGACGACGTCGCGCTCCTGCGTGGCCCGGACGTCGCGATCGGCGACGTCTGTGAGACGATGACCGGGACGACCTACGAGCCGCCGGTCGTCGACGCGCCCGACATCGAGGACCTCGAACGGGCGGTCGACACCATCGTCCACATGAAGAACCTCTCGGAACTGGCCGTCGACCTGGCCTACAGCGCCGTCCTCTTCGACAGCGACGCGCTGGCGGAGGAGGTCCAGAACCTCGAGGTGGAAGTCGACGCGCTCGAGTCGCGGTTCGAGGCCTGGACGCTCCGGGCAGCGGCGGACGCCTCAGATCCGGTCGCGCTGCGGGGACTGATCCACCTCGGCAGTGCCACCGAAGTCATCAGCGACGCCGCGATCGACATCAGCGAGGGCGTTCTTCGAGAGATCGACGTCCACCCGGTCGTCCAGTTGGCCGTCGAGGAGAGCGACGAGATCATCACCCGCGTCGAGGTCGCGCCGGAAAGCGATCTCGATGGGACGACGATCGTTGGCGGCGTCCCCGATACCGAGTCGACGATGTCCGTAATCGCCATCCGCCGACCCGACGAGGGTTGGCTGCTGGTCGGCGACGCCGATGCCGAGATCCAGGGTGGCGACGTGCTTATCTCGAAAGGGACGCGGACGGCTGCGACAGCGTTCGAGGAGTTAGCAGCGAGCTAGAGACGATAAGCCGAGAGTAGCAGTCGACGTCTCGAGTTCGGGTCTCGCGGACAGTCCGACACGTACGGCGGCGTTACGAACCGAACGCAGCCCGATAGCCCCACTCCGGCTGGAGTAGGTGGATCGACCAGCATCTCATCAACCTGTTACTTTTTGAACTGGGCGATGCGGCCCCGTCCATGCACGCGGTTCCACCGACGGTCCTCCTGCTCGACGGCGATTACGACAACGCCCTGGCGATCGCGACGGAGCTAAGCGAGGACCTCGAGGCGACGGTGGTCGGCGTCGGGACGTCGCCACACAGCAGGCTTCTGCGCTCGACGTACTGCGACGCTGGCCGAGTCCTTCCACCTCCTGACGATCCGGACTATCCGACGGCCCTGCTCGAGACGATCGAGCGGGATCGACCGGACGTCGTCCTTCCGGTCGGCTACGACTCGATGGCGGCAGTCCAGACGATCCGGGAATCGATTCCTGGAGACGTCGCGCTCTGTCTCCCTTCGAGAGACGCCTTCCGTGCTGCGGCGGACAAAGAAGAGACGTTGCGGCGGGGCCAACGGCTCGGTCTCGAGACGCCGATGGAGTACTCGGACGTCGTCGCCAACCTCGAGGCGGACGGCCGGGCGACCCCCGACGGCGTCCTCCCCTTTCCCCTCTTCCTGAAGGCACGGTGGGAGAACGGCGGCGTGACGACGGCACCGGTCGACGACCCGGGCGAGTTCTGGAAGACCTACGATCGGATCGCGAGCGTCGCTCCGGACGGCGAGGTACTGGTCCAGGAGTACGTCGACGGCTCCGGTTCGACCCACGCCTGTGGGTTACTCTGTGTCGACGGCGAGGTCGCACTCACGATGACACACGAGGAACTTCGGTCGGTGCCCCGTCACGGCGGCAGCGGGACGCACCTCCGGCTCGAGCCGGATGCGGCGGTCGCGACGGCCGCACGGCGGTTGCTCGAGGAGGTCGGCTGGCACGGCGTCGCACTCGTCGAGTTCAAACGCCGGACGGACGGGACGCCCGTACTTATGGAAATCAACCCGAAGTTCTGGGCGTCGTACGCGCTGGCCAGCGAGTTCGGCTATCGGTTCGCCTCGACGCTGGTCGCCGACCGACTCGACCTCGGCCACGAGTTGCCCGTCGGCTCGCCGGAACCGAGAGGCGAGATGGTGTTCCCGCTCCGGGAACTGCAGTTCGCGGCGACGAACAGGGATCGGGAGACGCTCCGGGAGTCGCTGTCGACGCTGCTCTCGCCCGGGGCGAGCTGGGATCTCGAGCCGACAGATCTCGGCGCGTGGCTGACGCCGCCGGCATCACTCCTGGAGCAGCTTCCGGGGACGTCTGTACCGCGATCGTCCGCAGAGCAGGCGGAGAAACGACTGCCGAACCCGACCCGGAGTCGACGATGAACGCGACGCGAACGACCGAGCGACGGAGAGACGAATCGGCCTCGAGCGATCCCATCGTCCGGCGCTGTCGCGAGACGCTCGCGTACGCACGCGAGCGAGACTACACCGGCTGGGACTACGCCGACGGGCTGAGCAGCGTCTACCTCCAGCGACTTCCGTTCGAGAGCAAACTGCTGAACCTCGCGGTCCAGGAGGGGATCAAGCGAGCGCCGATCAACCTGCGTCCGTACTTCGAGGTCGAGCAACGGCGCAACTACAAGGGTGCGGCGCTGTTCGCGATGGCGAACCTCGACATCTACACGCTGACTGGCGACGAGACGTACGCTCGAGAGGCACAGAATCTCGTCGAGTGGCTGCTCGCGGAAGACAACGACTGGTGTCGCGGCTTCTGTGGCGGCGGGCACAGACACCCCCTGCAGGACCTCTCGAGCGAGACGGCCTCGACGCCGGGCGAGGTGTCGGGCGTCGTCTCGACCACCTACGCGGTGCAAGCGCTGCTCCAGGCCGCGGACGCGCTCGAGGAACCGACGTACGCACGAGTCGCGCGGACGGCGACCGAGTTCGTCTTCGAGGACCTCGACTACACCGAGTTCGACGAGGGTGCGCGAATCAACTATACGGCCGAGAACGGTGGGGGAAACGAGGTGAGCGAACCCTACACCCTCAACGCGAACGCACTCGGCGCGCGGCTCCTGCTCGAACTCGGAGCGTACTTCGACGAGCCGCGATGGTGCGAGGCGGGCGAGGCGATCCTCGACTACGTCGCGAGCAAACAGACCGCGACGGGCGGCTGGATGTACACCGATCCGCCGACGGCCTCTCACCTCTCGATGGACAACTTCCACAACGGCTTCATCCTCGAGTCGCTGCTCCGGTACCAGGAGCTTACAGGCTCGAGTCGGTTCGACGCGACGATCGAACGCGGACTGTCGTTCTACCGTGAAGAGCTGTTCGAGGACGACGGCGCGTCCAACTGGGACGAGTCGAGCGTGTACCCCCGAGATACCCACGCGGCCGCCCAGGGAATTATCACGTTCACCGAGGCGGGCGACCTCGAGTTCGCCCGTCGGATCATCGACTGGGCGACCGACGCGCTGTACGCCGGCGACGGCCAGTTCTACTACCAGCAGCGGCGCTTCTACACGAAACGGTTCACCCTGATGCGGTGGTGTCAGGCCTGGATGGCCTACGCGCTGTCGACGTACGCGAGGGCGTGCGACGGAGAGTCAGAGACGGTGTAAGCGGCGAATACACCCCGTCGTCGGCGTGTACGGCTCACCAAACGAGGGGTAGTGTGAACGTAGTTATGAGAAATTACCTGAAAGGACCTCCACGATGGCTCTCGAGGTAGAACGGCTGGGTTCCGTCGCGGAGGCAAACCGGAACCAGTGGAACAACGTGGTCGAACAGTCCGAACTGGGGTGTGTCTACCACCGCTACGAGTGGCTGCGGGCGGTCGA
This sequence comes from Natronobacterium texcoconense, assembly GCF_900104065.1. NCBI lineage: Archaea > Methanobacteriati > Methanobacteriota > Halobacteria > Halobacteriales > Natrialbaceae > Natronobacterium > Natronobacterium texcoconense. Next base: position 141,708 of record NZ_FNLC01000001.1, on the reverse strand, counting down.
GGAGGGGATCGGCCACGAGCCACACCACCTGCTGGTCTCGAAGAAAGGCAACCCCGTCGCCGTCTTCCCGAACTTCGTCACGGACCTCGGCCGAGTGAAGCGACTGAGTTCGATCCGGCCCGGCTACGGCGGCCCGGTCACCATGACCGACGAGGAAGACGCCCTCGAGATGCTGCTAGACGCCGTCGGCGACGTCTGTCGGGGCACCGTCCTCTACAACGAACTCCGGGTCTACGACCAGAACTACGTCCGCTACAACCACTTCCTCGAGTCGAAGGGATACCAGCCGACGATCCTCTCGTGTCGGTTCACGCTCGACCTGACGCGGGGGTGGGACGCGCTCTTTTCGGAGATGGACAGCGAGCGCCGTCGCGGGATCAGACGTGGTCACGACTACGAGTTCGAGGTCGTCGACGAGGCGATCAGCGAGGAGAACTGCGTGGCGTTCTACGAGGACTACGCGACCGTCGCCGACCGCGTGGGACTGCCGACTCACCCCCTTGCGTTCTTCCGGGAACTCCCTCGGCTCGAGGATCGGCTGAAGCTGTTCACCCTCGAGGTCGACGGCGAAGCCCGCGGCCAGTACATGTACCTGCTCGACGAGGAGCAGTCGACGCTGCAACACCTGTTCACTGGCGTTACCGAGGATCAGTTCGAGTACCACGCACCCGAACTGCTCCACGAGCACGCGATCAAGTGGGGTATCGACGAGGGGTACGAGACGTACGAACTCCGGGGCTCGCCGCCGGACTTTCGTAACGGTGTCTTCCGGTTCAAGGAGTACTTCGGCGCCGAGACCATCCCGCTGCTCGTCTACGAACGCGGACGGCCGGCGCCGGCCCTGTCGGTACTGAACGTCGGCCGGTCACTCACCCGTCGACTCGAGCCCTGACGTCGCCGGCGATTCGTGGACCGGCACCGATACGCCGACCTCTTCTTCGAACGTCTCCCCGTTGCCGAGCGGAACCAGCGTCTCTGCGACGGCTCGCGCGGTGAACCCGACGTTGCGTTTCGCCCGGTTTATCGCCCACCGCTTCCAGCGCGTGCCGTAGGGGACGAACTGACAGACGTCGTACTCCGTCGCGAGCGTTCGCTGTGCCCGCGGCCGGACGCCCATCAGGAACTGGAACTCGAGGTCGGTCCCGTCGGCGCGGTCGGTCGCGTACTCGATCATTTCGGGGTCGTGGGTGGCGACGACGACGGGTCCCTCGACCGTCTCGAACGCTCGATCGAGGAGTCGTCGGTAGGCCTGGTCGATCCGTGTATCCGTCGTGTACGCGATCTCTGACGGACGGTCGTAGGCGCCGCCTTTCACGAGCCGTAGCTTGCCCGGAACGTCCGCGAGCCGCTCGAGGTCGTCGAGCGTGCGCTCGAGGTCGGCCTGAAGGCAGACGCCGACCCGACCGTCGGAGAGTCGGGCGAACCGTTCGTAGGCCGCGAGCGTGGCGTCGACGGTCGTATGCTCTTCCATGTCGAGCCAGACGAAAACGTCGTGGGTGACGGCCGCCTCGAGGACGCCGCCGAGCAGGTCACGAAAGACCGTCTCGCCGCAGTCGAGTCCGATCTGTGTCGGTTTCACGGAGATGGCGGGTTCGCCCTCGAGGTCGGCTTCGGCGAGGTCTTCGACGAGCAGGCGGTACTCGGCGGCGTCGGCCTCGGCAGCCGGTCGGTCGGCGTGGTGAGACCCGAGCAGGTTGACCATCGGATCGATACCGAGCTTCGCCTGCCGGCGGGCGTGGTCGATCGCTTCGGCCGCGGTTTCGCCCGCGACGAAGCGGTTCGCGACCGGCGGAAGCATATCTCTCCCTCCGTCAGGACGAGTGATAGTTAGTCACACGTTTCGGCGGGGACGGGACGGTCGCGTCGTTCACCCGAGGAGCTCGAGGATCAGGCCGACGAGTTCGAGATACAGCAGGGTCCCGAGGACCACGACGGCCACCGCGAGAGCGAAGGAGACGACCAGTCGGAACCGTTCGCGGGCCCGGACTCGCGTTCGGACTGGCATCGTCCGGAACAGGTCGAGAAGCGTCAGCGCCACCGTGACGGCGATCGTCATCGTCGTCGTCATCGTGCGATCACCCGGTGGAGGAGGTCGTAGCGGAGTCGGTTGCGTTCGTGGGCCGTGTCGACTGACATACCCACGACGGCAACACCGGACTACTTGAACCTCAGTCAGACACTCGAGCCCTGAGACTGCGTCAGACGACAGTATGACGGGAGGATGACGGGGATTTAGAATCCGAGTACGACCGCGGAGACGCCGATAAAGATGACCATCCCGAAGACGTCGACGACGTTGGTGACGATCGGGATCGTCGTGTCGTCGGGGTCGATCCCCATCCGATACGAACCGTAGGTCGCTGCGAAACTGAAGACGATCGCGATGACTGCGACCGACATCCCGCTGACCAGCGAGATGAGAAGCAAGGTCGCAAGCGGCAGCGGCGACCCGATGACGATCCCCAGCGCGTAGGCACCGATCGCAAGCGCCGTGAAGATCGTCGCCGCGAGCGCGAGGATCGCACCCACGTTCGCCCACAGCACGCGGTCGGTCGGGTCGAGTTCCGTCGTCCCCAGGTGGAACCGCGTCGAGAGTCGCGAACTCAAGATTGCGCCGAGGTTTCCGCCCATGTCGACCATCGTCGGCACCATCACCGCGAGGATGGCGTACTGCTCTAACATTGCCTCGGCGCCCTCGAGGGTGATCCCCGCCCAGAGGACGATGATCGAGAGGACGACGAGCAGCGGGAACATGTTGCTGACGATCGACTTCCAGTTCCACGTCCCGAGCGAACCCTGCGTGACGACCATTCAGACGAGCACCTCCACGAAGGTGATCGCGAACAGCATAAAGAGCATCCCGAAGATGTCGCCGAGCGTGGTGACGATCGGACCGACGAGGTTGTCGGGGTCGTAGCCGTACTTGTAGCCCGCGAAAATCAGCGCGAGCAGGCCGAAGATGAGGACGACCGACGTTAGAACACCAGCGATCAACATGATGCCGACCAGTTCGTACAGCGCCGCAACCTCCCAGCCGATCACCAGCAAGGCGAGCCAGGTGACGACGCCGATGACGATCGAGATGCCGATTCCGTTGATGAACGAGGCGAGAACTGCGTTGACGAGCCGTTCGTTCCGCTCGAAACGTGGCTCGAGCAGTCCCTGGTGAAGTCCACTCGAGATGCGACCGCCGAGCGCGCCGTAGACGTTCCCCCGGGTCGCGAGGAAGACGGGGACCATCACGAGCAACCCTGGGAACCGCTCGACGCTCTCGAGGATGCCCTCGAGCACTAACCCGGCAAAGAGTCCGCCGCCGAGTGCGATCAGTAGGATCGGGAGTGCCTCGCGATAGATCGACCAGAAGTCGCGCCGAACGCTCATATCAGACCATCACTCAGTGTCCTGTTAAACGTGTGGGACTGACGGAACTACCGATCCCCGAAACTGTTGCCGGGTCGAAATAAAACGGAGGCGACAGTTATGTGAACGACCCTCATGTGAATTAAATCCAGTGTTAGTCACAAAGGAAAATCCTAATTAGAGACGTCTAAAGAATTGCGTCTGTATGCTGGACACTAACCACAGCAGTGGACTTCGAATCGATACGGCAATCAACGAGCGTGCTCGCGAGCGGCTTCCGACGCTCGAGGAACTGATTCTCGACCTTCTCGAGGGCGAGTTCGCAGGCGTCATCCGGTCGCACGTACGAGGTGAGACCTATGGGGGCTGCTAGCGGCCGCGACCTCGAGTTCCACGCGGATCGCGCCGGCGAACTCACCGACGACGAGTACGTCGCCGTCACCCAGGAGACGTTCGTCGGGCCGGCAATCGAAGAGTTCCGCAAGTTCGAACCGACCGCCGAGGAAACGACCGTTTACTACCTCTACGTCACCGACAACGCGGGGCGACTCGTCGGCGTCATGTCCCTCCGGGAACTGCTCAACGCTCCCGAGGACGACGTCGTCGAGGACCACATGGTCACCGACCTCGTGACGATCAACGCCGACGCCGACCCCGAGTTCGCTGTCGACGAGATCGTCGATCGGGACTTCCCCGCGATGCCCGTCGTCGACGACGACGGCGTCCTCGTCGGCGTCCTCCGGACCGACGACATGATCGAGGTCGTCGAAGAGGAGGCGACCGAGGACATCCTCAAGAGCGCGGGCTTTTCCTTCGCCGACATCGAGCAGTCCCGAAGCACGGCGATCCTCGAGTCCTCGATTCCGCGTATCCTCCGGCTGCGACTGCCGTGGCTCATCGTCGCGCTGGCGGGCGGGCTGCTCGCTGGTGGCGTGATCGAACATCACGAGGAAACGCTCGAGGGCGTCGTCGCGCTTGCGTTCTTCGTCCCGGTGATCATGGACATGGGCGGTAACGTCGGTACGCAGGCGTCGACCATCTTCGTCCGTGGGCTGGCGCTGGGACAGATCGACGACCGGAACGCGATGCGTCACTTCGCCCGCGAGGGGCTGATCGGTCTACTGATCGGCCTGATCATCGGCGGTATCGGTGCCTCGGCTGCGTACGTCTGGCAGATGAACGAGCCGTACGCGTTCGAGCTGGCGCTGGTCGTCTTCGTCGGCCTCGTCACGGTCTGTGTGGTCGCGTCGATCGTCGGCTACGTGATCCCCTGGCTCATGAACAAACTGGGCTTCGACCCGGCCGCCGCATCCGACCCGCTGATCACGACGGTCAAGGACGTCACCGCACTGTTGATCTACTTCGGACTGGCAGCAATCTTGCTCGCGGAACTGCTGTAGTTCCGGAGCCCGTTTTTTAGACGACGGCGACGATCCCCCACGCGAGCCCGATCGCCGCGAGCGAGACGAGCAGGTTCGCGGCGGCGTTTACGACCGCACGCAGCCGGTCGCCGCGTTCGTACAGCTGGACGGTCTCGACGGAGAACGACGAGAACGTAGTAAAGGAGCCACAGGCACCGATGCCGATCAACTGGATCGCCGACTCGCCCGCACCGGCGAAGATTGCCAGCCCGAAGACGAAACTGCCGATCACGTTCACCGCGAGCGTCGGCCACGGGAACTCCTCGCTCGAGAACTGCAGGTAGACCCAGTGGCGCAACAGTGCGCCGATGGCGCCGCCGGTGCCGACGAGGTGTGCGGGTTCGGGGTCGAACGTGACCGCGAGTGCGTCGGCGAGCAGCGGCGAGGCGGCGACGCTCACGCCGTCTCACCTCCGGGAGCCGACCGGGTGCCGGCAGTGACGCGACGCGCGACCGACCGACTCGCGATGACGGCCGTGAAGCCGAGACCGTAGTTACCGGCGACGATGACGAGCACGGCCAGTGGGTCCCCAGCGGTAGCGGTCTGGACCGCGAACGTACTGTAGGTCGTCAGCGAGGAGAGAAAGCCGGTCGTGAAGACGACCCGCGACTGTTTCCCGACGAGCCCCGCGTACTCGGCCTCGTAGACCAGGAAGCCGAGCGCGAAACTGCCGAGGACGTTGACGAGCAACACGGCCGGAATCTCGCCGAACACGCCGAGCGTGAAAAAGCGGAGGTTCGAACCGGCGAACCCGCCGATGGCGATCAGTGCGAGCGTCTCGAGTCGAACGAGTGGGTGGTCCGTTGCCATAGCTGACTGGTAGACAGGGACCGTCAGCCGCCCACGAGGTCGTGCGAGCGCGGCAGTTGGATCGGGCGGGCCCCATCGCCCGGCGTCGAGCGCGTTAGCCCACAATTCTAACAGGATCGCCATGAGGATTGCGGAACCGGGCCCGTTCGTATAGGGAAAGACACAAGTTTAGACTCTCTCTAAACCAACTCATGGTCGACCGCGACGGGAGGACCGGGTTCGCGCGGGCAGCGTGGGTGAACGTTCTCGGTAACGCCGCGAAGATCGTCGTCGAGGGCGCTGCCGGCCTGGTTTTCGGCAGCGTCGCTCTGCTCGCGGACGCGGCTCACTCCGTCGCGGACCTGATCTCGAGCGTGGTCGTCCTCGTCTGGGGAAAGAGTGCCTACGACGAACCGGACGACACACATCCGCACGGCCACGACCGGATCGAACCCCTGACGGCGCTGTTCGTCGGGGCCGTCCTCGCCGTGCTCGGACTGTCGCTGCTGTACGAGTCCGTCCAGGGGCTGCTCGTCCTCGATCCGCCCGAGGCGAACCCCCTCCTGCTCGCGGCGCTGGCGTTTGCAATGGTCGATATGTACCTCGTCTATCGCTACACCGAGTACGTCAACGCCGACCTCGGGTCGACCGCGCTCGAGGCGCTCGCGATCGACTGTCTGAACGACATCTACACGACGATCGCCGCCGCCGTCGGGATCGTCGGCGTCCTGCTCGGCCAGCCACTGCTCGATCCGATCGCTGGCGGACTGGTCAGCATCCTGGTCGTCTACCAGGGCGTCGAGATCGGGCGCGAGAACCTCGACTACCTGGTCGGTGCCGCGCCCGACCCCGAGAAGCGAGCGACGATCGCGGAAACGTTGCGATCCCACCCCGACGTGGAGGGCGTCCACGACCTCGCGGTCTTCTACGACGGCACCGTCCTCGAAGTCGAGGTCCACGTCGAGGTCGACGGCGACATGCCGTTCCGACAGGCCCACGACATCGAATCCGAACTCGTCGACCGTCTGCGCGCCCTCGAGGACGTCGGCGACGCACACGTCCACCTCGATCCGTCGGGTATTGGCGAGTGGAAAGACGTCCCCGAAGACTGAGTTCCGATACCACGAGAACTTTTACCTCGCCGATCGGTTGATCGGTGTATGGAAGACGGTACGCTCACCGAAGTGACGGCCGGCGACTGTTCGGACCTCTACTACGTCGACACCGGTATGTACGATACGAACGGCTACGGTGCCGCCTACATTCTCGACGCGGATCGGCCCGCCGTCGTCGAGACGGGGATCGGAACCAACCACGAACGGATTCTCGAGGCGCTGGACGAACTCGACATCGCTCGCGAGGATCTCGCAGTCATCGCCGTGACCCACATCCACCTCGATCACGCCGGCGGCGCGGGCTTTCTCGCCGAGGCATGTCCCAACGCCGACGTCTGTATTCCGGCAGTAGGGTCGAGCCTGCTTGCCGACCCCGGTCGGCTGGTCGCAGGGACGAAATCGGCCGTCGGCGAGCAGTGGCAGTACTACGTCGAACCGGAGCCGATCCCCGAAGAGCGCATCGTCGAACTCGAGGACGGCGACGTAATCGACCTCGAGGACCACGAACTGCGCGTCCACGCTGCGCCGGGACACGCGTTCCACCAGGTCGTCTTCGAGGATCCCGCGAACGACGCGGTCTTCACCGGCGACGCGGCAGGAATCTGGGTTCCCGACCGCGAACGGATCGTCGAGACCTCGCCGCCGTCCGATTTCGACCTCGAGCAGTGTCTCGAGGATCTCGAGACCCTGAAAACGATCGACCCCGACGTCTTACTGTACACGCACTTCGGACCACGGTACGTCGGCGACGACCTCGATGAGGCCCTCGAGGAGTACGCGACCGTTCTCTCGGAGTGGGTCGAGACAGTCGAGGAAACACGCGAAGACCTCGCAGACGACGAGGCCGTCCTCGAGCACTTCGCGACGTCGACGGAGATGGCCGACACGTGGGGCGATCACAAGGCCAGTGCCGAGGCCAGACTGAACGTTCGTGGCGCGCTCGGCTATCTGGACGATTCGGAGTAGTCCGGGGAAACCATTCGTCGCTACGGTAACAACTGCAACTATTTACACACTGATCGCACAGCCGTCGTGCGATCAGACATGCATTGACTTGCAGTGGCTACTATAGTTGTGACGTTCCACGAAACGATTGATTTCCGTCTCACGCTACCGTCGTCGGGCTTTCGTCCGGTAATAAACGAGAGTACAGGTGGAACACGTTTCACCACGTTTTATCGCACGGGAGGTTCCCTCACACAGTATATGAACTGGCGGGAAGCCGAACGAGAATACGACGACGAGGTAATCGGTGAGACGACGCTCGGGCGAATGTTCGAGAATGCGGCCGAGCGGAACGCCAACCGTCCGGCCCAGAAGTACAAGGGGGGTGTCTACGAGCGGTCGCTGACCGACTCGGTGCTGACCGCCGCTGCACCGGGTGAGTTCCGGACTATCTCCTACGCCGAGATGCGGGACATCGTTCGCAATCTCGCGGCCGGCTTTCGCGAACTGGGGGTCGAAACCGGCGACCGCGTCGGCATCTTCTCGAACACCCGGATGGAGTGGGCGCAGACGGACTTTGCACTGCTCACGGCCGGCGCAGTGATCACGACCGTCTACAAGAGCTCCTCCCCGGATCAAGTCAGCTACCTGCTCGACGATCCCGACGCCGACGGCGTAGTCGTCGAGAACGAGGAAGTCCTAGAGCGTGTCCTCGAGGTCGAAGACGACCTCGACATCGAGTTTTTCGTCTCGATGGACGAACTCGAGGGGTACGACGACCGCGACGACGTCTACACGCTGGCCGACGTCTACGAGATCGGTGAGGACACCTTCGACCTCGAGGCCTACCAGGGGTGGGTCGACGAACCCGAGATGGACGATCTCGCGAGCCTGATTTACACGAGCGGAACGACGGGCCAGCCGAAGGGCGTCCAGCTCACACACGGTAATTTCCGGGCGAACGTCAACCAGATCCGAAAACGGATGGCACCGCGGCCGGATAGAGACGACGACGTGCCGTCGATCGACGAGGACGCACTGACGGTTTCGTATCTGCCGCTGGCTCACGTCTTCGAGCGGACAGCCGGTCACTTCCTGATGTTCGCCAGCGGCGCCTGCGTGGGCTATGCGGAAGATCCCGACACGCTCCAGGAGGACTTCGCTGCCGTCGAGCCGAACACGGCGACGAGCGTCCCACGGGTCTACGAGAAGATCTACGACGCCATCCGCGAACAGGCGAGCGAATCGCCGGTCAAAGAGCGGATCTTCAACTGGGCGACCGACGTCGGCGTCGAGTACCAGGAAGCCGACGATCCGGGGCCGATCCTCTCGGCGAAACAGGCACTCGCGGACAAACTCGTCTTCTCGACGGTTCGAGAGGCGCTGGGTGGCAACATCGAGATCCTGATCAGCGGTGGCGGGAGCCTCTCGGCCGAACTGTGTACGCTCTATCACGCGATGGGGCTGCCGATCTACGAGGGGTACGGCCTGACCGAGACCGCGCCCGTGCTCACCGTCAACCCACCCGAAGAACCCCAGATCGGAACGATCGGCCCGGCACTGCCCGACGTCGAACTTCGGATCGACGAATCGGTCGCAAACCAGGATGCGTTCGACGACCCCGGCGAGGTCGGCGAACTCCTCGCGAAGGGGCCGAACGTCACCGACGGCTACTGGGAGAAACCGAGCGCGACCGATCGCGCGTTCACGGAGGATGGCTGGTTCCGCACCGGCGACATCGTCCATCTCCGTCCCGACGGCTACGTCGAGTTCCGCGACCGCCTCAAACAGATCATCGTCCTCTCGACCGGGAAGAACGTCGCACCCGGCCCGCTCGAGGACGCCTTCGCGGCAAGCGAGGTCGTCGAACAGGCGATGGTGCTCGGCAACGACGAGAAGTTCATCGGTGCACTCCTCGTCCCCAACACGGAACACGTCCGCGAGTGGGCTGACGAGGAGGGAATCGATCTGCCCGAGGATCCGGAAGACCTCTGTGACGACGAACGCGTCCACGAGTACATCCAGGAGGAAGTCGACCGGGTCAACGAGGACTTCGAGTCGTACGAAAAGATCAAGCAATTCGAACTCGTTCCACAGGAGTTCACCGAGGAGAACGAGATGCTGACGCCGACGATGAAGAAGAAACGCCGCGTCATCCTCGAGCGGTTCGAGGATCGGGTCGATCGGATTTACGACGAAAACTGATTGCACCCGGAGCGGCAGAATCGGTTATTCTTTCTTCCAGACCATTTATTTTGTTCAAGTAACGGCGTATTATACCCACCTTTCATGTAGGTTCAGGTTCATGGTACGCCAAACCATGGATTGGCAAACTGCGGAACGGGAGTTCGAAAGCGACGTGATTGCAATGGAACCGCTCGGCCGAATGTTCGAGAAAACGGTAATTCGGAACACCGACGCGGTTGCCCAGCAGTACCAGGGCGGTGTCTACGACCGGAGCCTCTCCGAGGTCGCCTTCCCTGCTGCCCCCGACGGCGAGTATCGGAGCCTCACATATGCCGAGATGGGTGAAATCGTCCGAGCATTGACGGCCGGTTTCCGCGAACTCGGGATCGAAACCGGCGACCGCGTCGGCGTCTTCGCCCAGACGCGTCTCGAGTGGGCTCACACCGACTTCGCCCTCCTGTCCGCGGGCGCGGTCGTCACCACCGTCTACAAGAGTTCCTCGCCCGAGAAAGCTCAGTACCTGCTGGACGATCCGGACGCGGACGGCGTCGTCGTCGAGAACGAGGAACTGCTCGAACGGATTCTCGAGGTCGAAGACGACCTCGACCTCGAGTTCATCGTCTCGATGGACGAACTCGAGGGGTACGACGACCGCGACGACGTCTACACGCTGGCCGACGTCTACGAACTCGGCGACGAGGCGTTCGATTCGGACGCCTACCAGGAGTGGCTCGACGAACCCGAGATGGACGATCTGGCGAGTATCATCTACACCAGCGGGACGACGGGGCAGCCGAAAGGCGTCAAACTCACCCACCGGAACTTCCGGGCGAACGTCAACCAGGTCTACCGACGGGTGGGCCCGCGACCGGACAAAGGCGAGGAGACGCCGACGATCGACGGCGACAGCAAGATGGTTTCGTACCTGCCGCTAGCTCACGTCTTCGAGCGGACGGCCGGTCACTTCCTGCCGTTTGCGGCCGGTTCGACCATCGCCTACGCCGAAAGCTCCGACACGCTCAAGGAGGACTTCAGTGCCGTCCAGCCGACAGGGGCAACGAGCGTTCCGCGCGTCTACGAGAAGATCTACGACGCGATTCGCGAGCAGGCGACCGAATCACCGGTCAAAGAGCGGATCTTCAACTGGGCGACCGACGTCGGCCGGGAGTATCACCGGGCCGAAAGTCCAGGACCGATTCTCGAGGCGAAACAGTCGCTTGCAGACAAACTGGTCTTCAGCCAGGTCAAGGAGGCACTCGGCGGTAACATCGAAATGCTCGTCAGCGGCGGTGGCAGCCTCTCGCCGGACCTCTGTACGCTCTATCACGGGATGGGGCTGCCCATCCTCGAGGGGTACGGCCTGACCGAGACGGCACCGGTCGTCACCACGAATCCGCCCGAAGAGCCGAAGATCGGGACCGTCGGTCCGTCGGTCGTCGACTGCGAGGTCAAAGTCGACGACTCGGTCGTCCCCGACGGCGAAGCCGCCGACACCGAGGGCGAGACCGGCGAACTGCTGGTATCGGGGCCGAACGTGGCCGAGGGGTACTGGGAGAAACCCGAAGCGACCGATCGGGCCTTCACCGAGGATGGGTGGTTCCGGACCGGCGACATCGTCACCATCCAGCCCGACGGCTACATCGTCTTCCACGAACGGCGCAAGCAACTGCTGGTGCTCTCGACCGGGAAGAACGTCGCACCGGCCCCGATCGAGGACGCGTTCGCCGCACGGGAACCCGTCGAACAGTGTATGGTCGTCGGCGACAGCGAGAAGTTCGTCGGCGCGCTGATCGTGCCCAACGTCGACGCCCTCGAGCGGATGGCGGAAGACGAAGGCGTCGACCTCCCCGACAGCGCCCAGGAGATCTGTAACCACGAGTGGGTCAAAGACCGGATCGACCGGGAGGTCGAAGCGGTCAACGAACGGTTCGAATCTCACGAGACGATCAAGGAGTACCGGCTGGTGCCGGTCGAGTTCACCGAGGACAACGAGATGCTGACGCCGACGATGAAGAAGAAGCGACGGACGATCCTCGACGAGTTCGAGGACGAAGTCGAGTCGATCTACGCCGAAGACCAGCTCGAAGCGCCGGAAGCAGAGTAACGGGAGCGAAACGACTACTTTTCGGAGCGTTCGAGCACGTTTTCGACCGGGTCTTCGACGATCGTTTCGACGATATTGTCCTGTTCGACGGTTCGCTCGAGGAGCGATTCGACCGGATTCTGGACGTGGTCTCGATCCGTCATGATCGGTCGAGTGTTGGATGGCCACGAACGTGATTGTGTTGCCAGCGAGGACGGTCTCTCATCACTCATCTTCGATAGTATCTGCTATACATAATCTATAGTTCATCTCCCACAGGCCAATTACGCTCGACGGTTGGGACTTTCAGTCGCGTCTGTCTCTCGGTATCTGTTTCTACGAGAGCTGCCAGCCGGGTTCACAGTCTTCTACGTCTGAGTTTCCAAGACACAGAGTAATACTGCTCTCGGATTTCGAGCACTGGAGCGGATGAGTGTCGATTCCGTAGCGATTGGTCGAGCGTCCGTTCGAAGTGTGGAACAGGACGGCACATACCCCACCAAAATGCCACATTCGATAGTAAACTATGTATCTGACAGGTAGGCATCTCAGAGCAGCGACGAGGCGACCAGTTATAGCCAGCCACGGATCTCGCCGAAGTGAACGACGTGCATCGCGACGTGTACGGAGATAGCGATCATGAACCCGCCGACGAAACTGACGGTAGGGACTGGCGGAGCGTCGATCCAGAGACCAGCAGCCACCGCTGCGGCGACGATACACAGAACGACGATCCGTCGCCCGTTCTTACCGACTCGGTCCCAGGCACTGACACGGGTTTCGGCGAGCGAACGAGCGACGGGGCCCAGCGCAATCACGCCGACGATAGCTCCACCCGACACCCACAGCCAGTCGATCGTCTCGAGAGCAATCGAGTTGAGCGGAAGCCACAGCAGGGCGATACAGCCAGTGATGACGGTCGACCACGTCGGAGGGTGATCTGGATACCACGATCGGAGGACCATTGCGTAGAAATGTCGGTGTAATGCAATAAGTCCTCGTGTCTATACTCGACCCACTAGTCGAACTCCGGTTGCCGATCGTTCAGGAAGGCGTCGACACCCTCCTCGTGGGCCGGCGTATCGTACGCCAGCGACTGGACGTACGCTTCGCGCTCGAGGCCGTCCTGCCAGGACCGACCGAGATTGTCGTGGATCGCTCGCTTCGCGAGGCCGACGTTTTCGGTGGGTCGGGAAGCAAGCGTCTCGCAAATCTCGTCGATCCGGTCGTCGAGTTCGTCGTCAGGGACCGTCTCGTTGACGAGGTCGAATTCGGCGGCGGTCTCGGCGTCGATCAGTTTCCCGGTAAAGGCGAGTTCTTTGGCCGTCCGGAGGCCGACCAGTCGGGGCAGGGTTACGGTCCCGCCCATGTCGGGAACGAGACCGACGTTGATGAACGAGGCACCGAACCTCGCGGATTCGGCGGCGTAGGCGAAGTCCGCGGCGGCGACCAGTGAGAGGCCGGCACCGACGGCGTCGCCGTCGACTTTCGCCACGACGGGGACCGGAGCGGTCAACACTGCTTCGGCGACCCGTCCCAGCGTCGCCCGGACGCGGTCGTAGGCCTCCGCCGTCGTCTCGTCGCGTTCGGCCATCGCCTCGATGTCGCCACCGGCGCTGAACGCCTCGCCCTCGCCCGTGAGGACGACCGCGTCGAGCGTCTCGTGGTCGAGGTCCTCGAGTGACTCCGCGAGTTCGCGGGCGACGTCAGCGGTGAACGCGTTTCGGACTTCGGGCCGATCGAACGCGAGATACCGGACGCCGTTCTCGTCGCGAATCCGCATCTGTCACTCCTTGCGCTTGATGAGGAACTTCATGTCGCCCTCGAAGACGACGGTGTCGTCCTGGTTGGTCATCACCGTATCGAGGACGACGATACCCGCGTCCTCGTGGTCGACATCTTTCTTTTCGCTGACCTCCATCTCGAGCGAGAGCGTGTCGCCGATGTAGACGGGGTTCGGCAGGTCCATGTAGTTCATCCCGAGGAACGCGTAGGCGGTGCGTTCGACGATACCGGTGCGGTAGACGAATCCCGTCGCCTGGACGAACGTCATCGGGCCGTGGGCGATGCGGCCGTCGAACGGGCCGTCCTCGGCGTACTCCTTGTTGGTGTGCAGTTCCGTCCAGTCGCCGGCCAGCGCCGAGTGCATCACGAAGTCGGCCTCCGTAACTGTTCGACCGACACTCTGGAACTCCTGGCCCTCCTCGAACTCCTCGAAGTGATGTGGCTCGTAGCTATATGCCATACGTGAACATCCCAATGGGGACACAAATAAATTACCTCGCTTATGGGAATCGGCGACGCGACGGAGGATTGATGGCGAGTGATCGCTGATCGCATGCAGGACGCGATCGCTACCCGGCGTACGCCTCGAGAAAGGAAGACGACGACGGTGTCAGCACCTGTCCGTGAGCGTGACGAGCGGCGACTATCGGTGGTCGTAGACGCGTTTTACCTTGCCGACTTCCGTCCGTTCGATCGATCCCTGCTCGACGAGGTCCAGTTCGTCGGGGGTAAACGAGAGGACGTTCTCGAGTCGGGTGAGCACGCGATCCCGGAGTTCTGCCCGGTCGCCGTCGAAGTTGTCGGCGAGTTCGAGCGTGAGCTCGAGTCGATCCAGTTCCCCCTCGCGGTAGAGGTCGATCCGGTAATGAGGTGCAACCCGATCGAACTCGAGGACGACGTCTTCGATCTCGCTGGGGTAGAGGTTGACGCCGCGGACGATCAGCAGGTCGTCGGCGCGACCGGTGACGTTGTCCATGCGGACCATCGTTCGACCGCACTCACACTCCTCGTAGGTGAGCGTCGTGAGGTCGCCCGTCCGGTAGCGAAGAGCCGGTAGTGCTTCCTTCGTCAGCGTCGTCAGGACGAGTTCGCCCTCTTCCCCTTCCGGCAGCGGGTCGCCGGTCTGGGGGTCGATCACTTCGGGGTAGAAGTGGTCTTCCCAGATGTGGAGCCCCTCCTGTGCCTCGTGACACTCGTTTGAAACTCCGGGGCCGATGATCTCCGAGAGGCCGTAGATGTCGATTCCGGTGACGTCCAGGCGCTCTTCGATCTCCTCGCGCATCGGGTCGGTACAGGGTTCCGCGCCGAAGATCACCGTCGACACCGGCAACTCGGAGACGTCGACGCCCATCTCCTCGGCGGTTTCGGCCAGGTACAGCGAGTACGATGGCGTACAGGTGAGTACGTCACTCTCGAGATCCTCGAGCAGTTCGATCTGGCGCTGCGTCTGGCCGCCGCCGATCGGGATGACCGTCGCACCGAGTTCCTCGATGCCGTAGTGGAGACCGAGTCCGCCCGTAAACAGGCCGTATCCGTAGCCGTTCTGGACCGTGTCGCCGGGTTCGACGCCGGACGCGGCCAGACAGCGGGCGACGACCTCGCTCCAGACGTCCAGGTCGCTCTCGGTGTAGGAAACGATCTTGGGTTTGCCGGTGGTGCCCGAGGAGGCGTGGATACGCAGGATGTCGTCGTCGTCGACGGCGAAGAGGCCGTCGGGGTACTCGTCGCGGAAGTCCTCCTTGGTCGTAAACGGGAGCTTCTGGAGGTCGTCGACAGTCCGTACGTCCTCGGGGGAGAGGCCCGCCTCGTCGAACGTTTTCCGGTAGAACTCGACGTTCTCGTAGGCCCGTTCGACGGTTTCCCGGAGCCGCTCGTTCTGTCGCTCTCGGATCTCTTCCCGCGGTGCTGTCTCTATCTGCGTATAACTCATCGTCACTCGACAATCCTTCATCCCCCATCAAAAATCATGTGGTGTGTACACAACCTACGAGAGGGTGCAACCGTTGCCGGCCGAAAAACCCGGACGATGGCTACGCCGCGCTCGGCCGCTCGGCGGGCGGTAACTGCACCCGTTCGACGACCGGTTCGTCGAAGGAGAGCCGCATCCGGAGGTCGTTTCCGGCCCGGTCGACCGTCTCGAACCCCATTCGTCGGTAGACGTGGACTGCGCGTTCGTTCGCGGCGTCGACGTCGAGGACGAGCGCCTCGCGTCCGTCGTCGGCCGCGTATGCGATCACGTGGCGACAGAGTTCGCTGCCGATCCCGCGCTCGTGGTCTGCCGGATCGACGAACACGATGAACTGCGGTTCGAGACTCGAGCACGGCGAGTAAGCCGCGTGGCCGACGACCGATCCCTCGTGGACGGCGACGACGTTGTAGCCGCGGTCGATCAGTCGCTCGAGCCAGCCCTCGATCCGGTCGCGGGTGACCGGCGGGATGCCCATCGATCGGTGGGCTTCGGGATAGTCGACGTACATGGAGACGAGCGCGTCGAAGCGAGTGGGCTCGTAGGGCTGGACCAGGACTGGCTCCCCGTGCTTGTCGATGAAGCGAGGGCAACGTGGTGGACAACCCGTCGTCCCCGCACACTGTGACGGGTCCCAGGCGGGACAGGTCTCGGTCGTCATGCTACCGAATACTACGCATGGCTCCATCACTGTCGTCCCACGTATGCGTGGGCTTTTTAATCGTCGTCGACGGCGCTACCAGTGGTCGTTCCTACTACTGCTCCGGACTGACCGTGACCACCGGCATATCGGTGCTGAGAATGACCGACTGCGTGACGCTTCCGAAGAGGACCTTTCCTGTCGGCGTCCGTTTCCGGCCCGACAGACAGATCATGTCCGCGTCAGTTGCCTCGGCCGCAGCGACCAGTTCCGGCGCCGGTTCACCGCTCGCCTCGTAATACTCGTAATCGATCCCCGCCTCGTCGAACGCTGACGCGACGTGACGGACGCTCTCGAGGTCGTGGACCGACCGTCCCTCGGGGTTCTCCTGGAAGACGTGAGCCAGGATCGTCGTAATCCCCTCGGATGCGGCTGGAAGTGACTCGAGGGTCGACGCCTGGGCGGTCGCCCGGTCGATATCGGTATCGAGTGCGACCAGTATCCGGTACATGAGTTGATGCTTGTGATGGGGTGGGATAACGTTCGCCCACCATTTACTCGGGTTTTATAGTAACAACTGAAACTGTTTGCACATCGATCGCACCGCTGTCGTGCGATCGGGTGCGCACTGATTTTCAGTAGCTACTATATTTCGAGCGTCGGGAGACGAACGAGTACCCGGACCGAAATCCCGACGACGATGGCCGAGAACGCGCCGAAACGAGAACGGGACGGTCGGCGACGTCGACCCCGGCAGATCGATATTTCGAACGATCAGCGAAAGAACCGCCAAATATTGCCCCATTGTTGATATAAAACCCCCACAAAACGGGGTAGATTTTTATAATGTGTTGTAATCTACTGACGGTATGCCTCGGGATAGCAATGCCCACGGGAGCCGGCGGCAGGTTCTCAAGGCCGTCACAGCAGGGAGCGTCGCTGGATTGTCGGGGATCGCCGGTTGCGTCGGCGACCCCGAAGAAGCCGACGCCGGCGACGGCGACGACGACGAGTTCGAGACAGTACAGTTCGGTATCCTCGAGCCACTCACCGGCGAATTCAGCGATCTCGCCCAGGAGCACCTCCAGGGAACCGAACTCGGCATCGAACACGTCAACGAGAGCGACGAGTACGACTTCACGATCGAGTACGACGACTACGACACGCAGGTCGATCCGGCGACGGCGACTCGAGAAGCCGAATCAGCCGTCCAGTCCGACGGTGCACAGTTCCTCAGTGGCTGTATCAACAGTTCCGCGGCGCTCGCGATCAACGACTTCGCCCAGCAAAACGAGGTCGTCTACGCGCCCGGTGCAGCGGACGTCTCGATCACCGGCGAGGAGTGCAACGAGTACGTGTTCCGGTTCGAGACGTCCGCCGCACAGATCGCGGAGGTCATGGCCCAGTGGACGATCGACGAACTGGGCGATCAGATATTCTATCACATCGCGGACTACGCGTACGGCGAATCGGTTCTGAACCAGGTCGAGTCCCGGATGGAGTCGATCAGTGACTCCTACGAGCAGGTCGATATCACCCGCTCGGACCCTGGATCGACCGACTTCGAGGCGTTTATCAGCCAGATCTCGGACGCAAGCGACGAGGCCGATGCGCTCGTCGTGGGGATGACCGGTGCCGACCTCGCGCTCTTTCTCTCGCAGGCGAGTGCTCGAGACCTGCAAGACGAGATTCCGATCGTGACCACGACGGGATCGTTCCACGCAGTTCGAGCAGGTGCGGGCGACGGCGCATACGACGTCTACAGTGGCGTCCGATACGTTCCGGACCTCGAGACGGGCGACAACCAGGCGTTCGTCGAGGCCTACGAATCCGAGTACGGCGACCCGCCGGACAACTTCTCTCGAGTCGGCTACGAGTCGATCCGGATGCTCGCAAACGGGATCCAGGAGGCCGGCTCCCGCGATCCGACGACGGTCCGGGAGACGCTTTCGGGGATGGAACACGATACCATCTTCGGCCCCAACGAGTTCCGGGAGTGTGACCAGCAGGCAGTCAACCCGGTCTGGATGGGCGAGTGCGTCGAGCCGGACGACGGCGAACTCGCCGACGTCGAACTCCTGGCGGAGCTGTCCGGCGAGGAGGCGATCCCCGACTGCGAGGATACCAACTGTGGCCTGTAAGATGGCACGCCAGTATCCATAATCATGCTCGGAGGATTCCTGCAAGCACTCGTCGATGGGCTGACGATCGGCGTCGTCTACGTCCTGCTGGCCGCCGGGCTGTCGGTCATCTTCGGCGTGATGCACGTCATCAACTTCGCCCACGGTGAGCTGTTCGCACTCGGCGCGTACTTCGCACTGGCGCTGGTCGCCCCTTTCGGCGGCACCGGCTTCTTCGTCGCCCTGTTCGTCGCCCCGCTGTTGGTCGGCGTCATCGGCGTCGCCATCGAACGATACACCGTCCAGCCGCTGTACGGCCGAAACCCGCTCTATCACATTCTCCTGACGTTCGGCCTGGTTCTGGTCATCAACGACCTCATTTACCTCGTCTGGGGCCCCGGGAACGTCAACCTCGCTGTCCCCGCCATGCTGTCGGGGACGGTCGGCGTGTTCGGCCTCACGGCCAGCGTCTACAACCTGTTCATCATCGTCTTCGGGGCGGCGATGGCGCTTGCCGTCTGGTCACTGCTCGAGTACACCAGGTACGGACTGATCATCCGCGCCGGGTCCCAGGACCGGCAGATGGTCCGGAACCTCGGGATCGACATCGACCGGTACTACTCGCTTGTGTTCGGCGTCGGAGCGGCCCTGGCCGCAATCGCGGGGATCGTCCTGGGCGGCTACCAGAGCGTCAATCCCGAGATGGGGATGTCGGTCATCATCCCGGCGTTCGTCATCGTCGTCCTCGGTGGGCTCGGCAGCTTCAAGGGAGCCGTCGTCGGCGGGCTGCTCGTGGGCATCATCCAGACGCTGTTGCGACACTACGCGCCGTTTTTCGAGGGGACGGTGATCTTCCTGTTGATGATCGCTGTTCTCCTGCTTCGACCTCACGGTCTGTTCGGAACGGAAACGCCCGAGGACGAGGGTGGTGGCGACCTGCTGACCGGCTCCGGCGGTGGCTTCCTCGAGCCGGAGACCCGGAAACGACTCGGGTTCGCGATGGTCGGCCTGCTGGCGCTGGTCCCGCTCGGCGCGGGCACGCTGTACTCGACGTACGCCGTCACGCTGATGATCGAGATCCTCATCTGGGGGCTGTTCGCGCTCAGCCTCGACTTCGTGATGGGGTATACGGGACTGGTCTCGCTGGGACACGCGCTGTTTTACGCGCTCGGAGCCTACGCCGTCGCGCTCGTCCTGGTACACGTGAGCCAGTCCGCGTTCGTCGCCGTCGCGCTCGCGATCGTTATCTCGGCGGCGATCGCGTGGTTCGTCGGCTACCTCTCGATCCGCGTCTCCGGCGTCTACTTCGCGATGATCACGCTCGCGTTCGCCGAACTGTTCTACAACATGCTCTACCGACTCGAGATCACCGGCGGCTCCGAGGGGCTGTTCGGTCTCTCGGCCTACTACGGGCTCGCCGGGGTCGGGATCAGCCTCGAGGAGATCGCTATCTTCGTCGGCCCCGTCGCGTTGACCGGCCAGTCGCTGTTCTACTACATCGCGCTGGCGACGCTCGTCGCCTCGTTCCTGCTCACGCGACGAATGCTCGAGTCGCCCTTCGGCGCAGTGTTGAAGTCCATCCGCGAGAACGAACAGCGAGCGACGTTCGTCGGCTACGAGACGACCGTCTACAAGCGCCGCGCGTTCGTGATAAGCGGCGCGCTGGCTGGGCTGGCCGGCGGACTGTTCACGCTCAACGCGGGGTATGCCACGCCGTCGTTCGCGTACTGGCTCCACTCCGGGGAAGTGATCGTGATGGTCATCCTCGGCGGCATGGGCACGCTGTACGGACCGATCATCGGCTCGGGCGTGTTCTTCGGCCTCGAGGAGGTCCTCACCGGGTTCACCGAGCGGTGGCGGCTGGTGCTCGGGACGATCTTCGTCCTGTTCGTGATCTTCCTCCCGCGCGGGCTGGTGTCGCTGCCCGCCCAGTTCGAGCCGTACCTGGGTGGCTCCGGCCCGGGCCCCGAACCGACTCCCGACGAATCGACCGTTCGAGGTGACGACTGATGGCCACGCAAACCACAGAATCCAACCGACGGACCGCAGGCGAAACGATCCTCCGGACCGACGGACTGGTCAAGAAGTTCGGCCAGTTCGTCGCGACCGACCGCGTCGACCTCGAGGTCGAACGCGGCGAGTTCCGGAGCATCATCGGCCCGAACGGGGCGGGGAAGACGACGCTGTTCAACCTCGTCACTGGCGCACTACCCGCCACAGAGGGCAATATCTACTTCGACGGCGAGGAGATCACTGCCCTCTCGCCACCCGAGCGGGTTCGCCGCGGAATCGGCCGCTCGTTCCAGATATCCAATATATTCGGCGGGCTGACCGTCCGCGAGAACGTCAGGCTGGCCGCCCAGTCGATCGATCGGGACGAGTACAACTTCCTCGAGTCGCTGTTCAAGCCGACCGATCGCTACGACCGGATGAACGACCGAACCGACAAGGTCCTCGCCCGCGTCGGCCTCGAGGACGTCGCCGACGAGCAGGCCGACGCACTCGCGTACGGCGACAAGCGTCGCCTCGAGATCGGCGTCGTGCTGGCGACCGACCCCGATCTCGTGTTGTTCGACGAGCCGACGGCCGGGATGAGCGCCGAGGAAACACAGGAGACGATCGACCTGCTCGAGGAGGTGCTGGTCGATCAGACGCTGTTGCTCGTCGAACACGACATCGAACTCGTGATGGAACTCTCCGATCGTATCACCGTGTTGAACCGCGGCGAGATCCTCGCGGAGGGAACGCCCGACGAGATCGCCGCGAACCAGGACGTTCAGGACGCCTATCTCGGAGGGATGACCGAATGAGCGCCGAACCGTTGCTCGCAGTCGAGGACGTCGACGCCGGCTACGGCGAGACGCAGGTGCTTTCGGACCTGTCGCTTTCGATCGACGACGGCGAGATCGTCTCGCTGGTCGGACGCAACGGCGCGGGGAAGACGACCACGCTGCGGACGATCATGGGCATCCTCGAGCCGACGACCGGTCGGATCACGTACCGCGGCGACGACGTCTCGAGGCTCGACGCGACGAAGACGGCCGAACGCGGCCTCGCGTTCGTCCCCGAAGAGCGTCGGATCTTCCCGGAACTCTCCGTCAAGGAGAACTTAGAAATCGCCGAGTACGGCGGCGCGACCGACGCCGACTCGCTGTCGGTCGGCGAGGCACTCGATACCTTCGAGAACCTGAAAGCCCGCGCCGGCAACGCGGGGTCGTCGCTGTCGGGTGGCGAACAGCAGATGCTCGCGATCGCTCGCGCGCTGGTCGGCGGTGCCGACCTCGTCTTGCTGGACGAACCGACGGAGGGACTTGCTCCCTACATCGTCCAGGACGTGATGGACATCGTCGCCGACCTCAACGAGCGCGGGATCACCGTCCTGCTGGTCGAACAGAACGTCCACGTCTGTCTCGAACTCGCGGATCGCAACTACGTCATCAACCAGGGTGAGATCGTCTACGAGGGGAGTTCGACGGAACTGGAAGCCAACGAGGAGGTCCTCGACAGGTATCTCGGCATCACCGCCTGAAACGAGGGTCCGGCCTCGTTCGCACCGTCAGGGCCTGTACACCCGTCCCCGGAACGTCGCGATTCGATCGTCGGCGTCGTCGGTCACGACCACCTCGTACTCGGCCGTTCGGCCCGCGTCGTGGCTCTCCGTGGCAGTCGCGGTCAGTACCGTGCCGACCTCGACGGCCTCGAGATAGGAAATGTTCGTCTCGAGCGCGACCGCCGTCTCGCCGCGGGAGTTCGAGGCGGCGGCGAACGCAGCGTCGGCAAGGGAGTAGATCGCACCGCCATGGGGCGTCCCGTGGAAGTTCGTCAGATCGTCGGTGATCTCGAGGCGAGTGGTCGCGGTCCCGGGTTCGAGGGCCTCGAGTTCGATCCCGAGCGTTTCACAGTAGGCGTCGCTCTCGATGTGCTCCCTGACGGAACCGATATCTGTCATACAGTATCACGCCAACAGCGGTGGCCAAGAATCTACTGGATCAACTGAAGATCTGTTGCACGAGCGCCTGTTCGCCCCGACGCAGCCGCTCGAGGAACGCGGACTTGCTGATTCCGAGTTCGGCGGCGACCTCCTCGGTCGAGACTGCACGCGGAATCTCGAAGTACCCCATCTCGAGGGCCGTCCGGATACACTCCTCCTGGGCGGGCGTGAGATCCCACCGCTGGCTGGGGACCTCCCTGGCCTCCGACTCGAGGGGGTAGATTCGCTCGAGCTGGACGCCGACGGTTTCGCCGGCCGCTTCCATGACGCCTTTGAGGACGTCACGGCCGACGACTGCGCCGAATATCATCGCGGCACCGTCGCGGTATCGCAGGGTCTCGACGATGAGGCCGTTGTTGATCAGTTCGTGGACGATACAGGGGTGTTTCGACAGGCAGCGGTACCGGTTCCGGCCGTCGGTCGTCGCGACGTGGAGGTACGAGATCCGTTCGTCCGCATCGAGTTGCGTCGTGAGGCGGTCGCTGCTGGGCGAGCTAAACTGCAGGAGATCGTAGCCGTCGGATCGGTGTTGTGGTGGCTGGGCGTCGACCTCGACGTCGACCGCTGCCGTCGCTTCCGCGAGCGGGCAACCGTCGTTCCGAACCCGGAACTCGACCACGAGGCATTCGTCGATCATCGACTGTATGGGCATTGTTACACAGTACCACTTATAAAACCTCTTCATATAGCGGTCAACTGCTAAGGCGCTGACGAGCGTTCGTTCGGCCGAAACTATGGATCTGGACACCGTCACAGAACGAGCGGGGCCGCGGGAGTTCAGTCCCGCCGACGACCTCCCCGAGGAGTACCGGAAAGCGGCGACGCGGATGATCGAGTTCCACGCCAACAGCGAGATCATGGGGGCGTACCTAGAGCGCCCGTTCATCCGGCAGGCACCGAGCATCGACCGAAAACTGGCGTTCTCCGCGAAGGTGCAAGACGAAATCGGCCACGGCCAGTTACTCTACCGTGCCGCAGAGTCGCTCGGCGTCAAGACTCGCGAGGAGATGCTAGACGACCTCGCGAACGGCGACGGGAAGTTCCTCAACTGCTTCCACTATCCGATGGACGACTGGGTCGAGACGCCGATGATCGCGTTCTTCGTCGACGGCGCGGCGATGCGCCGGCAGGCGACGCTGCGACGGACCAGTTGGGAGCCGTACGCCCACGCCATGGACAAAGTCTGTTTCGAGGAAGGGTTCCACGTCAAACACGGCGAGGACATCCTCAAGGAGCTGATGACCGGCTCCCGGAAGGAACAGCGGCTGACCCAGGAAGCGTTCGAGAAGTGGTGGCCTCGCATCATCCAGTTCTTCGGGCCGACCGACGACCAGAGCACACACCACGACTTCGCAGCCTCCGTTGGCCTGAAACAGAAGTCCAACGACGAACTCCGCAACGCCTTCCTCGACCAGTACATCCCGAAGGCGAAGAGATACGGCCTCGAGATTCCCGACGAGCCCCGTATCCGGGAACGCGACGACGGCACCTACGAGGTCGTCGAGGACGACTTAGACTGGGACGAGTTCTTCGCCATCGCGAAAAACGAGTACGAGCCCGGACGCGGCCAGATTAACGGCCGGAAGGCGGCACAGGAGGCCGTCGAGTGGGTTCGCGAAACGATCGACGACGATGCGACAGCCGCCGGCGGCCACGCGCCGCAGGCGGCCGACTGATCATGATCTGGGAAGTGTTCCGACAGGGAGAGACCGGAGAGTACCACACCCACTGCGGTAACGTTCACGCGCCGGACCGCGAGATGGCGAAACAGTTCGCGGCCATCCAGCACGGCCGCCGCAAACCGACCAACAGCCTCTGGGTCGTCCCCAAAGAGGAGGTCGGCGAGATCGACGCCGACGACGTCGCCTTCGGCGGCACGACCGACAAGAGCTACCGCTGGGCGACGACCTACCGGACGACCGGCCAGGACGCCCGCGAGGTTATCGAATCCGAGGACGAACAGGCGACCGCCGAGAAACAGCGGGGTGACGACTGATGGGCGCGTTCGACGATCCCAATGACCTCGAGGAGCGCGAGCGACGAGCCCTCGAGACCCTGATCAAGCGACTCGCCGACGACGAGTTCGTACTCGCCGAACGCTACACGGAGTGGCAGGTCCGCGCGCCGACGCTCGAGTCCGACCTCGCGCTGGCGAACAACGCCCAGGACGAACTCGGTCACGCCCGCCTCTGGTACGACGTGCTCGAGGACGTCGGCCTCGGCGAGCGAGACCTGGTCTACGAGCGCGACCTCGACGATTTCCGACACAGTACGCTCGTCGAACTCCCCTTCGAGGAGGGCGACTGGGCCGACGCCGTCCTCCGGTCGTACCTCTACGACGCCGCCGAGGACGTCCGGCTTGCGGCGCTCGAGGACTCCACGCACCCCAAAATCGCGGATCGGGTAGGCAAGATCCGAAGCGAAGAGGAGTACCACCTCGAGCACGCCCAGAACTGGCTGGAACGGCTCGCCGACGGCGAGGATGGACACGAACGCCTGCAGGAGTCGCTGGATCGGCTGTTCCCGCACGCGTTGACGCTTTTCGAACCGTGCGCGCCGCCACGCGGCGCGGGTGCGAGCGGCGATGAGCCGCGAGCGACGGACGTCGAAGACGATATCGTCGACCTCGGGCTCCGCGACGCCACCCTCGAGGAGATGGGCGAAGAGTGGCTATCGATCGTCGTTCCGTACCTCGAGTCGCTGGACCTGGCCGTGCCGGTCGATGTCGACGAGGACGACCTCGAGTTCGCGGTGACCGACGACCTGCTGCCGGACGAGCGGGGTCGCGACGGCACCCACACCGACGCGTGGGCGGAGCTGTACGACGAGTTCACGCACACGTACAGGGAACTCGAGCGAAGCGAACCGACGAGGATCATGGAGAAACCTGAATGAGCGCGAACGTTCCAGATCCCGACGACCCGACGCCGTGTGCGTACACCGACTACCGCGAGGGCGAGACCGCGGACGACCTCCCCGCCACCGGCGAGGACGCGACCGGTCTCGAAGCCGACGTGTGGGACGCCCTCTACGGGATCGAGGATCCGGAGATGCCGATCAGCATCGTCGACCTTGGGCTGATCTACGGCGTCGCCCTCGAGGACGGCGCGGCGACCGTCGACATGACGCTCACCTACTCGGGCTGTCCCGCACGGGACATGCTCACCGAGGAAGTCGAGGAGGAAGTCGCTGCCGTCGATGGCGTCGAAGACGTCGAGTTGCGGCTGGTCTGGAGTCCCGAGTGGACGGTCGAGATGGTGACCGAGCGAGGCAAGGAGGACCTGCGGGAGTTCGGGCTAAGCATATGAGACGGAGCCGCGACCCCAGCGTCGAGACGAGCGGCGACGAGACCGGCGCGACGTGTCCGTACTGCGAGTCGACGAACACCGTCCGCGAGCATCCGAAAGGGCCGTCGCTGTGTCGGTCGATGCACTACTGCAACGACTGCGACCAGCCCTTCGAGAAGTTCGAGTAACCCCATTCGTTTCTCGCTCGAGGGTCAGTCGAATCAAGATCTTTGGTGGTTGGTATCATTGGTGAAGACGAGACGTATGTCGGAGAGTATCCAGCGCGAAACTCGCCAGGATCTACGCGAGTTACAGTCCGAACGACTCCGCGAGACGGTCGAGCGAGCCTACGAGAACGTTCCCTTCTACCGTAATCTGCTCGAGGAGGCCGGTATCGCTCCCGGGGACGTAGGAGGAATCGACGACGTCGAAAAACTGCCGTTCACGACCAAGGAAGACTTCCGCGACGAGTATCCCGACGGCCTCTTCGCTGTCGACGACGACATCCTGCGCATCCACGCCTCCTCGGGCACCACCGGCAAGCCCAAGATCGTCGCCTACACCGAGAGCGACCTCGAACTGTGGGACGAGGTGATGGCCCGCTCGATGGCCGCAGCGGGGATCGAACCCGGCGACACGGTCCAGAACGCCTACGGATACGGCCTGTTCACCGGCGGTCTGGGCTTCCACGGCGGCGCGGAAGCACTTGGGGCAACGGTGATCCCGTCCGGCAGCGGCAACACGCAACGCCAGGTCGAACTCGCACGGGACCTCGAGAGCGACGCGATCGGCTGTACGCCCTCCTACGCGCTGTATCTGGCCGAAACCGCCGAGGAGATGGGCGTCGATCCCCGCGACCTCCCGCTCTCGACGGTCCTCTACGGCGCGGAACCCTGTACCGAACCGATGCGCGAGGCGATCGAGGAACGACTCGATGCGACGGGAATCGAGAACTACGGTCTCTCGGAACTGATCGGTCCCGGCGTCGCCGTCGAGTGCGCGGAGGCCCAGGACGGGATGCACGTCTGGGAGGATCACTTCTACCCCGAGATCGTCGACCCACACACCGGCGAGGTGCTCCCCGAAGGCAAAGAGGGCGAACTCGTCCTCACCTCGCTGACGAAGGAAGCACTGCCCGTGCTTCGCTACCGGACGGGCGACCTCACCACGCTCACCTACGAGAAGTGTGACTGTGGCCGCACGATGGCGCGGATGGACAGCGTCACCGGCCGCGCCGACGACCTGCTGATCGTCCGCGGCGTCAACCTCTACCCCAGCCAGATCGAAGACGTCGTCCTCGAGTTCGACGACGTCGCACCTTACTACCGGATCGACCTCTACCGGGAAGACAACCTGGACCGCCTCGAGTTGACCGTCGAACTCGCGGCCGATTTCGACGGCGATAGCGACACGCTCCGCGAGGAGATGGGCGAACGCCTCGCAAATACGCTATCGTTCAGGCCCGATGCCCTCGAGTTAGTCGACTACGGGACGATCGAGCGAACGGAGGTCGGGAAGGTAAAGCGGGTGTACGACCACCGCTGATTTCGGAGCGAGCGTTACTCGTTCCGGGGCGGCGATTTCTTCGACTTCTTCGGTTTCCCGAGCGAACCATCGTTCGGCCGGAGGATCGTCTGGTCCGTCGTCGCGGCCGCGACCTCGCCGTCGGCAAACAGGAGGTCCTTGTACTCGAACTCGAGGAATAACTCGAGTTGATCGGCGTAGTGGGGAGCCGGTTCGTCGTCGGGCGAGCGGTAGCCCGAGTTGCCCGGCGGCAACACGTTCTCGGCGTGCTCGACGCCGTCGCCGATCCGGACGAAGTGGTTCTCGGTCCCGCGGTTCAGCCACGGCATCTCGCCGGCTTCCTCGACGCCGACCGGGACGCCGAACAGCGTGACGTTCTCGAGGTCGATCACCTCGGCCTCGCTGCGCCACTCCGAGACGTCCGGTCCGTACTCATCCTCGAGCGCGGCAACGGCCTCCCGAAAGGCTGCCTGGAAGACCGCGTCACGGTCGCCGTCGAAGTAGTCGACTGCAGTGTCGAGTGCGGTCTCGTCGGGGTACAGCGCACGCATGAGCGTACTCCGGCCGTAGTTGTCGTCGAGGAACGTCAGCGCCTGCTCGAAGACGTCGCCGAACGTCGGGGCGAACGTCCGCTCCAGGAGTCGGGAGAAGAATTCGTCGAAAACCGTGTAGCCGACCGGGTATCGGCCCGTGTAGTTCTCGCCGTCACCCTGCCGGTAGTCGTCCCACGACTCGAGAGCCTCCTTCGCGTTCCGTTCGGTCGCCGAGAGGTCGGCGTCGGCGAGCGCCTCGAGCAGAAACTCCTTGTACCGGATTGCCCGCAGGTCGACGAACGAAGTGTCGTAGACCATCTCCTTGAGGTTCTCGTAGCTGACCGAGCCAGTAGTCTCGAGTTCGTGCTCGACGAGGTTGACGAACCGCTGGACGCGGTGGTCGACGCCCCACGAGTAGCTCCGGTCGCCGTTGTCCCAATCCGGTGCGGGCTTGTTATTCCACTGGGCGGAGTAGCCGACGGGCGGGTTGATGCTGTAGGGGACCTCGCCGTCGGCCGCCCGCAGGAAGTCGTCGTCGGTCAGTTCGTGCTGCGTCCCGTCCGCCGGCAGTCGCGTGTCCCAGGGAACGGCCTCGGCGTCCGGGTAGCGCCCGAGGTGGAAGTAGCCGATACCGCCCTCGCCCGCCCACATAAAGTTGAGCGCGTAGTCACACTGGCGTGCGGCCTCGCCGTAGGACTCGACGTCGTCGGCGAACTGCGCGTCGTAGAACGCCCGGAACGAGAGCATGTCCCGGCCGTCGTAGGCTCGCGTCTGCGCGATCGCCTCGCCCGCGTCGGGGTCGTAGTCGGTGACGACGCCGTGTCGGGTGCGACGAACCGTGTGGGAGACGTCCTCGCCGTCGGCCACCTCGATCACCTGCTCGTCTTCCTCGATTGCCTCCCACTCGTCGCGGAACTCGTACTCGTCCGGGCCGTCGTCGGTCGTCCGGATCGACTCGACGAACGTCTGGATGCTGTTGTCGATACCCGCCGTCGAGGTGAACGCCCCGTCGCCGTTGTGTCCGAACATGATCGCCGGATAGCCCGTGACCGTGATCCCGGCGACGTCGAAGTCCGGCCCATGGAGGCCGACCTCGTACATCACGGACGGCGTGGAGAACTCCATCTGCGGCCCGCCCATCAGGAGGTGGTCGCCGCTCTCGGTGACGTCGCCGTGGACCGCGAGCGCGTTCGAGCCGACCGTCGTCGGAATCCCGAGTTCGTGTGCCCCCTCGACGAGCGTGTCCATTCGATCCCGGTGGCGGTCGAACGCACTCGCGGCGTCGCTCGAGAGCCGATACTCGCCGCCGGTTACCCGGTTGCTGACTTCGACCGACTTGCCGGCGTCGACTCGTTCGTCCCGTTCGGCGTAGATACCCGACTCCGACAGCGGCGGCGCGAAGCCGGGGTTCGGTACGTCGCCCGATGTCGGCGCGTCCGGGTCGTCGCCCCACTGGAGGTCCTCGAAGAGGTCCCAGGCGGTCTCCTCGTCGTACTGCTCCTCGAGGGCCTCGAGGACGGCCGCGTTCAGCGTCTCGAGGTTCACGCCGGAGAAGAAGGCCATCGTCGCGACGAAGACGCCCGCGACGTCGACCACGTCCCATGGCTCCGGTTCGAAGTCGTGCTCGACGAAGCCCCGGTGGAACCCGTCTCGGTCGCTCTCGCCGGTACGGGCCGCCTCGATGTGTCTGTTGATTCCGTCGGCGTAGGCCCGCAGGACGGCCCGATGCTCGTCGTCGAGTTGCGTCTCGATCTGTTCGGCCAGCGGGACGGAACTACTGTGGTTGATCCGTGCCTCGCGGTCGAACTCGACCCACTCCTCACCCAGCACCGCCGCCACGGTCCCGTGGTAGTACCGCCGATACAGCTCGAGCTGGTAGAGACGGTCGCGGGCCGTCGCGTACCCGTAGCCGTAGAAAACCGGAGCGGGACCGCGAGCGTCCCGGGCGTAGACGTGCGCAACGCCGTACTCGTCGCGCCTGACGGTTACGGCTGCCTCGAGGCCGTCTCCCTCCTCGTAGGCGAGCGTCGTTTCGCTGATGAATCCCCCGGCGGCCGCTGCAGCGCCCGCTCGCAGAAAGTTTCGCCTGTCGAACGGCGTTACCATATCACACGGATCACGAACGCGATATTGGGCCTGGGGGTAACGGAAGGCGTTACCGGTGGATAGCCGCTAGTTTCGCCGGCCGAGAGATTTCCACCCGTTTCGACGACCCACCCGCGTTATAAGTCAATCAGCGCCGTGCGTTACCATATGCCAGTCTCGGGATACGATCCGGAAGACATCGACGACGCACTCGAGGGGAAACTCGAGGACGACCGACTCGACGAATATCTGTCCGAATCCGACCGCGAGGCCTACCGTGCCGGTGAAGCGAACCTGGTCGACCTGCTCGAGAGCGACGAGATCAGCGAGATCGTCGGCGACGAGGACGTGTCTGGAGAGTCGGGCGACTGAGTTTTGGGCTGACCGCGAACGACGATCAGTCGTCGTCGGCGTCCGCGCCTGCCTCGTCCGTCCCACAGGCACCGTGGCCCGGCACGTCCTGTCCCTCGATGGCGTGCTGTGGTGGCACGTCGATCGCCGGACTCTCGCCGAAGAAGTTGTCCGGCTGAAGTTTGAAGCTGTAGACCTGCACGGGCAGGATCGGCCAGTCCTCGGGTCGGGTCACGTGGTTGACGCCGAGGGTGTACCAGCAGACGAGGTCCTCGTCCTCGAGGTCGCGATCAGCCTCGGTCCAGGCCGGTAGTCCCGCGCCGCCGGGATGCTGGTTCGGGTACCGACCCGACGGGAAACGCTCGTCCTCGCGGAACGGCGTCGCCCACAGATGGTACCTGATGAAGCCGGAACGCTCCATCACGCTCGAGTCGGGGTGAACTGCCGCCTCGACGTTGCCGCCAGGGACGAGGCGGTAGCCGGTCGGCTTCCCGAGGTGGTTCTCCTCGCCTTCGTTTACGATCTGCCAGTACCGGCCCTTCAGCGGGTCGATCAGGTCTTTCGCGTCTTCCTCGCTCGTCAGTTTCTCCCGCTTCGCGTAGAAGGCGTTGCCGCCGGGGTTGTGCGTCCGCTCGTCGGCCTCGCCCATCGGGTCCGTGCCGTCCGGTCCAACCGGGACCGTTCGGTTCTCGACGCGATAGAGCGAGTTCGGCCCGTCGTCGACGTTCATGTCGAGCCGGAAGTTGAAGAAGTGCTGGTGGATCGGCCCGTTGAGTTGCGGCGCGACCAGTTCGCCGTAGCCCGACGGGTCCTCGTCCGACCCCACGGTGGAGACGCTGTCGATGCCCGTCAGTCGCACCTCGACCTCGATAGAGGCGTCCTGATAGAAGTACCAGTTGAAGATGTAGTCGTAATTGCCCACGGCGGCGACGAACGAGACGACCAGCCGTCGACGGCGACGAACCTCGTCGGTGTCGGTACGCCAGTCGCTTCGCTCCCAGAGGGTTCCGTTGTCCTCCTCGTGGAGGCAGATGGCGTTCTCGAGCACGTTCGCCCTGCCGTCAGCCGTGTTCATCACGGCGTCCCAGTAGTGCATGTGCCCGAGACAGTCACAGCCGTTGGTCAGCGACTTGGCGAGCCGGCCGATGTTGTACTCGCCGACGTCCATCGCGTTCTTGAACCGGTCGTTGACGTCGGTCGTCCCGTACGGTACCGACATCTCGGCACACGATGCGCGATCGATGATCGATCGCACCTCGCCGTCGTCCTCGTAGCCGATATCGTACAGTACAAGCCCCTCACGCTGGGTCCAGCCCACGCGCATGTGCCACCCCTGCCACTCGAGTTTGTGGCCGTCGACGCTCCAGCTAGGGCCGTCGGGTTGCTCGACGTTGTACGCCGTCAGGTCCTCTCGCAGGTCGACGTCGTCCTCGCGATAAGCCATCCACTCGGGAGGCAGCGGCTGGTCCTCGTCCGGCGGGCCGTAGTCGACGACCTTCACGACCTCCATCCGGTCCAGGTCGACGAACGTGTGGATGCCGGTCAGCGGCTTCGCGTACCCCTCGTCACCGTCGTCCTCGCTCGGCCGGAGGAACGTCAGCCCGTGGGCCAGCCGCTTCGACCGATCGACGTCCGCCGGAATGAACTCGTGGCCGGCCGACCAGGGGTCGACCATCGCGCGGTCGGTGTCCTCGACGCCGCGTCGCTCGACCGCTTCCTGCCACTCCTCGTTTGCCTTCACCGTCTCCTCGCAGGCGACGAACTCCTCGATCGCGATCGAGGGCTGTGCGTCCTCGACGTACTCCCACGAGACTACAGCGTCGTCCGAGAGCGAGACGACCGCCTCGATCGTCTTTCGCTCGGCACCGTTTCTGACGACGATCCGCGCTCGCCGTTCGGGGGCGTCGCCACCGTCGTCGTACGCCTCGAGTACCTCTTTTTCGGGCTCGTCGAGTTCGATCTTGATGCAGAGGCTGTCCTCCCCAACGTCCCGTTCGCGCGTCAGGACATCGTAGGCCGTTTCGATCTCCTCGGGTGACAACGGGTCGAGCGGGTGATCCGCCACTGGCGTGCGTTCGAGCGCCATGTGGGGCGACACCACAAACCAAGGTAAATACGTTCGCCCCCGGCAGGAGCCTGCGGCGATCGTAATCGTCTATACTGGCTCGAGCCCTTCCTCCTCCCGCAGGACGTTGATGTACTTCCGAAAGCCGGACTCGAGGTCGTACTCGGGGTCGTAGCCCAGGTCCTCCTGTGCTGCCGTCATGTCCAGGTTCTGGGTCCAGGGGAGTTCACCGTCGTCGGAGACGTCGATCTCGGCGTCGGGCATGACGGTTTCGACGGCTTCGGTGGCTTCGCGAACCGTCGCGAGGACGCCGCGGACGTTGTAGACGCGCTGCGAGAGGTCTTCTTCGGGCGTGAACGCCGCCTTCCGGAACGCCTGTGCGATATCCTCGACGTGTTGCCAGTCGATGGCCTGGTCGCCGTACTCGACGCTGTAGGGTTCGCCGAGCGCGGGTTTTTCGATGATGTTCGCCAGGAACGCCGATCCCCCCGTCTCGCGGTAGGGCCCGTAGGCGACGGTCGGCCGGAGGGCGACGTGGTCGAGTCCGTAGTCCTCGTGATAGACCTGCGCCTGGTGTTCGTTGTACTCCTTGGTCGCGCCGTAGAGCGTATCGGGGTAGACGAGTTCGTCCTCGTCGACCCACTCTGCGTCGTAGTTTGCCGGCGGCGCGTAGGCGGCCGCCGAAGACGCCCAGGCGACGCGTTCGACCTGATCGTCCAGGATTCGGGCCGCCTCGAAGACGTTGTTCGTCCCCATAATGTTCACCTCGGCCGCTGCACGCGGGTTCTCTCGAGCGGTCGTCGTCAGCAGGGCGGCGAGGTGGACGACGTGGGTCGCACCTGTCTCCCGCACCGCTCGGATCACGTCGGTCGGCTCGGAGACGTCGCCACGTCGTACCTCGACGTCGTCGGCGACGCCGAGTTTCTCGAGGATCTCGGTATCCGTCGAGAGGTCGTAGGCCACGACGTCGTGGCCGTGCTCGAGCAGATCCTGTACCACGTAAGAACCGATGAAGCCGGTTCCGCCGGTTACCAGTACGGTCGCGTCGTCTGTCGTGTTCGTCATACGCTGATAGTGTGTCGATCGGTCACGTATAGGTTGGTGTTCGTCCGCACAGTCTCACTCGTGGAGTCCGCCCACCGACTCGTAAAACGAGGAGGCGAGCCGGTCGGCCATGTCCTCTTCGCGGTCGATTCGCACGTCGAGGACGTGGGGACGGTCGGCCGCCTTTCCCTCCTCGAGGGCGTCCGCGAGCGCGTCGGGGTCGATGATCCGCCGGCCGACCGCGCCGAAGCCCTCGGCGATCTTCACGAAGTCCGTGTCGTGGAACTCGACGCCGGCGATGTCGCCGTCTTCCGTCTGCATCTGGCGGACCATCCCCAGGCTGGTGTCGTTCAGGACGACGAACGTCGGCGCGACGCCGTACTCGACGGCGGTCTCGACGCTGTTCATCGTCATCGAGAACCCGCCGTCGCCGGCGACCGAGATCACGTCCTTCCCAGTCGAAAGCGCCGCCGAGACCGCCGCTGGCTGGGCCCACCCCATCCCGCCGACCCCGCCGCTGCCGAAGTACGTTCGAACGGCGGGCGTCTGCAGGTAGTAGAGGAGCCAGAACCGGTTGTTCCCGGAATCGGCAGTGACGATCGTCTCGTCGTCTACGACTCGCTGTATTTCTTTGGCGGCCCGCTGAGGCTTGATCGGACTCGAGTCGTCCCGACACTCGGGGGTCGTGAACCACTCGCGGGCCTCGGCTGCGCGCTCGAGCGCCCAGTCGTTTTCCGCGCCGCCGGCTTCCGCGAGCGCCGCGAGGCTCTCTTTCGCGTCGCCGATCAGCCCCACGTCGGCGGGGTAGACCCAGCCGGCGTTGCGCGTGTCGACGTCGGCGTGGACGATCGTCTGCTCTTCTGGTCGAATGAAATCGGGTGCCTGCCAGTTGGTGTCCATCGGATTCAGCCGACAGCCGACGACGAGCAACGCGTCGGCCTCGCTGACGACGCGGTTTGCACCCTCGTGGCCAAACGACCCGATGACGCCCGCCGCGCGCTCGTCGGTCTCCGGGTAGGTCGACTTCCCCAGGTAGGAGGTGACGACGGCACAGTCGTAGCCCGCCGCGACCGCCTCGAGTTCGTCGTACGCCTGGGCTGCGTGAACGCCGTTGCCTGCGATCAGGACCGGGCGTTCGGCGTCCTCGAGTGTCTCGACCGCCGCCGCGACGTCTTCCGCGGTCGGCCTGGCATCCCAGGTACGCGTCTGTTCGGTGGCGTCCCAGGCCGGGGGCGTCGGGTCCGCGGGCACCTCGTCGGTGATCGCGTCGCCGTCGAGAATCACCGCAGTCGGGCCGGGCCGACCGGCGACGGCGTGTTTGAACGCGAGCTGGGTGGAGCGGAGCGTCTCGGTCGGCGTCCGCGGGAACCACCACTCCTCGGTGACACCGTCGAGAATATCCGGCAAGCTGAGGCCGCCGTAATCGCCTCGAGCCTGCTGGTAGGGAGCCAGCGTCGAGTACTCGCCGCGTTCGGAAGCCTCGGTGAGCACGACCATCGGTGAAGACGCGAGGCGTGCCTCCATCTGACCGATCGCGCCGAGACTGCCGATCCACGGTCCCTGGCCCGTGAGAACACCCGGACGGCCGGTGAGACGGCCGTACGTCTCGGCCATGACGCTGGCCTCGCGTTCGTCGCGCGGTCGGATCACGTCGACGTCGGACTCCGGGAGGTGCTCGAACAGTTCGATCACTCTCCCGCCGGGATAGCCGAAGACGTACTCGACGTCTAGCTCCTCGAGCGTCGCGACGAGTTCGGCAGCCGTCGACGTCATGTCTCGTCGACGTGGACCGTCTCCTCGACGATCATCCGGGGCCCGGCCCCGACGTCGACGAACTCGGCGGCATCCTCCTGGACCGCTTGCCCGACCTCGGAGCCGAACGCCTCGTTCAGCGCCGCCTCGTCCTCGAAGACGAGTTCGAGAACGCCGTCGTACTCGACGGCCTCGGGATCCGTCGGTACGGACGTGCTGTAGCGTTTCAGTCCAGGGAGGTCGCGAGCGATTTCGGCGTGGTCGCCCTGCCACCGCTCGACGAACTCCTCGTGGCTGTACTCGTCCCGTCGCACGAGTAGCTCTACCAGCTTGAGCATACACTCCCGTTGTCGAGGGACGCCAACTTTGTTCTACCGGTGCGGTATGATCACGCGAGCCTCGAGGAGTGAGAACAACCACCAAATACCTATGTTCTCCGAGTCACGTTTCCACCGTATGGCCGACCTGCCAGCAATGCGTGTCGACCACGTCGGCATCGCGGTCGACTCGATCGAGGACGCCGAATCGATCCTGTTCGCGCTCGGCTGCGAGAAGATCCACGAGGAACGAAGCGAGTACGCGGAATTCGCGTGGGCGACGTACGTACTCGGCGACGCCTCCCGGCTCGAGCTCATCGCCCCCGCGGACGGCTCGGAATCGTTTCTCACCGCCTTCCTCGAGGAGAACGGACCCGGCCTCCACCACGTCACGCTCGAGGTGGCGAATCTCGAGGCGGCG
Source organism: Natronobacterium texcoconense (assembly GCF_900104065.1). Taxonomy (NCBI): domain Archaea; kingdom Methanobacteriati; phylum Methanobacteriota; class Halobacteria; order Halobacteriales; family Natrialbaceae; genus Natronobacterium; species Natronobacterium texcoconense. The sequence goes on along the minus strand of NZ_FNLC01000001.1, from coordinate 105,927 downwards.
ATCGAGGCGCTGTCCGAGCACGGCGTCTCCGTGGTCGATCACGCCGAGTTCGACCACTGGGGCGAAGCGTTTCTCTCGCCGGAGAACGCGACCGGAGTGCTGTTCCAGTTGATGGAGTACGACGACGGCTACGCCGAGAGCCGCGATGCCGGCAAACGGCTGTTCGTTCGCGGCGAGCGGCTATGATGCGCGCGGTCTCCGGGAACAGACCGCCGGCCTCACGATTTATTTACGAGAGTCCAGAAACTACGGCCGCTACCGACGTGCCGCCAGAACTGTCCGGAGCGACTGCCGATACTCGACCACCGATCACCATGTCCGAAATCGACTACGACGCGCAAGTCCGTGAAGCGTTTCCCGAACTCGAGCAGATCGACGACGACGACCTCCGAAATCGCGTCGTCGAGGCCTGGACGCTCGGTCTGCGGCGAGGGGGCTGGCAACGGATCGAGGACGTCCCCTACGCCTGGAACATCCACGAGGTCACCAACGTCGAACACGTCCGCGGCGTCACGCGGATTGCACTCGAGTCCGCGAGAGAACAGCGGGAGTTCCACGGTGCTACGCCGGACGTCGACACGATTGTCGCGGCCTGTCTCCTCCACGACGTGGGGAAGTGCTACGAGTACACCGATCACGTCGAGGACGACGTCCTCGTCGATCCCGACCCGCGGTACGCCACCGAGGAGATTCCTCACTCCATCTCCGGGTACGCCCTCGCACACGAGGTTGGCTGTCCGCTTGCCGTCCAGCGGGCGATTCCGCACTTCTTCGGCGAGATTCCGACCCGGACGCTCGAGGCCGAACTCGTCAAGAGCGCGAATTCCGCGTCCTCGAACGCCATCACCGAGGCAGCAATGGGAATCACCCTCCAGGAGTGGGTCGAGGAGTACTCACAGACCTCGTGAGCGGAACAGACGGCGGACCGTTCGAATAGTGGCAATCAGGTGCCATCAGCCGATCTATCGACGACAGTACCGATTTCGAGTCACGAACGGCGGAGACGATTCGTATCGGATCGACGAACTCGTTCGAGCTATTCGAACGACAATCGGTGCTACGTGGGCATCGTGCCTGACCGACCACAGACCTTTACAGATGTACTTCTGTAATACCATATCTGTCGTAGAGGAACAATGTACGATCGTGCTGCTCGTTCCGCCCTAGGCGTTCGAATAGTTCGAACCGGTCGATTACGGATCCGAGAACAGCGAGGTCAGTCTCGAAGTCGCATCTTGAAGCCGTACCGGGTCACGCCCTCCTGCGTGTAGATCCGACGGATCGTCGCCTCGACGCGGTCGCCCGGCGAGACGGACTCCTCACCGACGGTACGGACTTGCGCCGGCGTCGAGACTGTGCCGCCGTCGGGACCGTCGAGCGCGACGATGGCGCTGACGTACGCGCCCTCCCTGGCCTGCTGTTCGACGAACTCCGGCGGCGCACCGCCCTGGCCGATGACCGTCGCCGCCTCGACCATCCCCGTCCCGGGCAGGGAGACGTCGTCGTACTCTTCGAGCGTCCCACATCCCGTACAGGCCCCCTCGGGTGGGAAGGCGAGGTCGCCGCACTCCCGGCAGCGGCCGGCGACGAGCCGGTGGCGCTGAGGGAGGGTTCGCTTCCAACTGGGGACGCTGACGTACGCGCCGCCGCCGTCCGGTTCGCCAGGGGTGACGTCGCCCCGAATCCGCAGATACTCGCCGTAGGAGAGCGTCTCCGCGCCCCCGAATCTCGTCGAGACCGCGACGTTGGTCGCCTCGAGTGCGATCGCCGACGCGCCGCCGCCGGAGCCGTAGCCGATCAGGACGACGTCCTCGTGGCCGGCCTCGAGCGCGCTCGCGAACCCGAGGAGGGGGCTCGCCGCGCCAGTGTCGCCGAGGTCGTGGACGGTGGTTCCAGCCTGGAGCGTCTCGGCCTCGACGCCGAGCGGACCGGCCGCCCGATAGGGGAGTTTTCCGTTCGGCGACTGGAGTGCGACGGCGTCGGCCGACCCGAGGTCGTACTCGAGGTCCTCGGCCACGCCTGTGACGGTCTCGGTGAACGCCTGACGGTCGTAGCCGGTGATTCCGAGACCGGTCGTCTCGTCCGATCCGGCGGGGCGGAATCGCGTGCCGGGGAACGTCGTCGTGCGTTCGGCGCGGTCGCGAACCGAGCCTTCGCCGTCGGCGGTCAGGAGGACTGCGGCCGCGCCCGCGCCGCCGGCGTGTTCGATCTCGTCGTCCGGCGCGCCGCGCGGAGCGTCGCTGGCGACGACAAGAACGGGGCCGTCGCCGCGCTCGAGGCCAGTCGTCAGCGCGTCGACGCCGGCCCGCGTACTCGCGGTGAACGTCCGCGTCTCGGTCGTCGCCGCGAGTCCGAAGAAACTCGCGAGTCGCCCGGCGATCGCCCCCTCCTCGTTCGGCGGCGTCGTCGTGGCGACCAGCAGGTGGGCCACGTCGGTCGGCTCGAGGGCGCTCGCCGCCAGCGCCTCCGTTGCAGCCTCGGATGCCATCGTCAGCGTATCCTCGTCGCCGGCGGGAACCGCCGTCTCCGAGATCCCCGCGCCGTGGAACTGGCCCCAGGCGTCCTCGACGGCGTCGGCCGTGAGCCGGTACCGCGGAGCGTACGCGCCGACGCTCTCGATGCCGAGCGTCATCGTCCCACCTCCTCGCGCTCGAAGACGTGAACGACCGACACGCCGCCGCTTCCGCCGACGTTGTGGGTCAGGCCGTACCGTGGGTTCTCGAGTTGTCGATCGCCCGCTCGTCCGGTCAACTGGTCGAACGCCTCGACGACCTGGCCGGTTCCGGTCGCGCCGATGGGATGACCCTTCGACTTCAGCCCGCCCGAGGTGTTGACGGGGAGGTCGCCGTCCGGATCGGTTCTGCCCTCACGGAGCAGTTCGGGAGCCGATCCCGGCTCACAGAAGCCCAGATCCTCGTAGGCGACCAGTTCCGCGATCGCGAAGCAGTCGTGGACCTCGGCGAAATCAAGGTCGCCGGGGGAGACGCCCGCCCGCTCGTAGGCGGTCTCGGCGGCGACCTGCGATGCCGAGATGCCGGTGTAACTGTCCCGCTGGGCCAGGCCGACCCGGTCGCTCGCCGCGCCGACGCCAGCGATTCGTACTCGTTCGTCGGTGTACTCCCCGACGACGTTCTCGCTCGCGAGGATCGCGACCGCCGCACCGTCGGAGGTCGGACAGCAGTGGTAGAGATTGAGAGGGTCCGCGACGGTCGGCGCGCTCGTGGCGTCCTCGAGCGAACACTCGAATCCCAGATGTGCCTTGGGGTTTTTCGCGCCGTTTCCGTGATTCTTGACGGCGACTCGCGAGAGATCTTCCGTCGTCGCCTCGTACTCGTTCAAGTACGCACTCGCCATCTGGGCGTAGACGCCAGAGAAGGTCGTCCCGGTCAGTCGCTCCCACTCGGTCTCGCCGCTGACGCCGAGCCAGTACTTCGTCACGTCGTCCGAGAGGTCGGTCATCACCTCGTAGCCGCCGGCGACGACGACGTCGGCGAAGCCGCTCTTGATCGCCTGAACGCCGTTTCGGACGGCGAATCCGCCTGCAGCGCAGGCGTTCTCGACTCTCGAGCAAGGGACGTTGTGGAGACCGACGTGTTCGGTCACGGCCGGCCCCGACAGCCCTAACTGGCGGCCGCCGACGCCGAGCGTGCCGACGACGGCCTCGTCGACGTCCTCGGTGTCGATCCCGTGGTCGACGCTGTCGCATGCGGCCTCGTACGCCTCCGCGAACAGGTCCCGGTAACTCCGATCCGGGAACGCCCCGAACGGCGATTGGCCCGCACCGACGAGATAGACGTCTCGCATGCTCGTCGCGTATTGTCCGTAGCCATATATGTGTGCCGTTACCTCGCCCCATATGTCGGAAATAGTAACGTCTTTGAGGGTCGTTCCGGATGTGTCGTGTATGCAAGTCACAGTGCTTGGGGCTGGCACCATGGGCCACGGCATTGCGCAGGTGACGGCGATGGCCGACCACGACATCGTCGTCAGAGACGTCGAACCCGAGTACGTCGAGAACGGCCTCGAGTCGATCGAAGCGAACCTCGAGGGCGGGATCGAACGCGACAAACTCACCCGCGAGGAGGCCGACGCGACGCTCTCCCGGATCGATGGCACGACGGATCTCACAGAGGCACTCGAGGGAGCGGACCTGGTGATCGAGGCGGTTCCGGAGGATCTCGACCTGAAACGGGACACCCTCGAGGACGTCGAGGGAGTCGTCGACGAGGGGACGACCATCGCGACGAACACCTCGTCGCTGTCGGTCACCGAGATCGCGAGCGCGGCAGAACACGACGACCGCGTGATCGGACTCCACTTCTTCAACCCGGTCCACATCATGGAACTGGTCGAAATCGTCGTCCCCGAGCAGGCGAGCGAGGAGACGGTCGCGACGGCCCACGAGTTCGTCGAGGACATCGACAAGACGGCGGTCGAAGTGACCGACTCGCCCGGCTTCGCCTCCTCGCGGCTAGGCGTCGCCCTCGGCGTCGAGGCGATGCGGATGGTCGAGGAGGGCGTCGCCGACCCGCACGATATCGACGCTGCGATGGAACTGGGCTACAACCACCCGATGGGACCGATCGAACTCGGCGACGTGGTCGGGTTAGACGTACGACTGGATATACTCGAGTATCTCCGCGAGGAACTGGGTGAACGGTTCAGGCCGCCGCAGGTGCTCAAGCGAAAGGTTCGTGCGGGGAAACTCGGCAAGAAGACCGGCGAGGGCTTCTACGTCTGGGAGGACGGCGAGATCGTCGGCGTCAGCGGAGGTGGCGGCGATGAGTGACGATCGAGTCGACGGTGCCGAGGCCGTCGAAGAGGTCGCCGCGGACTGCGAGACCGTTCGGGTCGAGGTCGGCGACCGCGTCGCGGGCGTCGCGACGGTGACGATGCATCGTCCCGACGCGCGCAACGCCCTGAACGGGACGCTTCGAGCGGAACTGAAGGAGGTGTTCGACGCGATCGAGGACAGCGACGTCCGCGTCGTCGTGCTCACCGGGGCGGACGAGGCCAAGGCGTTCGTCGCCGGTGCCGACGTGAGTGAACTGCGCGAACGAAACGCCCTGGAACAGCGCGAGGCTTCGAAACGCCCGCGCGTGTACGAGGTGGTCGACGACCTCCGCCAGCCCGTTATCGCCCGGCTCAACGGTCACGCTCTCGGCGGCGGTTGCGAACTCGCGACCGCGTGTGACGTCCGGATCGCCCACGAACGGGCGAAGGTCGGCCAGCCCGAGATCAACCTCGGGATTATGCCCGGCGGCGGCGGTACCCAGCGCCTGCCGCGACTCGTCGGCGAAGGACAGGCGATGCGGCTGATCCTCTCGGGCGAGTTGATCGACGCCGACGAAGCTCGCGAGATCGGACTCGTCGATATCGTCTGCGAAAGCGACGACGAACTCGACGAGGAAACCTATGGCCTCGCCGAATCGATGGCCGAAAAGAGCCCCGTCGCCCTCGAGTTCGCGAAAGAGGCCGTCAAAGCCGGCTCCCGGATGGACTTAGAGAGCGGCATCGAGTACGAGGCCGAACTGTTCGCCCAGCTGTTCGCGACCGAGGACAAAAACGAGGGGATCGACGCCTTCTTCGAGGACCGCGAACCCGACTGGCAAGGCCGGTAGCGGTCTGCTACGCCTGAACTTTTATTGGTCAGCATGGAAGAGTGAGCGTATGGATATCGAGGCCTTCTTCGAGGGGATGCCCTTCGCATCCCTGCTGGGGATCGAGATCACCGAGTGTGCCGACGGCCACGCCGAAGGCCGCCTCGAGATGACCGAGGAACTCTCCTGGAACGAAGAGGAACTGATGGCTCACGGCGGCGTCACGTTCACGCTCGCGGATACGGTCGGCGGCGCGGCGCTGGTCTCGGAGGTCGACCAGCCGGTGCCGACGATCGACATGCGGATCGACTACCTGAGCGCCGGAACGGGCGACCTCTACGCCGAGGCCGACGTCGTCCGGTGTGGGGGTGACGTGGGCGTGGTCGACGTGGACGTGTACGCGGCCGACGACGGCGAGACTCCGTCGGAACCTCGTGGAGACGGCGAAGCCGTCGATACCCTGATCGCCGACGCGCGCGGCGTCTACAAGACGGGCTAGGATAGCTCCGGGGCGACCTCGTCGCCGAGCCGGTGGACACACTCGACCATTGCCTCGGTCCCGACGCCGGGGTGGTAGGTCCGGAAGATGAAGTGGACGTCGTCGCCGAGCACGCCGCGATAGGTCTCGAGTTCCTCGACCACCTGCTCGGGCGTGCCGAAGATCGCCTGCTCTTTCAGTTCGCGCTTGCGCTCGGGCTCGAGTTCGGCGACCGGTTCGCCGGAGAAGATTTCGGCGTACCGGCGCTGGATGTAGAGGTAGCCGTCCTTCATCGTCTCCCAGGCTTCCTCACGGGAGTCGCCGACCCAGCCGTGCTGGAGGACGTAGATCGTAAAGTCACCGTCGACGTCTTCCTCGTCGCGAACCCGACGGATGTCCTCGACGCGCTTGCGGATGCCTTCGACAGATAGCGAGGAGGGAGCACACCATCCCTCTGCGGTGCGGGCCGCTCGGCGTACTGCGGGTTTCGCCGCGCCGCCGAGCATGATCGGGACGTAGCCGTCGGCCGGCTTGGGCGTGATGGAGACGTCGGTCGGCACGTCGTGGAAGTCGGAGTCGTACTCGAGGTCGCCGTCGCTCCAGGCACCCCGGAGAAACGGAATCAGGTCGGCGAGGCGCTCGGCCCGTTCGTCGCGTGGCACGCCGAAGACGTCGAACTCGCGGGGGTTCGAGCCGATGGCGAGACCGAGCGTGAGCCGGCCGTCCGCGAGCGCGTCGACGGTTGCGGCGTCCTCTGCGAGTCTAATTGGATCGTACAGCGGTCCGAGTGCCACACAGCTGCCGATCTCTATGTCGCCGGTCACGGCGGCCATCGCGCCGAGCGTCGGCATCGTCCCCGAGAGGTACTCGTCCTCGGCGAAGTGGTGTTCGGAGACCCACGCGCTGTCCAGTCCCGCGGCCTCGATCTCGCGGGTGAGCGCGAGAATTTCGTCGTAGCGGTCTGCCGTCCCGCGGTCGTCGTCCGGGCGCTGCTGGGCGGTAAAGAGGCCAGTCCCGAGCTGCATAGTCGTCGTTCGTCCTCCGCGACCAAATAGTTCGGGTCAGTAACTGGTGGTCAGTAATCGATCACCGTGATCTCTTCGACGGGCCACTGGCTCAGAATCTCGACGCCGTTCTCGCGAACGACGACCATCTCCTCGACCCGGACGCCCTGCCGTCCAGCGGGTTCCTGAGTCTCGACGGCCATCGTCATCCCCTCCTCGATCTCGATCGGATGGTCGGGTGAGAGTCCGCGCCAGATCAGCGGCACCTCGTACAACTGGAGGCCGAGCCCGTGGGCCCAGTGGTTAGTCGTCATCTGCCAGTGTTCATCGGCATCGTAGTAGTCAGCGTGTTCGCCCGCCATGTCCGGGAACCCCTGTGCGATCTCGTCGGTCGTCGCACCGGGCTCGATCCGTTCGAGGACGTCGTAGAGGTTGTCTCGAGCGGTTTCGTACGCCTCTTTCTGTTCCTGGGTCGGCTCGCCCATCGAGAACGTGCGATAGTAACAGGAGCGATAGCCGAGGTAACCGATATTGTAGAAGTCGGCGTAGACGAGGTCGCCCGGCCGGATGGCGCGATCGGTGGTGTTGGCCTGGTGTTTCGGCCACGTGTTCGGCCCCGAGGTGAGGTAGCCGCCGCCGACGAACGCACCGTGACGCCACAGTTCCTGGACCGCTTCGCCCCAGACCTCGTTCTCGCGCATCCCCGGCTTCGCGGCGTCTGTGATCCGCTGGAAACCGGCCTCGCAGATGGCGGCGACCTGACGGAGACACTCGATCTCGTCTTCGGTCTTGACCTTGCGAGCATCTTCCATGACCGCGGTACAGGTCTCGACGTCCGTCTCGAGGTCCTGCCCTTCGAGCGCCTCGAGCAATCCGCGGTTGCCGACGTCGACGCCGAGTCGCTCGTCGGCGACGCCGTACTCGTTCATCGCCTCGGCGACGCCCTCGGCCATCGTCTCGAGCAGAAACCGACGCGCGGAGTCCCGACCGGACGCTCGTGGGACGTTGCCGAGGCCGGGACAGGCGTACCGAATATCGTGGAGCCAGGGGCAGTTGAACCGCTGGTTGCTCGCGTGGTCGGCAGTGTCCCAGTGGACGACATCGCCCTCCTCGGTCAACAGCGTATAGTGATCCGCGCCGCTGCCGCCGGTCATCGCCAGCCCGGTCACGTACCGGATGTTCGGGTCCGATAGCAGGAGCATCGCACCCAGATCCGTCTCCTGCAGGCGCTCGAGTGCCCGCTCTTTGCGCTCCCGGCGGAGGCGCTGGGTGTCGATCCGCTGTTCCCAGTCGACGGCCTGGGTGCCACGGGTGCCCTCCATGAACTCTCGATCGTAGAACGTCATGCGTACTCGTACCAATCAAACCGACGACCATAAATTCTGGTCCACCTCACAGGGCAACGAAACCGAGTGGCGTCTGCACCCGGACGTTTATTGGACTGTGTGGGATATTCAAGCATGATGTACAAGCACGTCGCCTTACTCGTCCGTCAGGACGGCATGTCCCACGAGGAGTTCGTCGACTACTGGCAGGAGAACCACACCCCGATTGCGAAGGAGATCGAGGGCGTGGTCCGATACCAGCAGGTCCTCCCCACAGAGCCGGACCACGCCGAGTTCGACGGGCTGGCGGAACTGTACTTCGAAGACCTCGAAGACCTCCACGCGGCGCTCGGCAGCCCCGGATCGCGGGATTACGACCCGACGAAGGAAGTCGCGGCGAAGGCCCGCGAGGACGTCGACAACTTCCTCGCCGTCGAGGAACGTCCCCGCTTCATCGGCGAGGAGATCGTCCAGAAAGACGAGGTCGACGGTGATACCGACGATCTGTACAAACACTCGGCGTTTCTCGTCCGCCAGGAGGGGATGACCCACGAGGAGTTCGTCGACTACTGGCAGGAGAACCACACTCCGATCGCCCGCGAGATAGAGGGCGTCGTGAAGTACAACACGATCCTCCCGACCGACCCCGAGAACGCGGAGTTCGACGGCGTCGCCGAACTGTACTTCGAGGACCTCGAGAAACTGTACGACGCACTCGGCAGCGAGGGCTCGCGAGATTACGATCCCGAGAAAGGGAAGGCAAAGGAGGCCCGCGAGGACGTCGACAACTTCCTCGCGATCGACGAGCGGCCGCGGTTTATCGGCCAGGAACGACTCGTCAAGGACGACCGCTGACTCGAGACAGTCCGAAGAGCGATCGAAGCGAACGCAGGAATCGTTCGAATAGTGGGAACAGGTTTTTGCGAGAGGGCAGAGTGTTGTCAACACATGGCAATCGACTCGAGTCATCGACCGGTCGAAACCGTCGAAACCGCGTTCGACGTCGTCGATACGCTCAAACGCGAGGGGAACGCAGGCGTGTCCGAACTCGCCGACGAACTCGGACTCGCGAAGAGTACGGTACACAGACACGTCAAGACGCTCGAGTCTCGAGGACTGCTCGTCCAGGAGGACGGTGGCTACCGAATCAGTACCTGGTTTCTCGACTACGGGGTGTACGCCCGGAACCGGCATCCGCTGTTCGACGTCGCGAAGCCGAAGGTCGACGAGCTCGCAGACGAGACCGACGAGAAGGTCTGGTGCGTCGTCGAGGAACACGGCATGGGCGTCCACATCTACGGTGCAGAGGGCCGCCACTCGGTGAAGACCCACGCCCGGATCGGCAAACGGACACCTCTCCACCAGTTTGCGGCCGGAAAAGCGATCATGGCGCATCTCCCCGACGAGCGCGTCGAGACGATCCTCGAACGACACGGACTCCCCGGCCAGACCGCCGAGACGATCACCGACCGGGCGGCACTGTTCGATCGACTCGAGTCGATTCGCGACCGCGGCTACGCGTTCAACCGGGAGGAGTCGGTCGTCGGCGTGCACGCCGTGGGAGCGCCGATCACGGACGAAGACGGGGCCTCGATCGGTGCGCTCAGTATCGCCGGCCCCGCCAACCGTCTTCGCGGCGACTTGATGGCCGACGAACTCCCGGACCTCCTACTCGGTGCGACAAACGAGATCGAGATCAATCTCGCACACCGCTGACTACGTCCACGACTTTCTCCTGCGACCCGTCTGCTGACCGACGAGGTGTTCAACTGGATGATCGCTGAGACGCGAATACCTATCCGAGGGGAGTCCAAGCGGAACGAGTATTCGGTAATTCACATTCCAGAAGCAAACACATACACCGCATACAGTATTGTAATCAATATAATAAGAAATAGTACGCACACGATGCGGAATAAGCCAATAATGATCGTTTTGTCCGCAGGAATCAATTCAGACGCCCCGTAAAAAGCAAAAATGCCTCCAGAGCATAATAAAATAATGGGGCCTGGCCCCCCAGAAGCTATGCCATCGGTCGAAGCGATAGTGGCGAGACCTACTATCACACCCACTGTGAAGACGCCGATCGCTCTTTTTATCGACCAGTACTGGGCCACAAACGTTCTCGTTACGATTATCCCCATAGTAAAAATACAGTTCAGTAGAGAATCATATAGAATGTTCGATTAATATCAGAAGTTACCTTTCACGGTCAGGCGACCAGCTCTCAGAGTAGCGCCACAACGTTTTGTCGGTTGGAGGGTCGGAATCGTCAGGGTAGAATCCGACATCGAGGGGTGCAAGCGGATCGATCCACGGTCACGTCTGCCCGCACGCTACGCGATCGCTTACCAATCAGCGTCGAGAAAGATAGCTCGAGTACGATCTGTTCGAAGTCGTGGCGTCCAGGACCGAACACCGAACGGTACCTCGAAGACTTGTTCTGGCGCTCTCGGCCTCTACGTGGCTATCTCGAGAAATTCCTCGGCGTTCTCCCAGAGGATTTTCCGCTGTACGTCCTCGTCGAACTCGAGTTCGGCGAACTGCTCGAGCCACGGTTTCGGCTCGAGCATTGGGTAGTCGGTGCCGAACATAACCTTGTCCGTGAGCAGCGTCTTCGCGTAGTGGAGTACCTGATCGTCGATGTACCGGGGCATCCAGCCCGAGAGGTCCATGTAGACGTTGCCCTTCTGCTGGCAGATGGCGAGCTGTTCTTTCTCCCAGGGATACGCTGGGTGGGCGATGAGGATCTGCAGGTCGGGATGGTTCGCCGCCACGTCGTCGATCAGCATGGGGTTGCCGTACTTGATCTTCAGGCCGCGACCGCCCGGCGAACACGCACCGAGCGTCGAGTTACCGCCGTGGAAGACGACGGGCGCGCCCAGATCCTCGATCGTCTCCCACAGTTCCTCGTGTTCGGGATCGGAGGGGTCGAACCCCTGGGCGATCTGCTGGAACTTGAACCCCGAGAGGTCCAGATCCTCGACGCAGCGGATCGCCTCCTCGACGCAGTCGTCCTTGAGGGGATCGACGGAACCGAACCCGACGAAGAAGTCGTCGTACTCGTCGCGAACCTCGGCGACGTAGTCGTTGGGGACCGGTGGATTTCCAGTGTTCGTCTCGGCGTCCCACCCGAGCAAAACCGCGCGGCCGACGCCGGCGTCGCGATACTCCTCGAGCATGTTGTCGTACGTGTCGGTTTCGAGGTCCGTTCCGAACCTGTCGGCGGCATCTCGCATCATCTGGCCGCCAGCGTCGTGGAGAAATTCGCTGGTCGGCTGGTGAGCGTGCATGTCGATTGCGCGTGGCTCCTCGAGCACTGCAGGCGAACCCATAGGCTCGGTTACGGCGTGCCGGCATATGTATGTTCACCACACTCACAGTTCGATAGAGAGAACGAAGCGGTTCCCTCCGCTGGCCTAAACTATAACTTATTCTACTATTGTACATTCATCTATTACTTCCTAAGTATAGCTCGAATCCGGAATTGAAAGTCGTATTCCCGAATCCACCCTCTCAGAGACAGAGAGTGTGGTATACATCGAGAGGGCAGTGGACTATCTACACGACCTATATAGAGTTATAATCAGTTCTATCTTGCTACAGGCGATAACTTGTTCGTTCTCGGCCCGACCGATTCGTAAGTCTACATGTGCGAATACATAGTAGAATGTAATTATGATAGTTCGAGCTGTCACCGTTGCCTCCACAACCGTTATCGTTTTGCGACCGGGCGTGTCACACTCCCCCATATGAAACACGTACGCGGACCGCTGTGTACGATCGACCTCGACGACCGAACCGTCGACACGGAGTCGATCGACGACGTCCTCGAGTCGACTATCGGTGGCCGTGCGCTCGGGACGACACTCGCCCACGATCGGATCCCGTTCGACGCCGATCCGCTCGGCTCCGAGAACCGCCTCTTTCTCGCGACGGGGCCGCTCCAGCACTCCACGATGAGCTTTACGGGCCGGATGTCCGCGACGGGGCTCTCGCCGCTGACCGACGGCCTGCTCTCCTCGAACGCTGGCGGCTTCCTCTCGCGAAACTTCACCGCGACGGGGTACAGCGCCGTCGAGGTCACCGGCGCGAGCGACGAACTCGTGATCGTCCACGTCACCGACGACGGCGTCGAATACGAGGCAGTCCCAGAACTCGAGGAGGCGACCGTCTCAGAAACGTGCGAGTACATCGAATCGGAGCACGGCCTGGAGTCCGAACACACGGTCGTCGTCGGACCCGCAGGCGAGAACGAGGTCCGCTTTGCCTCGATCATGACCTCGAAGGAACGGGCGTTCGGTCGCGGCGGTCTCGGCGCAGTCCTGGGATCGAAGAACGTGAAGGCGATCACGTTCGACGGCGACTCGACCCGCGAGGTCGAGATTCCGCCGCTCCAGTCCGAAGTCCACGGCGAGGCAGCCCAAGCCGACCACATCATGAAACGCCAGGGGACGACCTCCGTCGCCGAGTACGCCAACACGGTCGAAGCCCTGCCGACGCGGTACTTCTCGGAACTCTCCTACGAGCACATCGACGACATCAGCGGCGACCGCGTCGAAGAGAAGAAGTACAAGAAAGGGACCTGCTCGGCCTGTGCGTTTGCCTGCAAACTCCCGACGAAGGACGAGGAGACCGACCTCGAGACCGAAGGTCCCGAGTACGAGACGCTGATGGCGTTCGGTTCGAACTCGGGCGTCGACGACATCGTCGACGTGATGAAGTCCAACAAACTCTGCGACGAGTTCGGACTCGACACTATCTCGGCCGGCGACGTCGTCGCGGCCTACCTCGCCAGCGAGGACGAGTTCGGCAACGCCGAGTTGATCCACGACCTCGTCGAGAAAATCGCCCACCGCGAGGGGATTGGCGACCAGCTCGCGGAGGGAGTCGACCGCATCCACGACGACCTCGGCGTCGAGAACTGGACGGTCAAAGGAATGGAGTTCTCCGCCCACGACGGCCGCACGCTCAACGGGCAGGGACTCGGTTTCGCCACCGCAAACCGCGGCGCAGACCACATGTACGGCGAGTTCTATCCCTACGAGTACCCGCTGGTCGACGCCGACGACGCCTTCGACAAGAAAGGACTCGAGGGCAAACCGCCGAAACTCGTCGAACTCGAGAACCTCAACGCCGTCAAGGACAGCGCCGTGCTCTGCAAGTTCTCGCGGGACTTCGTGAGTCCGGAGCGACTCGAGACGCTGCTGGACGCCGAGTACGAGGAATTGCTCGAGGTCGGCGGCGAGGTTGTCGCGCTCGAGCGCCACTTCAACAACCAGCGTGGCTTCGACCGCGAGGACGATCAGGTTCCCTACGAGATTCCGGGCTTCGAAGCGGGTCTCGACGAGTACTACGACGAACGCGGCTGGAACGAGGACGGTACCGTTCCGGCCGATCAAATCGGAGGATCAGGCGCGACACCGGCCGACGACTGAGGTCCGTCGTTTCCGTCGTTCACACGCCGAAGAACCCGAACTCGAGTAACACCCAGCAGAACGCGAGTCCGAGCACTGCGAGTAGCGTCTGGTGGATTCGTGCTCGCCGGGACCAGTAGCCACGCTGCCACGCGACGACGGTCCCGACGACGGTCGCGGCGGTCACCACGCCCACGAGCGGTGGCAGCGAGAGCGCGACGCGGAACGGCACCGGCATCGTTACGAAGGCGAACTCCTCGTCGAGCGCGAATCCCCACAGGAACCCCGCGACGAACGCGAGCGAGAGGACAGGGAGCGCGATGCCAGCGGCGCGGGCGAGCCACGACGGTCGTCGGAGGCGGTTCTCGAGCGTGTCGCGGAACGAACCGGAGGCTGTCCGCCCGGATCGGGACGGGGCGGTTTCCGTCCGCCAGCCGCGCACGCGTCGCCAGCCGGCGAGTCCGATCCAGCCGACGAGTGACAGTGCGAAGCCGACGAGTGCGATGCCGGCGAGACCACCGACGACGATCGTTCGCTCGTGAGTCGGAACCGGTTCGTAGGTCAGCATCGGCATACTGTTTCGATGCAGGGCCTCGACCTCGCCGTCCTCGACCTCGAAGACGAGGACGTCGTGGCCGTCGACCTCGTGGTAAACGTACGGCTCGACTTCGACCCACTCCCGTTCGTCCATGCCGAGCGTATCGCTCTCGAGGGTTCCGTCGCTAGCTGCGTCGACCGAGAGGCGAACCATCGGATCGACGACCTGCTCGGGACCGGACGAGGGGACCATCGACGCCCGGTACTCGCCCGCGAGCGTCTCGGCTCGATCGCTCGCACCATCGGCTAACTCCCCGTCCTCGGGCGTCTCCGGTTCGGGCTGGAGGCCGTACTCCCCCAGGATAGCGTCGACGACCACGTTCGGGGGCGCAACCTGATTCCGGACGTTGTAACTCACGAAGATACCCACGTCATCCTCGGGTGCCAAGACGAGTTTGGTCGTTTCGTGCATCGTCCCACCGGAGTGGGCGACGAGATCAGTATCGGCGGCACCGTACTCGTAGAAGCCGTACCGCCAGTCGTTGACCGCCTCGTGACGTTCGTGGTGGGTATCGTGCATCGTCTCGACCGTCTCCAACTCGAGGATGCGAGCGTCGTCGACGGCACCGTCCTCGAGGTGCGCGCTCGTGAACGTCGCCATATCGGTCGCCGTCGCGCTCATCGAGCCGGCGGGCCGCCAGTTGATGTACGTGCGATCCGCCGGTTCACCGGTCGGTTCGTGTGGGGCCGCGAGTTCGCCGGGGTGGTCCTCGGGAACCGGCTGAGCGAACGTACTGTGGTCCATCTCGAGCGGTTCGAAGACCTCCGACTGGACGTACTCCTCGAACGTCGTCTCGTAGGCTTCTGCGACGACGTGACCGGCGAGTACCGTGCCGTAGTTGGAGTAGGCGACGGTTTCGCCCGGCGGTTCGATCCGGTCGGGTTCGTTCTCGGCCAGCGCAGTCTCGAGCGACGTCACCTCCTCGCCATCCTCGACGATCCCTGGAACGAGCGCCGGATCGAAACCAGTGGTGTGAGTCCCGAGGTGACGAAGGGTCACGGGTTCGTCGTACGCTTCTGGAACCTCGACCTCGGAATTCTCGAGGTAAGTGTTGACGTCTTCGTCGAGATCGAGTTTCCCGTCTTCGACGCCCTGCATCACGGCGGTCCAGGTCACGAGTTTGCTCACCGAACCGACCATAAACGCCGTCTCGTTTGCCTCTACGGGAGTGCCAGTCGCTGCATCTGCATCGCCGTATCCTTTCGCGAGGACGGTCTCCTCACCCTCGACGACGGAGACCGTCACGCCTGGGACGTCGTGTTCCTCGCGCTGTTCGGCCACGACGTCGTCGACGAACGCCTCGAGTTCGTCGGGATCGTCGAACACCGGTTCCCCGTCGACCTCCTGACTGGGTGCGGCGGCATCGATCGATCCACTGGCAGTGGCCGTCACTGGACCGGCGACACCTGCAACGAGCAACGAAATGGTGATTGCCAGAACGATCGTCGCTCGGATCACTCGAGATCGTCCTCGAACGATGGTACCGTGTCGGCTATCGGAACTGCGGACTGCCGCGAATAGTGAATCACGCATCTCGAGTGAACCAACGAAACCCACTTCAATAGCGCCCCGAGCACCGCTTCACGGCCTGAAGTCGCCGTCACGACTTTATGGATATGCCACCTGCAAACAGCTATCGTGAGTGAGGAGCGTCCACTCGAGGACCTCGCAGCCCTGCTGGAGGACGAAACGGCCCGTCGCATCCTCACCGAGATCTATCGAGAACCCATGTCAGCAAACGCGCTCAGCGAGCGGTGTGACGTCTCCAGGCCGACGGTGTACCGTCGACTCGAGGATATGCGCCGCTGTGATCTGCTGGTCGAACGGACCAGGCCCGACCCAAAGAAGGGACACCACCACACGGTGTACGCGACGAACCTGGAGCGGATCGTCGTCGACCTCGACGACGACGGCCTCGAATTCAGCATCGACCGCAGCGAACGCATGGCAGACCGATTCACCCGTCTCGTGGAGGAGATGTAACGTGTACGAAGTACCACTTCAGGTAGCCGAGGCAGCGGACCCAGATCAGTTCGAGGCCGCGATGCTCGCGATCAACGTCCTGAAGGCGTTCATCGGGCTCGGCATCGCCTACATCGCCTACCAGGGCTACCGGCGCAACGAGAGTCGGCCGATGCTGTATCTCGCCGTCGGGTTCGTCTTGGTACTCGGCGTCCCGTTCTTCCTCTTCGTCGGCGGCTTCTCGGTGTTCTTCCTCGTGGGACTGCCGTCGCTCGCCGAACCCGGCGTCGTCGTCGCCTCCGAACTGAGCCAGGTGATCGGGCTGGTCGTCATCGTCTACGCACTCAGAATGTAGTCCACGAACGAATCGAATTGTTACCGGTTCTCCTCACCCTCTTCGATCTCGTCCTCGAGGTCCTCCGGCTCGAGCTGATCGTCACCCCGCGATCGAATCGGCGTGTCGTCCGCTCGCGAGGGATGAATGTTGAAGTTGTTCCCCCTGTACGGGTCGGTTTCCGGATCGTAGGACAGTTCGCTACGTTCGAACAGGTAGATAAAGAAGCCAAACAGCGGGATACAGAACGTAATCGCTGCCCACTTCAGCGGCGGCTCGAGTCCGACACGGCCGGCATCGTAGTAGGTGATCAACGTGAGAGCGACGTGCCAGACGACCGGAATCCCGACGATTACCGCGAGCAGGATTCTGTTCATACGGTATCTTGGACTCGAGGATACTAAACGCCCAGCAAAAACGGGTCGGTCCAGCCGACGTACCCTGTTCCTACGTTGTCAGGTGTCGGCTACTCGGAGGTCGATTCAGGGGCGATTTCAGTAGAACGTCATTTCTTCTCTGGCGTAATCGCTGATACATTCGTCTTTTGCCTGCAAGTATCAGGGCCCGAAGCAATCGGCGTTTCAGACATCAAACGCACGATTGAGTCGTCGAAATGTGCCGTTCGAAGCGGAACGATTCCGATCGTTTATCGACGGTAACGGTCGACCTTTCGCTGCCCTCGTGGGCAGATTCACTATGAAGATCACACGGTGGCTCAAGACTCATCGGCGTACAGTGGCGCTGTCGATCGGCCTCGTCGTCCTGATTGCGATGGCATCGGGTATGGCAGCTGCAGAGACGACCGAACAACACGAAGAGATCGAGAACGTAAGTGAACAGATAAGTGACGGCGTTTCGGAGCAAGAGATCGTCGAAGAGTCGGTCAACGAGTACGAAGGCGATCTAGACGACTTGCCGACTGATCCGGTCGACGACGTCCCGACCGATCCAGTCGATGACGTCCCAACTGACCCGGTCGACGATGTGCCAACCGATCCTGCCGGTGACGTCCTCGACGGTCTGCTCGACGACGTTCTCGGTGACGACTTCCTCTAACGAAACCGGCGAGCACAACTCACGCGGTCGGTCGTGACCAGTGGGGTTTCGGCCCGTTCGGTCGAACGTCGACTATCGTTCCGACCGACCGTATCGGCGCTCAGCAGAGTACATGACGGACAATCAGCTAGTTCTGACGGCTCGTGACGAAACAAAAGAAGCGAAACGACCGGCTGCTCGCGGTCACTGCGTTCCTCGCTCGCAAAATCTGTCTGGCGAGAGTAGAACTCTCGCTGACCTTCGCTCGTTTTACTCGCGAAGAGACCAAAAGGTCTAGATTAGCCGCCTCAGTTAACCTCGAACTCGATCGCCGCACCCTGGCGCGACCACCTTTTGTCTCGCTCGTCACTCCGTTCCTCGCTCGCAAAATCTGGACCAAAAGGCCCAGACGAATCAGCCTAGTTAACCTCGAACTCGATCGCCGCACCCTGGCCGAAGCCGACACACAGCGTCGCCAGCCCGAGGCCACCGCCGCGCTTCTGGAGTTCGTGGATCAGCGTCACCGGCAGACGCGCGCCGGAGGCACCCAGCGGGTGACCGATCGCGATCGCACCGCCGTTGACGTTGAAGATCTCCGGATCGATACCGAGCTGGTCGCGCGAATAGATCGACTGGCTCGCGAACGCCTCGTTGAGTTCCACGAGATCGTAGTCGTCGATGTCGCGGCCGTTGCGCTCGAGCAGACCCTCAGTAGCCGGAACCGGACCGACACCCATGATGGTCGGGTCGACGCCGGCGACGTTGTTCATGCCGATCTCCGCGAGGATCTCGAGGTCGTGTTCCTCGGCGAATTCCTCGCTGGTGATCAGCAGGGCCGAGGCACCGTCGGAAATCTGGGAGGCGTTACCTGGCGTGACGGTGCCGTCGGACTTGAAGACGGTCGGGAGTTCGCCCAGTTTCTCGGGCGTCGTTCCCGGTCGGATGCCTTCGTCTTCGGAGACGGTGCCGTCCTCGGTCTCGATCGGGACGATCTCGTCGTCGAATCGGCCTTCCTCGGTTGCCTCGGCGGCGCGCTGCTGGCTCCGTGCGGCGTACTCGTCTTGCTCCTCGCGGCTGACGCCGAACTCCTCGGAGACCTTTTCGGCGGTCATCCCCATCTGGAGTTCGCCCATGTTGTACAGTTCGGCCATCTTCGGGTGGACGTTGTGGGTGTTCTCGCCCATCGGGACGCGGCTCATGTTCTCGACGCCGCCGGCGATGACGGCATCACGGTTGCCGGCTGCGACGGCGTCCGCGGCCGAGATGACTGCCTGCATCGAGGAGGCACACCAGCGGTTGATCGTCGTCGCCGGAACCGACTCGCCAAGTTCCGAGAGCAAGGCGATGACGCGGGCCACGTTGTTACCCTGTTCGCCGCGCTGCTGGGCACAGCCCCACATCAGGTCGTCGATCTCGTCACCGGAGAGACCGGTCTCGGCCAGGATCTCGTCGATCAGCGGCACCGAGAGGTCCTCGCTGCGCAGGTCGGCGAACGCGCCGTCTTCTTTCCCCTGTGGAGTCCGTACGGCCTTGGCTACGACTGGCGTCTGTGTCATATACTGTCGAACAACACTCACGAACTTAAATCCGATAGAACTTCGGGGCACGGAATCGGAGTTTACGCTTCTCGAGATACGTCCCGCCAGCACGCCGAGTACGGGTTCGGTACGCCGCTCTCGAGAACAATCCTTATCTCGTGGCTGTTGGAATAAGCGGTCATGGACGAGGACGGACTGGACGTCGCCGGATCCGAGGCCGACGCAGACGCCGACGAAGATTCGGTTGCCGAACCGGACGAGGAACGATCGGACGAGGAACGCGACGGTGTCGAAGACAGCGACACGGATCCGGATTCCGACAGCGAGTCAGCCGTCGGCGAGGACGAATCCGCTGCAGACAGCGACGACGAAGCCGATGCCGATGTCGACGGTGACGAAGCCGATGCCGACGCCGACAGCGACGGTGAGGGAGCCATGCCGGGCGTTCCCGACCCCGAACCCGAGGAATCCGACATTCCGGAGGACGTCCGGAAGTACGCCCGGTTCAAGAAGATGGACGGCGCACAGTACGAGCGGGTCAACGAGTTCCTTCGCGATCGTACCTACATCACCGCCCGCGAGTGGGCTATCGCCCGGCTCTGTTCGGACTTCCGAACCGAGACTGGCGTCGAGATGACCAAGATCGGCGAGAATCTCCCCGAACTCGTTCCCTTCATGACCGATACCTACACGCCGCAGGCGGTCAACCAGGCTCGTTCCTCGTTCGAGGAAAAGGTCCAGAAGGCCGGTGCGACCTTCCTCTACGGCGCGATGTGTGACTTCTTCACCGCCGAGGAACTCGACGACGTGATGTACGAGTCGACGGAGATCGCGAAGTTCTTGCTCGAGGTCGAGGGCGTCGACCTCTCGGTCGAGGAGGAACTCGAGGCCGAAGACAAGATTTCCTCGGTGATGCGGGAAGTTCGGGAGGCGAGCGAGGAGCTACGCGAGCAAGAGGATTCCGCAGACGAGTAAGACGGGTCGAACGACTCGAGTCGGTTACTGATACCCTGAAACGTCGATCGAAATCCCGTCGGGCGACGGCGCCTCGTCGTCGATCCTGAAGAGGACGGCGTGTGGAACCCTATCGTCGGTCCACTGGTTCGGATCGGTCAGCGAGAGGGAGACACGGAGTCCGTCGTCGGTTCGCTCGATCGACTCCGGCAGGAGATCGGGAGCCGACGAAGTATGGATCTCGACGACCAGGAGGAACGATTCGGCGAAGTCGGTGCCGTCGGCGTAGGCGACGATCCGGTTTTCCCGCTCTTCACCGGGGCCGTCGGCGTTCGAGTTGGCGTCGAGATCGACGGCGTCGTCGACCTCGTCTCCAGAACCGAGAACGGCGTAGCGTTCGTTCCCCCTCGAGGTCGAGTGGACGCGTTCTGACTCCGGATCGAGGACACGGATCCCGACTGTATCGTAGAGTTCGACGTCGGCGTCGTCTGGCGTCTCGTCGTCGTTCATCGGGATGCCTGGGATCGTCGGTCGCTCCTCACTGGGCCCGTCTCGAGCCAGACAGCCTGCAGTGCCGGCCGCGAGGATCGTCCCGACCGACGCCAGCAGTCGACGGCGGCGCATACTCCCAAATTCTGTCAGCACAGGTGAATACTTTCGGGTGTCTCTACCCGCAGGACGATCCCCCTCACCAGCGTCGAACGTCCGCCTCCTCGAGGAATAGCGACGGATCGTCGTGGGAGAACGTTACCCAGCGGTCGTCCGCTCCAGCGTGGACGTGAATCAGTAGCTCTTCGTCGACGAGGGCGTCCTCGAGAGTCTCGCGTGCGTCGGCGATTGAATAGGTGAGCGGGAGACAGACGGCGATCTCGTTTTCGGCGTCTCGCTCGACCACAATAGCGAACCGCCGGTCCTCGAGGGCGTCCGGGTCGTCTCCCTCGTCGGCTGGGCGGTAGTACACCTCCGCGTCCCCGAACGAAGCCGAGCCGTCGTCGACCAGCGTCTCGACCAGATCGTACTCCTCGTCGGACACCTGTACCTCGAGGCCGGATCGGTCGTCCCCGTCATGGGGAGTCACCGCCACTGGGTCGAGCACGACCACGTCCCAGCCGTTCTCCCGGTACCGGTCGGCGATCCCGGTCGCGTCCTCACACAGTTCCGACCAGCGGGGATCCGCGACTGGCTGGCCGTCGGCAGTCATCGACTCCCCTCCATCCGCCGTCGAGTGCCGGTTGCGTTCATACGCGAGACCAACGGGATCGAGCCCGAAAAACGCTACCTCAGTCCTGTCCGGTCGACTCCTCGAGCAAGGCTCCGACGGGTTCGACCGTCGGCTCCGCGTCACCGACGAGTGCATCCTCGACTTTCTGTCGTACGACGTCGGGGTTCGAGGGTCCACGGGCGGTCGCGACGGTTCCCACGGAGTCAGGATCGAACGGGATCGCCAGCGCGTCGTAGACAGCCTCGAGCACTCCGACGAGTTCCTCCCGGCCGTCGACGAGGAGGATGCCGGCCGTGATCGCCCCGTTCTGGCGGACGCGCTGGGCGATGCCGGCGACCTTCCTGAGTCGTCCATTCGGTCCCGCTGTCGACAGCGAGTGCGTGCCGGGGCAGAACGCGTCTTCGGGTTCGTCGTGTGCGAGTCGGTCGCGCTCGAGTCCCGGGAGGGAAGCGAGGCCGACCTCGAGATCGCTGGCGAGTCGCTCGTATCGCTCTCCAGTCCCGCGTCGAAAGTCCGCGATCGGTTCGGCGCGGGCGAACGCGACCGTCGTCTCGCCGTCGTAGGCGACGGCTCGACCGCCGACATCGCGCTCGACCGGCGGGAACCCTCGTTCGTCGGCGGTGCTGTGGGCGCTGTCGTACCCGTCGCGTCGCCGGTCGCGCCTGCCGAAGGCGACCTGTCGGTGTGGCGTCCAGACCCGTACCGCTCGCTCGCCGTCGGCTGCGACCTCGAGCAGCGTCCTGCTCGCCTCGCGGTCGGCGTCGACGGTCGGCCCGCGGCCTCGGAACACGCGCATTGTCAGACCGTTGGTCCGACGGGACTAAACGCTCTCGCACCGGAGTTGCGGCGAGCAGATGGCCGTCACGCTTCCCGACGATTTGGTATCCCAGTATGCCCGTTTTTCGCTGTACAACTCGCCGTACGCAGCCCACGACAGCGGCTGTGCGATCGACTGCTATCCCGGGACGCTCCGCGACGGCCGGACGGAGGTCGCACCAAGTCCCGTCTCGGGAACCGTCCTCGAGACGAAGACCGTTCGCGCACCGCCGAAACCGTACGCGCCCGACCACGACTACTTGATCCTGCTCGAGTGCGAGGGTCCCGCCGCCCTCGAGGGATTGACCGCTCGGGTGTTACACGTCGATCCCGCCGTCTCTGTCGGCGACCGGGTCGAACGCGGCGACTCGCTCGGGCGGCTCGTCCGGGCGGGCTTTTTCGCTCCCTGGGTCGACAACCACCTCCACGTCGGCTTCCGTCGGCCCGATCAGAACCCCTATCGGGCATCGGGGTCGCTGCCGCTCGAACTCGAGAACGAGGTGGAACCGCTCGAGTGGGATGGCACGGGGACAGTCGTCGCGACGGGGGAGACCTACGCCGCTCTCGACTCGCCGACGCATCCCGCGCCCGGAGAGTACTTCGTCGGCGTGCGCGCGGATAGCGGAGGCAGTCTCGACGGCGGGATTCCCCACTACGAAGGCGGTGGTGTGCTCGGCCGTACTGAAAACGAGTCGGGCGTCTCGCTGAACGGCGACCACCTCGGCGTCGCGGACGGCCGGACGATCACCTGGGACGACATCGTCGTCACCGCGAACGGCGACCCGATCACGGGCCTCTCGCTGTTCTGTGCTCGAGACGGCGACTTCGGCGCGAAGCTCATCTGCCCGGACCGCGCGTTCGAGGTCGGCGAACGCGTCGAGGTGCGGGTTCGTTCGAGCGACGCGATCGACCGCTGATCACGCCATACGGACTGCTGTACGTCATTTTCGACGTAACCGCGACCGTTTACGGTTGTGCCGGTGCATCGGTACAGCAGACCGTTCAGTCGTCCTGTAGCGTCTCGGCGTCGACGACCCGGCCGACGAAAAGCGGCGTCTCCGTCGGTCGATCCCGAACGTAGAACAGGAACGGCCGATCGACGGTCATCTCGGCGTCGTCCGGTGGTGCAGAGAAGAACACGGTGACGGCGGTCGCCGCCGCAGCCTCGGTTCCCTCCTCGTCGACCTCGACGAAGCTCTTGTGACGGATGTCGTCTATGAACAGCCCGTTACCGCCGCCCTCGACCATATCGTCGAACTCCGCACCGCCACCGAACGCCCGTTCCATCCCGAGTTCCTGCATCGCCTCGACGAGGCTGAACTCGGATTCGATGCCGAACTTCGGCAACGCGAGGTCGACCTGGGTTTGCGAGGTCTCCTCGAGCATCGTCGCGAGTCGATCGACCGTGAACGACTCCTCGAAGGACTCGAACTCGCCCTCGGCCGGGAGGACGACGATCATGCTCGTCTCGCCGTTGGCGTAGGGGAGTTCGACGAGCTGGTGGCCGTCGACCTCGGCGTACTGGAACTGTGCGGTCTGGTGCATCAGTTCGACCTCGGTTTCCGTTCCGTCGAGCCCCACAAACGGCGCCGGCTCGGTCTCGTCGTGGGTAAAGTCGTTCTCCCACGCCGCGAGGAAGTAGACGGCATTGGTAAGAACGAGCCGCGTCGAAGCGTCGATCGATCCCTGCGGGAGGAGGTTCTCGATCCGGTCGTTCGTCCGCTCTTCGACCCACTCGTTGATCTCCTGGCGAGCTTCCTCCGGACTATCCGTGAAATCGACCACGTGGTCGCCAGCGCCGTAGTATGCCTCGAGTACGTCGCGGTAGTCGTCGGCCAGCAGGAATCCGTCGTCGGTCCAGACGGCGTTCGCACTCGAGAGCTGGAAGCCGAGGTCGTCCTCGTCGCCTTCGTCCTGCGGATTCTCGACTTCTTCTCCGTCGCTCGCGGACTTCGTCCGCTCGCCATCCGGGGCGCGTAGCGCCTCGCCGTCTTCATTGCGGCGCTCGAACTCGTCCTCGAGTGCGCCGAAGACGGTGTGGAGGTCGTTCTCGAGTTCATACTGGAGAGCGTCGGCCATCTCCGTCGCCGTCTCACCGCGTGCGCCCGCGTAAGTCATCGCAAGCGCGACCGAGATGCTGTACGGCGAGAAGAAAACGTTCTCCTCCGGCCGATCGTTCCGTAACTGCGAGAGTACGTCGAACGAGAACGCGACGTTACCCCGCACCTGTTCGGCGAACAGGTCGAGATCGATGTCGGGGTCAGTGACGGGCTCGAGGCGGGGAAAGTCGGAGGACTCGAGTTGCTCGAACTCGCCGTCGTTTCCAGCAGTTTCGTCTCCGACCTCGGGTGTTCCCCGGTCGTCGGACGTACAGCCGGCAGCGCCGGCGAGGAGGGCACCGGTCAGGGCGATCAGGGTCCGTCTATCGACAGTCATGTACGAACCTCCACAGAGAGTGGATAAACGCTTTCGCCACACTGAAATCGCTCTTTGACCGTTCGCGAGTCCCTCTGCCGGAGCTCACTCCTCCTGCAGCGTCTCGCCGTCGACGATCCGGCCGACGAAAAGCGGCGTCTCCGTCGGCCGATCCCGAATGTAAAACAGGAACGGGCGGTCGACGGTCATCTCGACCTGATCCGGCGGAGCCGACTCCGCCATGATAACCGCGGTCGCGGCCGCGGCCTCGGTCCCTTCCTCGTCGACCTCGACGAAACTCTGGTGGACGATGTCGTCGACAAACAGCCCGCCGTCGTCACCCTCGACCATCCCGCTGAAATCCGCGCCGCCGCCGAACGCTCGCTCCATTCCCAGTTCTCGCATCGTCTCGACGAGGCTGAACTTCGATTCGACGCCGAACCGCGGCATCGCGAGGTCGACCTCCGGTCGGGAGGTCTCCTCGAGCATCGTCGCGAGCCGGTCGACCGTAAACGACTCCTCGAAAGCCTCGAACTCGCCCTCCGCGGGCAAGACGACGATCATGCTCGTGTCGCCGTTCGCGTACGGAAGCTCGACGAGCTGATGGCCGTCGACGTCAGCATACTGCAGTTCCGCACTCTGGTGCATCATCTCGACCTCGGTCTCGCTGCCGTCTATCCCGGTGAACGTCTCGGGTTCGGTCGCAGCCGGATCGAAGTCGTACTCCCAGGCTGCGAGGAAGTAGACGGCGTTTGTGAGCACGAGTCGAGTCGCGGCGTCGATCGATCCTTCTGGCAGGAGGTCCTCGATCCGATCGTTCGTTCGCTCTTCGACCCACTCGTTTATTTCCTGGCGGGCTTCCTCCGGATTCCCGGCGAAGTCGACGACGTGCTCGCCGGCACCGTAGTAGGCCTCGAGTAACTCGAAGTACTCCTCGTCGAACGGATACCCCTCGTCGGCCCAGACAGCGTTGGCACTCGAGAGCTGGAAGCCAAGGTCGTCTTCGTCGCCTTCCGCTTCGGACCACTCCGGCTGTTCGACCTCCTCGCCGTCTTCGTTGCGGCGCTCGAATTCGTCCTCGAGTGCGCCGAAGGCGGCGTGGAGGTCGTCGTCCTCGGTGGCGAGTTCGTATCGCAGGGTGTGGTCGTCGTCCTCGGTGGCGAGTTCGTATCGCAGGGCGTCGGCCATCTCCGCTGCAGTCTCCCCGCGTGCACCCGCGAAGGTCATTGCGAGGGCAACGGAGATGCTGTACGGCGAGAAAAAGACGTTCTCGTCGGGTTGGTCGGCCCGCAGTTCCGCGAGGACGTCCAGCGAGAAGGCGACGTTCCCTCGCACCTGTTCGGCGAGACGTTCGGACTCGAGAGCCGGGTCGGTGACGGGGTCTACCTGCGGGAAGTCGGGAACGTCGTGCTCCTCGAATCCGCCGCCGTCGTCGGCGTTTTCGGTCGACGTTCCGGATCCGGAATCGTCACTACTCCCGTCGTCGGAGAGACAGCCGGCACCACCGGCGAGAAGCGCACCGGTCAGGGCGATCAGCGTTCGTCTGTCGGTCGTCATAGGCGAGTGATCGGTGGAGACGGATAAACGTCTTCTCCAGGGTGAAACGCACGTTTCAGCGAGATCCGCCGCCGTCCCGAAAAACCGTTTCCAACTCAAAACCCCGGAAACGCAGGCATAAAGGGGGTCGACCGTGGACGAGTGGGCATGACCGACGACGACTACCCGGACCCCGAGACGTTCGCGAGCCTCGAGGAGTTCCTCCAGCACTACATCGACGAACACCAGGAGTTCCTCTCGTGGATCGGGACGAGCGTCGAGAACGTCGGCCCCGGAACGATGACTCTCGCAGTTCCCTACGACGAAAAACTGACGAACGCCCGTCCGAACGCCGACGACGACCGGCGGCCGGACATCCACGGCGGCATCGCCGCCACGCTGATCGACACCGTCGGCGGCCTCTCCCTGCGGACCGAACTCGAGGACCCGTTCGCGGCGAGTATCGCGACGATCAACCTGAACGTCAACTACCTTCGGCCGGCGACGGGCGACCTCGTGGCGACGGCGGACGTGGTCCGTGCAGGCTCGAGCGTCGGCGTCAGCGAAGTCACCGTCGAGAGCACGACGCCGGACGGTGAGACTCGAGAGGTCGCGACGGGCCAGGGTGCGTACCGTATTTTCCGCGAGTGAGGAGACGACCGTCGTTTCGCTTCGGAGCCTCCAATACTATCCTTCTTTTCTGATGGTTTCGGCGCGGACGCAGGAGTGGATGCCGAACCGAACGCGGGACACGGTGACCGAGCGACCACGACTGCTGGACCGGCCATATAAAAGATCGGACGAACGCGTTCGGTCTAGTTACTGATACACGAGAATTCGAGACGCCCCTAATACGACGGGTTGTCGAGTTGTGACTGTACCGAACGCCAGACCCAGGGAACAGGCACAAAAACGACACGTAATCAAAAGACAATGTCCGACACTAACCCAACCAGCGACCGAGAGACTATCGAGGCCGACGCCAGCGACAAAGATCCGCTGTTCGCCAGGATCCCCCGCCGAGACTTCATGAAGGCCGGTGCAGCGGCCGGGGCAATGGGGTCACTCGCAGGGTGTACAGGATTGCTCTCCGGTGACGACCAGCCGGCTGCCGCGGACGTCGACGCTACGGTCCCGCCCGGAGAACACGACGACTACTACGCGTTCCTCTCCGGGGGCCACTCCGGAGACATTCGCGTCTACGGCGTCCCGTCGATGCGCCAGATCATGCGCATCCCGGTGTTCAACGTCGAGAGCGCACGCGGTTACGGCTTCGACGACGAAACCCACGAGATGCTCCAGGAATCGGGCGGCTACACGTGGGGTGACACCCACCACCCCCGCGTCAGCCAGACCGACAACCAGTACGACGGCGAGTGGCTGTTCGTCAATGACAAGGCAAACGGCCGGATGGCTCGCATCGACCTCGAGTACTTCGAGACCGACGCGATCATCGACCTGCCGAACCAGCAGGGGACCCACGGCGCGTGTATGCTGATGCCCGACAGCCGGTACGTCTTCGGCGTCGGCGAACTCCGTGTCCCACTTCCCAACGACGGTCGCGACCTCGACGACCCGAGCGAGTACGGCTCGACCCTCTCGGCGATGTCACCGGACCCGTTCGACCACGAGTGGGACGTCCGCGTCGACTGCAACCTCGACAACGGCGACTCCGGCAAGGAGGGCGAGTGGTTCTTCACGACCAGTTACAACAGCGAGGAGGGCGTCACCGAATCCGAGATGACCGCGGCCGACACCGACTACGTCGTCGCGTTCAACATCCCGCGAATCGAAGAGGCCGTCGAGGCCGGCGAGTACGAGGAGTTCAACGGCGTGCCCGTCGTCGACGGCACCGAAGACAGCCCGCTCAACGACGGCGACGAGCCACTGGTTCGATACGTCGACGTGCCGACGAACCCCCACGGTGTCAGCGTCACGCCGGACGGCCAGTACGCGATCGCTTCCGGGAAACTCGACCCCACCTGTACGGTCATCGAGATCGACCAGTTGAACGAGGTCGACGACCCCAACGACGCCGTCGTCGGACGCGTGAACGTCGGCAACGGACCGCTTCATACCGCCTACGACGGTCGCGGTCACGCCTACACGACGCTGTTCGTCGACTCCCAGGTCGTCAAGTGGGACATCGAAGCAGCAGTCGAGGCCGAGATGGGCTCCGAAGATCCGGTCATCGAGAAACACGACGTCCACTACAGTCCCGGCCACCTGATCGCCTCCGAATCCTACACCGGCGATCCACAAGGTGACTGGTTGATCGTCCTCAACAAGCTCTCGAAAGACCGGTTCCTCCCGGTCGGACCCGTGTTCCCCGAGAACGACCAGCTGTTCTACATCGGCGACGACGACGCCGGCATGGAACTGGTCAAGGACACACCCGCCTACCCGGAACCCCACGACGCCTCGATCGTCCGGGCCGATCGGCTCGACCCCGCCAGCGTCTACGATCCCGACGACCTCGAGCTGGACTTCATCTCCCCCGCCGACGAGGACAACTTCATCGAGCGCGACGGGGATCAGGTCCACATCGAGATGTACAACCAGCGCAACCACTTCGGCTTCGAGGACATCACCGTCCAGGAAGGCGACGAGGTGACGATCCGCTCGACGAACATCGAACAGGAGGAAGACATCCTCCACTCGCTCGCGATCCCCGAGTACGACATCAACGTCAAACTCGCGCCACAGGAGACCCGTGAAGTGACGTTCACGGCCGACCAGCCCGGCGTCTACTGGATGTACTGTGCGTACTTCTGTAGCGCACTCCACCTCGAGATGCGCTCGCGACTACTCGTCGAACCGGCCGACTGATCGCCCGCGACTCCCCTCACCCATCACTCATGTCCCGACTCGCCAAATTCACCGAACTCCGGCGTGCACTCCCACTCGCAGCGGCTGTGCTGTTGCTCGTCGCGCTCGCGCTCCCGATGTGGCGGATCACCCTCGAGGCACCACAGTATCCGGACGGACTGTTCGTGGAACTGTACGCCTATCCACGGCTCGAGGGTGACGTCGCCGAGACTCAGGGGCTGAACCAGTACGTCGGATTCTACTATCCGGATCCGGTGTATCTCGACCCCAACTACGACGTGCACCCGAAGGCGATCGAGGTACCCGAGTGGTCGGTTGGCCCGCTCGCGTTCGTCGCCGTCGCCGCAACCGGCCTGTTCGTCGCGCTCGCGCCGACCGTCCGCAAGTTGAAACTCGGCCTGACCTGTCAGCTCGCCGGCACCCTGACCGTGTTCGTCGTGATGTTCGCGGCGATCCAGTACCGGCTTCACCAGGCCGGACACTCGCTCGATCCCGACGCACCGATGCGTGGCATCGAGCCGTTCACGCCCCCGTTGCTCGGCACCTACGAGATCGCCAACATCAGCGGGCTCGCGTGGTTCGCCCCGGGCGGGTACCTCACGATACTCGCACTCGCCCTCCTCGTCACCGCGTACGCACTGCGGGATTCGGAGGCGACGATCGGTGACGTCCCCGAACTCACGAGCGACGGGCGTGACCGATTGCGAGACAGGATTCGCTCGTGGCGGGGCGGAGACGACCGATCCGAGTCGGGACCGACCGCCGAGACTGCAACCGGGCCGAACACGGAAACGACGGCCGATCCCGGATCATCGAGAGGTGAGTCACCGTGACGAGATCCGAGACGTGGTTCCTCGTCCTGGCTCTCGTCGTCCTGGCCGTAATCGGCGCGGCGGCCGTCGTCGCGGCCGACGGCTCGAGCAGCGACGCCGAACGGACCGTCGAGGGATGGACTCCAGAGGTGCCCGACGTCCACGACGCCGAAGAGCCGACCGAACCCGGCGTCGCGACCGTCGACGGCGAGGAGTACGACTCCGTCCAGGCTGCTGTCGACGCGGCAGAGCCCGGAGACACCGTCCTCCTCGAGGGAGCATTCGAGGAGCACGTGACGATCGAGACGCCAGGTCTCACGCTCGTGACGAGCGACGAGGCCGACCGGCAGGCGCTGATCGACGGCGGTGGAGAGGGGACCGTCGTCCACGTCACCGCCGAAGACATCACTCTCGAAGACGTCTGGATCCGCGGCTCCGGCTACGAACGCAGCGACGAGGACGCAGGCGTGCTGGTCAACGGCTCGGGATCGACGCTTTCGGACCTTCGAATCACCGAGACGACCTACGGCATCTGGATCGGCGAGTCGGAAGACGTCACCGTCGAGGAGTCGATCATCGCCGGCCGCGAGGACGTCAGTGAGGCCACCCGTGGCAACGGCATCCACCTCGACCGAGCGGACGGTGCCGAACTACGCGACAACTACATCACGACGACCCGCGACGGGATTTACTTCTCGTGGTCCGAAGGCGTCGTCGCCGAGGGCAACGTCATCTGGGAGCTCCGATACGGGGTCCACTACATGTACTCCGACGACAACCGCCTCGAGAACAACGTCGCGTTCGACAACGACGTCGGCTACGCGCTGATGGTCTCGCAGGGCCTCGAGATCGTGAACAACACCGCCGTCAACAACGACGGTCCCAGCGGCCAGGGGATCCTCGTCAAGGACGTCGACGACAGCGAGATCAGCGGGAACGCCGTGGTCGCCAACGGAAACGGCTTCTACGTCTACAACGCTCACCGCAACGACGTCGTCGACAACCTGGTGCTGGAGAACGAGGTCGGCATCCAGTTCACGGCTGGAAGCTCCGACGAGCGCGTCGTCGGCAACAGCTTCGTCGCCAACGACCAGTCGGCCTACGCCACGATAAACGACCAGCTCGAGTGGAACGCCACCGACGGCGGCAACTACTGGTCGGACGCCCGCGCGGTCGATCTGGACGGCGACGGCACCAGCGAAGTGCGCCACCAGCCCGCCGGCAGCGCCGAACGGCTGGTCCAGGAGCAGCCACAGGCCGCCGTCTTCGCCGAAAGTCCGGCGTTCGACGCCGTCCGGATGGCAGAAAGCTCGTTCCCCCTGATCGAATCGCCCGGCATCGTCGACCACCGACCGCTCGCCGAACCGCCACACGACGACTGGAGAGAGTACTATGGAGATCACGATAACTGACGTACACAAACGGTACGGCGACGTCGTCGCCCTCGACGGGCCGAGCTTCGAGATCCCGTCGGGATCGACGTTCGGCGTCCTCGGAACGAACGGAGCCGGCAAGACGACGCTGTTCGAACTGCTGGTCGGCCACGACCGACCCGACAGCGGAACGATCGAGGTCGGCGGCATCGACGTCGCCGAGGCCGGCCACCAGGTCCGAGAACGCGTCTCGTTCCTGCCCGAACACGCCGGCTTCCCGTCCTCGATGACCGGCCGCGAAGTCCTCGACGTCCACGCCCGCATCCGCGGACTCGACGCGAGAGCCGAGCGAATCGCGGACGCCCTCGAGACGGTCGGCCTGCACGACGCCGCTGACCGCGCCGTCTCGGG
Source organism: Natronobacterium texcoconense (assembly GCF_900104065.1). Taxonomy (NCBI): domain Archaea; kingdom Methanobacteriati; phylum Methanobacteriota; class Halobacteria; order Halobacteriales; family Natrialbaceae; genus Natronobacterium; species Natronobacterium texcoconense. The sequence continues at coordinate 74,268 of NZ_FNLC01000001.1, read as the reverse complement.
CTACTCGAACGGGATGGGACGACGGCTCGGCCTCGCAGCCGCCTTGCTGGGCGAACCGCCGGTACTCGTCCTCGACGAGCCGACCGCCGGACTCGACCCGCGCGGCGTCGCCACCTTCCACGAGATCATCGAACGCATCGACCGCGAGACCGACGCGACCGTCGTCCTCTCGTCGCACGTCCTCTCGGAGGTCGAGCGGCTCTGCGACGAGGTCGCCATCCTCGAGGCTGGCGAACTTCGCGCCGTCGGGCCCGTCAACGACCTTCGTACGACGGCCGGAGACGGCGTCACCGTCGTCCTCCACGCGGCCGACGACCGGAGCCGGCTCCTGGACACCGTCCAGGGATGGGGCGAGGTCGCCGACGCCGGCGACTCGATCGAAGTGACCTGCAGCCGCGAGCGTGCTTTCGAGCTCCTCTCGGAACTCGAGTCGGACATGGTCGATCGCTTCGAGGTCCGGGAACCCGGACTCGAGGCGGCGTTCCACGACGCGCTCGCGGACGACGCCGAACAGCCAGCGGAGGTGAGCGCACGATGACCGACGAACACAGTCCCTCAGTCGACCCCGATGTCGATCCGGAAGCCACGAGCGACGACTCCATTCCGCGGCCGGACGGCGGATACAGTACGGTCTCGCCGACGGAAGACGCGACCGAGACCGATCTCGAGACCGAGACGAGCGTCGACGGCCTGGGCTCGGGACGCTGGTACCGTCAGCTCCTGGTCGTCGCCGAGACCGAGTACCGACTCGCGGTTCGCGGCCGGTGGGCGGTCGCGCTGACCGCCATCTTCGCCGCGTTCGCGCTCGGGCTGACGACGTTCAGCGGCTCGAGCGTCAGCCCCGACGGGTTCGAGCGAACGGTCGCGAGCCTGGCCGTGCTCGCGGTGTATCTCGTCCCGCTGGTGGCGCTTGCGTTCTCCTACGACGCGGTCGTCGGCCGCGAGGAGAGCGGCTGGCTGCACACGCTGTTTGCCCTGCCGGTCGATCGCGCACTGATCGTCGTCGGGACGGCCGTCGGTCGAGCGGTCGTCCTCTCGAGTGCGGCGCTGATCGGCTTCGGGGCCGCTGGTTTCTTCCTGCTCCAGGAGTTCGGACTGGCTGGCTTCGACGCCTACGCCGGCTTCCTGCTGGCGACGATCGGTCTCGGACTGGTCTTTCTCGCGCTCGGCGTCCTCGTCTCGACGCTGGTTCCCGAGAAGACCCACGCGCTCGGCGTCTCGCTGCTCGCGTGGGCGTGGTTCGTCCTCGTCCACGACCTGATCGGACTCGGCGTGATCGCGGCGTTCGACCTCTCCGAGGCCGCCGTCTCCGCGATGTTGCTGGCGAACCCGACCGGCATCTTCCGCGCGCTGGTGCTGGGATCGCTCGGGGCCGCCGGTGACGCCGGCTTCGCGTCTGTCCTGGCCGAATCCGGCCTCTCGACGCCGGTCCTCGTCGCGGCGCTCGTCGCCTGGATCGTCCTGCCGATCGCACTCGCCGCACTCGCGATTCGACGACGACGACTATGACCGAACGCACTCACACCCACGACAGGCAAGCTCCGCACGGCTCGAGCAGCCGATGCTGTAACCACCGGACTGAACGTTCCGGTGGTCTCTCGCGTCGTCGCGTCCTTTCCGGGGCTATCGCCGTCGCCGGAACCGGTCTCGCCGGCTGTCTCGAGGACGACGCTGCCGACGAGCCACCCGCGGAGCCGGTTGCCCTGACCGACGGACAGTCCTGTGACGTCTGCGGGATGGTGATCGAGGACCACTACGGACCCGCGGGACAGCTATTCTACGCCGACGGAAACCCCGACGAGCGCGACGGCCCGGCATGGTTCGACAGTGTCGCCGAACTCGTCGTCTACCACGAGGAACGAGTCGGACTCGGCTGGGAACTCCGCGAGGGGTTCGTCACCGACTACTCGAGCGTCGACTACGACCTCGAGGAACGTGACGGCACGACGTACATCTCGAGTCACGTCGCAGCGGACGATTTCGCGGACGCGACGGAACTGCACTACGTCGTCGACAGCGACGTCGAAGGCGCGATGGGGGAGGATTTACTCCCGTTCTCCACGGCCGACGACGCGGCAGCGTTCGCCGACGAGCACGGGGGAACGGTCCGCGAATGGACAGCTCTCCTCGAGTGAGCCTGGCTTCTTCTGACCGAATCGGTCACTGTTCAGCCGTCAGGTGAGAGCGCCGAGTTCGAGTTTCAGACAGCAGACGGAGCCGCCGGCTTTCTGGAACTCGTCGGTCGGAATCGGAACGGGATCGAACCCTGCTTCGGAGAGGACGCGCTCAGTCCGGGGATTGCCCGCGCCGAGGAGGACGGTCTCGCCGTCGACGCAGTGGCAGTTACAGGCCAGTCCATTCCGGGACTCCTCGAGAGGGGCCTCGAGGACGCGGTCGAAGACCGTCCGAATCGTCGCGAGTCCGTCGGCGGTGAACGCGTCGGGCTGGATCAGGACCGTCGACGCATCGAGCGGGGCGAAACAGACGTCGAGATGGTAGTAGTGGTCGTCCGTGAGTTCGAGCGTGAGGACGGTCGCGTCGAGCCTGTCGGCGAGTTCGTCGTACACTCGCTGGTCCGTCCGGACGCCATACCCGCCCCAGAGCAATCGTTTTTCGGGGTGCCAGATGGCGTCGCCGGTGCCTTCGAACCGATAATCGGGCGCGTCGAGCACCTCGTATCCGCGGTCGTCACACCACGCCGCGAAGTGAGTCGGTTCACCCGCGCGTTCGTCGGTGGCCATCGTCGCCGGCACGACCCCTGTTCCGTCGGGGGTCGCCAGCCCGTGATTCGCACAAAAGACCATATCCGGCAAGTGGGCGGGTGAAACGGCGTCAGCGTCCTCGTCGCTGTACTCGCCGTCCTCGAGCGCCGTCCACGTCTCCGCGGGATCGAGGACGGCGACCGAGGTCGCGTAGCGCTCGTAGGCGTCCTTGAGCGTTCGCCACTGTTCCCGTGCGCGATCGGTGTCGACGCGGCCACCCATGTACGGGTTGATCCGGTACCGAACGTCGAAGTGTCGTGGGTGGGCGAACAATACCGTCGAGTGGTCGGGCCGGGACCGTATATCGGGGAGACGTACCGAACGATCGTCCGTTTCATCGCATACTTCTCCAACGTTCGTAGACATACTCCCCACAAATACGGAAGAACGTATATCGTTTTTGCCGATTGTAGATGTATTACTCGAGTTCGTTGTTGTGGCAGAAGAGGTCTTCCGCCTACCTCGACGAACGTAGACAAATCGGCTGACAAAGCGGACAGTTCGGAACTGGTTCGGATCGGCGGCCTGATAGCACTCGGTCTATCCCTCGAGGACGGTGTTTCCGTCTCTCCCGCGGGCACCGAACCAGAGTCGACCGTGCAGGTAACAGCCGATAGCTGCGACGAGAACGAAGTAGCCGTAGATCGCCAGTTCGACGGCTGGAGGGACGGCAGGGAGCGCGACGGGATCCATACGTCGCGTATCGCACCCGTAGCCGATACGTGCAGGCCTGCACGCGTTCGCGTTTTTTACGGCCGTCCTGTCGAGACCATCCAGTAGCGGATGCCGAGGTAGACGAGAACGAACCCGAAGGTGACGGCAAACAGTATATCGCCGGTCGTTGCCGCCGAAACGAGTGCGATAGTACAGAGAACGAAACCGAGGATGTACATCACCTTGAGACGACGCTCGTTCATCGACGCTCACCCGCTCTCGAGGTAAACTCGCTCATATCGACTTCTTCGAAGGAGAGGACAAAAACCCTCGTTCCTCGAGTGGGCAGGACAGCGGCGTGGCCGGTCGCCTACCTACGCGAACTCGAGGTCGTCACTGTGTTCGACCTCGCCGAACAGCCAGTCGGCGTGCTCTAAGGCGTACTCGTGGTGGTCTTCCTCGATGTAACCGATACAGTCCTCGACGAGGATCGGACGGAAGTCACGCAGGCCGGCACTACCGGCACTGTGGAGAACACAGACGTTCGCGAGCGTCCCACAGAACAGGAGATCCTTGATCCCGCGGGCGTTCAGCCAGCCCTCGAGTTCCGTCCGCTGGAAGGCGTCGTAGGTGTGTTTCTCGACGACGTGATCGGCCTCGTCGACCGGCAGTTCCTCGACGACTTCGGCCTCCCAGGAACCCTCGAGGACGTGTTCGCCCCACTGGTCGAACTCGTCGTAGTAGTAGGCATCCTCGAACTGTTCGGGTGGGTGGACGTCCCGCGTGTAGACGACCGACGCGCCGGCGTCGTCGACCCACTCGATCAGGTCTGCGATCGGTTCGATGGCCTCCTCGCTGCCCGGCGCGTACAGCGAGCCGTCGGGGTGACAGAAGCCGTTTTGCATGTCGACGACGACCAGCGCCGTCCGCTCTGGCTCGAGTTCGATGGACATGTGTAATCGTTCGAACCGGAGCGTAAAAACGTTCGCCGAAACCGCGTTCGGACGACGCCGTCCCGACCGCCGTCCTTTTTACACTCCCTTTCCTACGGGTCGGTAACACATCCCCATGACGTCGTCCCGAACGCGGTTGGTCGTCGCTCTTCTCGCGGTCGCCGTAATTGCCCTTCTCGCAGTCGTTGCCGCCGGTGTGGTGCCGTTTACGCCTGTGGAATCCGCGCTCGAGGACGGCGTCGACGACGGTCCATCGACGACCGACACCGTCGGCTACGTCGAGGGGTACTGGTACGACGACGACCTCCCCGTCGACGACCGCGACGATGCCGCACTCGAGGACGACGAACTCGAGGCCGTCGTCTACCGGTCGATGGCCCGCGTCGAGACGATCCGTGGGCTGACCTTCGAAGAGGAGGTGCCGGTCGACGTGATCGACCGCGAGGAGTTCCAGGAGCAAGACGACGTCTTCGTCGACCTCACCGAAGAGGAGGAACTGCACGCGAGCGTTACCTACGAGGCGCTTTTCATGGTCGACCGGGAGACGGACGCGGTCGGTGAAGTCGAGTCGCTCTACGGCGGCACCGTCGACGGCTACTACGATCCCGGCGAGGACCAGATCGTCATCGTCTCGGATACGCCGGAGACGCCCGAACTGGACGAGGTCGTGCTCGGCCACGAGTTACTCCACGCCCTGCAGGACCAGCACTTCGACCTGACGAGCTACGACCGCGAGACGACCGACCAGGACAACGCCAAGAACGGCCTCATCGAGGGTGACGCCGTCTGGGTCGACCGAGAGTACGAACAACGCTGCGAGGACGAGTGGGACTGCGTGCTCCCCGACGATAGCCAGCCACCGACGAGCGAGCCGAACTGGGGACTGTACTTCTCGGTCTTCCAGCCCTACAGCGACGGTCCCGAGTACGTCGACTACCTACACGAGCAAGACGGCTGGGACGCCGTCGACGAGGCATACGACGACCCGCCGGCCAGTTCCTCGGAAGTGATCCGCCCCGGCGAGGAGCGCGAACCCGCCGACGTCGCGGTGCCGGACCGCTCGAGCGACGAGTGGTCGCAGTTCGAGGTCGAAGGCGGGGTCGCGAACGAGACTATCGGCGAGGCCGGAATGGTGGCGATGTTCGCCGCCGGCGCGTTCGATCCGGCCCAGCCGTCCGTGATCGACCGCGAGGAGTTCCTCACCGACGGCGCGGGCTACGACTACGATCAGCCCTACACCGACGGCTGGGCCGGCGACGAACTCGTCACCTACGTAGGCGACGACGTCGACGCGAACGCAACCGACGACAACCTCGAGGAGACCGCCTACGTCTGGCGGACCGAGTGGACCTCGAGCGAGGACGCCGCCGAGTTCGTCGAGGGCTACCTCGAGTTGCTGCGTCTCTACGACGAGGAGGCGATCGACGACCGGCAGGACACCTACGTGATCGAAAGTGGGTATCCTGGTGCCTACTACATCGAGCAAAGCGACGACGGCGAGACCGTAACGGTCGTCCGCGCGCCGTCGGTCGACGACCTCGAGAACGTCGAGGACGGTGCAGCGCCCGAAGGCGAGGACGAACTCGAGGTCGGGTCGGTCGATATCGACGGCGACGACGACGAAACCGACGCGATACCGGGCATTGGCGGCTCCAGTGCCGGTTCGATAGCACTCGCCGTGGCGGTAGTGTCGGGGACGGGAATCTGGTTGCTCGTTCGTCGCCAGCGGGACGCGAGTGACGTCACGAACACGACCGGTGACGAATGACTCGGCGACGACTCGCGCTGTGTTCGCTCGTCGTCCTCGTCGGACTCGTCGCGCTGGCTGGCTGTACGCTCCCCGAATCGCCGGACGAGTTCGATACCGACCGCGAGGTCGGCTACGTCGGCGACTACGCCCACGACGACGAGTTCGCGTTCGACGGCGACGAACCGCTCACCGAGGCCCAACTCGAGGACGTCAAGTACCGGTCGATGGCTCGCATCGAGGTCGTTCGCGGGCTGAAGTTCCACCACGACGTCGACCTCGAGGTGATCACCAGATCGGAGTTGCGCGACCAGCGCAGCGCGAGCGAGGCGACGGCGGCCGAGAACGAACTGTGGCGCGGGACGTTCGTCGTCGACGGCGAGACCGACGTCGCGACGGCTCGAGACGACCTCTACGGGACGGCCGTTCAGGGTTACTACGTGAACGATCGGATCGTCGTCGTGACCGACGACACAGAGGAGATCAGGATCGACCGCGGGACGCTGGTCCACGAACTGACACACGCACTGCAGGACCAGCAGTTCGGACTCGCCCGTTACAGCGCGACGCTCGACGAACGGCGGGCCGAGGACGGCCTGATCGAGGGAGAGGCAAACTACGTACCGGAACTGTACGACGACCGCTGCGAGACGGACTGGCAGTGCATTCCAGAACGCGCCTCCACTGGTTCGGAACCCGCGCCCGTCGATCGGCCGTTCAACGTCGGCCTGTTCCTCTCGATCTACGCCCCCTACTCCGAAGGGCCCGCGTTCGTCGGCCACCTCCACGAGCGCGAGGGCTGGGACGCCGTCGACGACGCCTACGACGACCGGCCCGCGAGCACGAGCCAGATCATCCACCCCGAACGCTATCCCGACGACGGACCCGTCGAGGTCGATCTCGAGGATCGCTCGAGTGACGACTGGGAACCGGTTACCCGCGACGGCGAACCACACGCGGAGACCGTCGGCGAGGCGACCCTGTTTGCGACGCTGTGGGCGAACGGCGTCGTCGATCGACCGCTCACGGAGGGCGGAACGGAGCGCTCGCCGTACAACTACTCCTACCCGGCGACCGACGGCTGGGCCGGCGACGCGTTCCAGGTCTACGAAGACGGCGACCGAACCGGCCACGTCTGGCGACTCGTCTGGCAGAGCGACGAGGACGCCGACACCTTCGCCGACGCCTATCGAACCCTGCTCGAGAACAACGAGGGCGAATCCGTCGAAAACGAGAGCGTCTACCGGATTCCAGACGACGAACCGTTCGCGGGTGCCTACCGAATCGAGGTGGCGGGCGACACCGTCGAAATCGTCGGCGCGCCAACCGTCGACGACCTCGAGGCGATCGGGGGCGAGCAGACGGTAACGGACGGGACCGCAACGACCATCGATCCGCCACAGCCCGCGACCCCGGCGGCTACCGATTCCGCGACGGCGCGAGCGGCCGCAGACGGGTAGCTTTTTTATGCGCCGCTGGTAGTCGGCGATATGACGAATCCGTTCGGAACCGTCCCTGCCGAGGCGATTCTCGAAGGGGACGCAACCGACGCCTACTTCGAACGCACCCGCACGACACTCGAGAGCGCGGGAAAGAACCCTCACGTCGTCGCCGAGGTCACGGCCGACCAGTTCCCGACCGGCGAGTTCGAGGTCTTCACCGGGATCGAAGACGTCGCGACCCTGCTCGAGGGGCGGAACGTAGACGTCGACGCGCTGCCGGACGGCCAGCTGTTCGACGGCGGCCCCGTGATGCGAATCGAGGGGCCGTACCTCGAGTTCGCCGAACTCGAGACCTCGCTGCTGGGCTTTTGCTCCCAGCCCAGCGGCTTCGCGACGGCCGCACTCGAGGCGCGGGTCGCGGGACCTGACTCGCTCGTGCTCTCCTTCGGCGCGCGGCACGTCCACCCCTCGATCGCGGCGACGGTCGAACGCGCCTCGTTGCTCGCGGGACTGGACGGCTTCTCTCACGTCGCTGCAGGGGAGATTCTCGGGCGCGAGGCCGGCGGCACGATGCCCCACGCGCTCATGTTCTGTTTCGGCGAGGGCAACCAGGACGAGGCCTGGGAAGCGTTCGACGAGGCCGTCCCCGAGGACGTGCCACGGATCGCGCTGACCGACACCTTCTGGGACGAGGTCAGCGAGAGCCTGCTGGCCGCCGAGACGCTCGGCGACCGACTGGACGGCGTCCGAATCGACACGACGAGTTCCCGACGGGGCGACTTCCGACACATTATTCGCGAGGTCCGGTGGGAACTCGACGCCCACGGCTACGAGGACGTCGACGTCTTCTGTAGCGGCGGCATCGGCCCCGACGCCATCCGGAACCTCCGGGACGTCGCGGACGGGTTCGGCGTCGGCAGCCACATCACGAGCGCGCCGAGCGTCGATTTCAGTCTCGACATCGTCGAGGTAGAGGGCGAACCGATCTCCAAGCGCGGCAAGCTTTCGGGCGTCAAGCAGGTCTACCGCACCCCCGACGGCGGCCACCACGTCGCGCTCGCCGACCGCGAGAGTCCCGAAGACGGCGACCCGCTGCTCGAGCCACTGATCCGCGACGGCGAACTCGTCCGGGAGTTCGACCTCGAGGAAGCGAGCGAGCGGTGTCTGACAGACGCCGAACGAGTTGGTTTCGGTTCAACGGATTGAATAGTTCACCAGCAAACGATCTCGTATGGAGCCCTCCACGACCACGAAGCACTCTCGAAGTGTCATCGTAAACCATCTGACGGTAAAACTGATCGCCATCGGCCTCTTCGCACTGGTGGTCAACGGACTCGTCTCGATACTTTCGGATCCGGTCAGCCCGCTCGGTACCACCCTCCTGTTGCTCGGAAACGTCGCCGTCCTCTGGCTGTTCGTCGACGCCGTCTTCACCGCGTTCGACGACCTGCTCGAGTTGAAACTCGAGCAACGACTCGAGGACGAAGGACGATCATCGTGACCGAAGCTATCGGAAAGTTAACCTGATTTCGCGATGGATCCCCGCTATGGCAGCGTTCACCCCCGAGCCGACGGCGTCGGCGTTCGAACTCGCGAACTGGCTATTCGTCAGGTTCGTCGTTCTTGCCGTGCTGACGTTCTACGTCGCGATGGTCGCTTCGGAGCTACTCGTGTCGCTCGTCGGCCTCGGTTTCGAGCATACCTTTTTCGCGAGAGTCACCGTCTACCTCGCCGGACTCTGGATCGCCCTCCAGCTATGGTTCGAAGCGACGCGCGTCCTCGTCGAGACGGCGGATTCGAACGGGAGTAGCGACGGTCGGGCCAGCACCGACGGCGGAGCGGCTGACGGTTCGGCGTAGCGCCCGCTCGAGAACGGACTCCGCGAAAATACGACGGCACGAGTACCAGCAGCTACACGTCTCGAGCGCGGTGGTAAGTCTCGTCGCCGGTTAGACTTCTTCGATGCTGCCGTCGGCTGCCCGCTCACGGAAGACCTGGCCCTCGAAGAGGGTGACGACGACGTCGTCGTCCTGCCAGGCCCCCGGTGCGAGCTTGGCCTTACGGCAGGTGCGATCGAGGTATTCGCGCTCGCTCCAGCCGTTCTCGACCGGAACCGTGGGGTAGAGCCAGCCACCCTCGCCGCTACCGTCGATGGCGACGCCGTGTTTGCCGAGCTTGAGGTCGGCCACCGGGTCGTCCGTGAGGACGACGTTGTTGACCGCACAGATAGAGACAGTGAGATTCGGGAGTTCAGAGGGAGTGACCTCCGAGCCACAGGAGTCCTCGCTCGCGGCCTCGATCGCCGCGTCGACGATCACGTGACCGAGCTGGTCGTCGGATCGGTAGCCGCCGGCACAGCCCCGCAAGCTGCCCCGGCCGCGCGTCGACTCGAGGCGGACGAACGCACCCGTTCGCTCGTAGAAGGTCTCTCGCATGCTTCCCGGTTGTTCTCGTTGCCCGTGTTCCACGTAGGATTCGACGGCTTCACGCGCGAGTTCCACGGCGCGCGCCCCGTCTTCGTAGGATAGGTCGACGCCCTGTCGCTGCTGGGACATACAGATGCACATGGGAACACCGCTCCTAAAACGCTTCCATTCCGATCCGGCTGTAACGGCGACCGGGGGACTTATTCGGCCGAAGGACTTAGGAAAGGTGGGAGAGAGAGCCTGGCTGCCGCGACGGAGGTGCCGGAAACGGTCCCCCGTCCAACGTGATTCATCCTTCGGGATGTGTCACGCCCGCGAGGAAAGTCCCCCCACCTGTTCGGGCAGGTGACCGGGCGCAAGTCCGGAGCGGGAGACCGCTGGCTCTGGAACAGAAACGACACGTCTCGGCCCGACCGATGATGCGCGCGAACCCGACCGAAAGGAAGGGGAGATAACCCGCAGAGGGAGTGCAGTCGATATCTCGTGGTTCGAATCCACGAATCGCGAGCGCGGTTCGACGCGTCTCCGACGCGAGAACCGCGACCAAGTGAGACGGCGCGAGCCGTCGAACACGCAGGCGCGATTGACTGCACCCGGACGGCCGAGGAGCGATGGAACGGCGAACCCTCACCGGTGCAAGTCCGTGCCGTGGTAGCCCGAACGTCCCGCGGTTTCCGCGGAACGGCACGGACGCTCAGCCGAATGCCGGGACGAACAGAAGGGGGCTTACTCCTCTCACCCGCTTTTCGTACCTGAGTGGCCACACTCGAGTCACTCGAAGTCGTCGACGACCCGTGGCACACAGCCGACGTCTGGTTTCGCGTAATCGCAGTGATCGTCGACCGTATCGGTCACGTCGACGTCCGTGTACTCCTCCGGCGTCGTCCCCTGATCGTCGGTGAACAGGCTCCCGGTACAGTCGGCTCCGCCACAGCCGAGGCCGCTCGAGAGCGACTGGACGTCGTAGCCGTAACAGACGCTGTCGTCGTCTCCCGAATGGTAGTTGTAGACGTCGGCCCCGCTGGTCGCGATGCCGTAGGCGTATCGGCCGTCCGTACAGACCGAATCGTCGTCCGCGGCGGTGCCGAGGAGGGCGACGCTCTCGACGGCGGTGTCTTCCAGTGCCAGCAGCGTCTCGAGACAGACTCGTCCACCGAGCGAGTGACCGACGAGGCGAATCGTCGCGTCCTCGGTATCCGCCACCGTCGAGAGCCAGGAGGCGAGTCGCCGACCTGCCGTCTCCGTTCGCCCTTCCGCTCGCCAGTAGTTGAGCGTGTCCGCCTCCCAGGACGCCGCGACGACCGGCGCGTCGTACGCCTCGTCCTCGAGCGCCTGCTCGAGCGTGTACGCCTGGTCCGTGCTCGTCTCGAGCCCGAGCCAGCCGTGGACGTAGACGGCGAATTCGTCCTCGTCCTCGAGGGCGTCGACGTTCGACGCGGTCGGATTCGAACTCGTAAGATCGATCTCGGGATACTCCGCGGGCGCGTCCAGCCAGTCGTCACAGCCGGTGAAGCCCGCCGCCGAAGCCGAGTCGGTCGCAGCACCGAGACCCGCGACGCCGACGCTCGCACCCGCCACCGATCCGAGCAGGTGGCGTCTACTGACTCGACTCGAGTTCTCCTCGTCGCCGTTGCCGTCCGTTCGGGCGTGCGGTTCGCTCACGGTTCGAGTGAGGACTCGAGGCGAGTAGGCCTCGTGCAGGCAGCTTCCGGTATCCTAGGAGAACACGAGCAACTCCGCGGTGTCGTCGCCCTCGAACCGACCGACGTCCGTCGTCACGAACAGCCTCCCATCGGCTGCGGTAACGTAGTTGACATCGCCTGTTCTCTCGCGCTCGAACCGCTTCCCGCCGATCCGTAGCGATCGAATCCCGTATCCGCCGCCGACGTCGAACGCACGGAGCCGATCGCCGCCGACGTACACCGTGTCGCCGACGATAATCGGCGGATTCCGGGAACTACGTCCGACGTCGACGCGCCAGCGTTCGTCACCGTCGTTCGCGTCGAGCGCGTACAGCGTCGAACCCGACCGAGCGAAGACGGTCCGGTGGCCGATCGCGAGGCCGTCGTTTCCGAACGCGTGGAGTTCCGTTCGCCACTCACGTTTGCCGCTGAGATCGAAGTAAGTGACCGAGCCGTCACCGCCCGCGACCGCAACGCCGTGACCGACCCGGCGGTCACTCGAGGTGAGGACGATCGGCGCGCTCGAGATGCCAGCCTCGATCGTCCGTCGCCACTCGATGCGGCCTTCCCAGCGGTTGATCCGGTACAGTTCCCCGCCCCTGGTCGCGACGAACAGCCAGTCCGCGTACTTCGCGATCACGTAGCTTGCGATCCCGAGCAGTTCCTGCTCCCACAGTTCCTCGCCGCTCTCCGCGTCGAGCGCGTGGACGGTATTGCCGCCAGCCACGTACACCCGACCGTCGTCCGTGTCCGTTACCGTGAGGGAGCTATTGCTGATGATCCGCTCGAGGTCGAACGACCAGTCGACCTCGCCCGTCTCGAGATTTCGAGCCGTCAGCGTCTCGCGTTCGGGGACGTACGCTGTATCGTCGAACACCGTCGGCGAGCCATAGTAGGAGTAGGGCTCGTTCTCGGGATTGATCGACCAGCGTCGTTCTCTCGTCTCTCTGTCGAACGCGACGACGTCGCGCCCCGTGTTCACGAGAACGGTGTCGTCGGTCACGATCGGTTCGCCCGTCGCCATGCCGGACTCGAGGTCGACCGACCACTCGACGTCCGGGTCGTCCCGTGGTGCCGCGCCGTCGGAGATGGTTCTCGAGTTCCGGAGGTCCGCGCCGACGGTGGTCCACGCGTAGTCGTCGTCGGTTCCCGGCTCGTCGGTACGACTCCCGAGACAGCCGGCGACTGCCGCAGTGCTCGCGGCTCCGACGCCGAGGAGGAGTTCGCGTCTGGAGGGCATTCAGTACGAATCGTTGACGTTTCGAGATGAGCGTTGTGATTCCTGGGCCAAGACCCGTCGAGCCACTACATGGTGAGTAGTTTACTGGTCGGCCAGAATTCATATTCACCTGGGTTCGAAACCGCTGGGCTATCAGTATGTCAGAAAAGGCCACTGCCACCGCTGTCGACCAGTTCAACGAACTCCCCGAGGGAACGCGACTCGTGGTCCTGTTGCTCGCATATGGTCTCGTCGGCGTCGGCCTCGTCTACGCCCTCGGTATTGATGGGGGCAGCATAGGCGGGTTCACCGGACTTGGCGGCGTGTCGACGTAGAGTCGAACGAGTCTCCTCGAGATAGACTCACCCGCGTTAGCTAACGAATTCAGTAGTTAGTGCAATTTAGTCGAGACAGTCGGGCAGCTTGCGGCCGTGAAAGAAAATATAGCTATCTATAGGAAATCTATTTTTTGTTCCAGGCCGTACCCGGTAGCAGACCAATGCCCGAGGAACCGCTCTGGGAAGGCAACGTGAACGATGCAGTCGTCGACGAGTGGAAAGCGGAGACGTCTCCGTTCGACCGCGTCAAGGAGGTGCTGCTCGAGACCACGTCGTACCAGTACGCGAAGTCGATCGCCAAACGTGCGAGGGTGAGCGAACCCAGTGCTCGAAAGCACCTGAACACGCTCGCCGAAGCGGGATACGCCGATACCGACGACGCCGGGAAAGGAACGAGATACAAACGCTCTCGAGAGACCGTCGCGATGAGTCGGATTCAGGAGTTACACTCTGAGCTGACGAAAGACGAACTCGTCGACGGCATCCGAGACCTCAAATCACAGATCCGGCAATTCCAGGACGAGTACGATGCGATAGACCCAGACGAACTCGCGGTCGAACTCGAGGCCGACGACGGCGACGGCTGGACCGCAGTCTCGAGGTGGCGAGCGCTCGAGGAGAACCTGAAACTCGCTCAGGCAGCCCTCTCGCTGTACGACTTCGATCCCGACGGCGAAAGCGGTTCGGCCTCGGACTCCCGTGGTTCGTTCGCGAACGACGCCGGTGATCTCCCTGCCTAATGACCGACGGTACACCGGGAATCCCACCGAAAGAGCGCAGTAGCGATCTCGGGACGCCGGATGTAAGCGTGATGCGGCGTATCCGCGATCTATTCGCTGGGGAAGAACCGCTCGTCGAGACGGCACAGTTCGACAGCGTCCTCGACCCACAGGAAGTCCGGATCTGCTTCGCCGACGGAATCGGTGCTGCGGACTGGTGTCGGCTCGACGTGACGTGGTACACGTCGGGAGCCTATCGATTCCACTACGTCGACGAAACCGGCGTGAACTGGCGCTTCGACAACCATCCGAATCCACACTCTCCCCTACGACACTTCCACGAACCACCCGACGCCGAACCCGATACTGCTGTCTCGTCCTGTATCGAGGTCGAGGAATCGCGACTCGTTGCTCGAGCCGTGCTGAAACTGTGGCGACGTGCCTACGAGCACGACGACTTCGAACATCTCAACGTGGCGGACAATCCACCGTAGAAGCGTCCTGACGGAGTCCAACGCGAGCGCAGCGAGCGTTGGGCACGTCAGGTCGCGAACGCAAGAGCGGGCGCTGAGCAATGCGAAGCGCCCGCGATAAGTGAGCGTCCTGACGGAGATTTGAACTCCGGTCCCTGGCTCCGCAAGCCAAGAGGATAGTCCACTACCCTATCAGGACTCATCTCTTTGTAGCCGGGATACCAATAAAGCCCTTTCGAAACGCCGGCCCCGCGTCGTGAGTCACCGTGGCATTCGATCGAGCGCGTCGCCCAGATTTATATACCGAGACGCGGCCAGCGGTCGTATGACTCCGCACCGACCGTGGGTCCCGAAACGCTCGAGAACGCCAGCAGGCGGACGGAACTGTCGCGGGTTCGGCGAGAGAAAGCGCCACCGAATGGACAATGCTTATGCGCGGCCTATGCATGCACAACTATAGAATGAGCGACATCGAGGGTGTCTACGAGGATCTCGAGGCCGACGTCTCTCTCGAGGAGTTTCGCGAGGCCGTCGAGGAGAAAGTAGAGCAGATGGGTGGACTCGCGGACGAGGAGACGGCGGCGATGCTCGTCGCTCACGAGGTCGGCGAGAGCGAAGTCGGCGGCGTGGCGGACATCGAACCCGGAATGGAGGAGGCAAAGTTCGTCGCGAAGGTGATCTCGATCGGCGAGGTCCGGACGTTCGAACGCGACGGTGAGGACGAGGACGGCCGTGTCGTCAACGTCGAGGTCGCCGACGAGACCGGCTCCGTGCGAGCGGCGTTCTGGGACGAGCACGCCGAGGCAGCGACCGACGAACTCGAGGAGGGCGACGTGTTGCGGATCAAGGGCCGGCCGAAGGACGGCTTTTCCGGCGTCGAGGTCAGCGTCGATCAGGCCGAACCGGATCCGGACACCGAGATCGACGTCCAGCTTTCGGATACCTACGCCGTCGAGGACCTCTCGCTTGGCCTTTCGAACGTCAATCTCGTCGGACTCGTACTGGACACCGACAGCGTCCGAACCTTCGACCGCGACGACGGCTCCGAAGGGAAGGTCTCGAACGTCACGCTCGGCGACTCGACCGGCAGAATTCGCGTGACGCTGTGGGACGAGCAGGCGGATCTGGCCGAGGAACTCGAGCCCGACACGACGGTCGAGGTCGTCGACGGTTACGTCCGGGAACGGGACGGGAACCTCGAGTTGCACGTCGGCAACCGTGGCGCGATCGAGGAGGTCGACGAGGAGGTCGACTACGTCCCCGACAGCACGCCGATCGAGGGCGCCGAGATCGGCCAGACGGTCGATCTCGCGGGTGTCGTTCGTTCGGCAGATCCGAAACGGACCTTCGACCGCGACGACGGCTCCGAGGGGCAGGTGCGCAACATCCGAGTACAGGACGCGACCGACGACATCCGCGTCGCGCTCTGGGGTGAGAAGGCCGACCTCGAGATCGGTCCCGGCGACGAGGTCGCGCTGGGCGACGTCGAGATCCAGGACGGCTGGCAGGACGACCTCGAGGCCTCCGCGGGCTGGCAGTCGACGATCACGGTGCTCGAGTCCGACTCGAGTGCCACTGCAGAAGCCGACGAGGGAAGCGACGACAACGCGGGGCTTTCGGACTTCGCGGGCGGTGAAAGCGACGCCGAGAGCACGGCGAGTAGCGACGACGAGGCTGGTTCGGGTGAGGACGAAGACGATCCCACCGACGGCGAGGAACTCGAGTTCACCGGCGTCGTGGTCCAGGCCGGTGAGCCGGTCGTCCTGGACGACGGCGAGACGACGATGAGCGTCGAAACCGACGCCGACGTCGGCCTCGGTGAGGAAGTAACCGCCCGAGGGGTCGTCCGTGACGGGCGTCTCGAGGCAAACGACGTGTTCTGAGACGGCGAACGAACGCCTCGAACGGCTAGGAAAAGCGTTAAGGGGGTCAGTTCCGCCTATCATGATATGAACGTCGAACTCCCGTTCGCCCCGGTTGACACGATCATCCGGCGGAACGCGGGCGATCTTCGGGTGAGTGCCGATGCGTCGAAGGAACTCGCAACGCGGATCCAGGAACACGGGAGCGAACTCGCAATCGACGCCGCCGAACACGCGACCGAGGACGGTCGCAAGACCCTGATGGCGGAGGACTTCGGCGTCGAACAGGTCGTCGACAAGGACGACCTCGAGTTACCGGTTGCGCCGGTCGACCGAATCGCACGACTGGAAATCGACGACCGATACCGCGTCTCGATGGACGCTCGCATCGCGCTGGCGGACATTCTCGAGGACTACGCCGACAACGTAGCAGAGGCGGCGGCGATCCTCGCTCGACACGCCGACCGACGCACCATCACGGACGACGACATCGAGACGTACTTCTCGCTGTTCGAGTGAGATGCAATTTGGCTACAGCGAGGTCTGTCTCGCACACGATCCCGGAAAACGGCATCCGGAGACGCCGGACCGCTTGCGAGCGATCAGGGAGCGGCTGAAGAAAAAACACGGCGTCGAGTACGTGGAGGGCGATCCAGTCGGGATCGATACGATCGCGGACGTCCACGACCGCTCGTACGTCGAATCAGTCGAAGAGTTCTGTGCCGAGGGTGGTGGGAACTGGGATCCGGATACGGGTGCCGTCGAGGAGACCTGGGACGCGATCCGGTACAGCGCGGGACAGGCTTGCTGGGCGGTCGAGGAAGCACTCGAGGGCGCGACTGGCCGAAAGACGCCGTTCTCGATCGGTCGGCCGCCGGGCCACCACGCGGTCGTCGACGACGCGATGGGCTTCTGTTTCGTGAACAACGTCGCGGTGGCCGCCCAGCGAGCGCTCGAGGCCGACGACTACGACGTCGATCGGGTCGCGATCGTCGACTGGGACGTCCACCACGGTAACGGGACACAGGACATCTTCTACGACCGGGACGACGTCTACTTCGTTTCGATTCACGAGCAGGGACTGTATCCCGGCACCGGCGATATCGACGAGACGGGAACGGGGGACGGCGAGGGGACGACGATGAACGTCCCGATGCCCGCCGGCACCGACGACAACGAGTACCTCGCAATCGTCGACGGTCCGATCGCCGCCGCGCTCGAGTCGTACGATCCGGACCTGCTAATCGTCAGCGCGGGGTTCGACGCCCATCGTCACGATCCGATTTCGCGAATCCGTCTCTCGTCGGAGGCCTACGCCCTGATGACCGATCGGCTCCGGGATCTGGCCGACAGGACCGACGCGGCGCTGGCGTTCGTCCTCGAGGGCGGGTACAGTCTCGACGTGTTAGCCGACAGCGTCTCGATCGTTCACGAGACGTTCGACGGCCGGGAACCGATCGAACCCGACGGTGAGATCGGTGACAGGGCAGTTTCGACGATCGAAGACGTCCTCGAAGAACACGGGTTGGAAGACGACGTCGATATTTAGCGACGAGGCGACGGCTCGAAGTACTGTCGTAATTCGCGACCGAACTCCTCGAGCAGTGCCGTCACTTCGTCCTCGACCAGGACTTCGTAGTCGGACTCGAGTGCTGTCTCGATGTGCGCGCCGAGTCCGACGTCGAAGAGGCGGTCGCTCTCGAGGAATTCCCGTGCGGTGGTGAACTCGCGGTCGCGTTCGGTGACGTAGCGACCGCCTTCGATGAACGGTCCGTAGGCGTCCGGGTCGTCGGTGTAGGCGTCGTAGAACCCTTCTGCGTGGCCTCGGACGTGGACTGGTGGTCCCTCGTGGCGTTCGACGGCCGGCAGTTCGCTGACGGCGAGTTCGACGAAGATTACCGCGGCGTCGTCGGCGATCGCCGTCCCGCGGAAGACCTTGAATCCGCGGTCGTCGAGTCCGCTGGTGATCCCCTCGATCGACTTCTCGAGCTGTGGGTAGAGCTGGTCCTCGACGAGGTTCGGCGCGTCGAACCGAACCGCGATCGGCGTCGTCTCGCGTCGCTCGAGGTGATTCTGGAGTTCACTCTCGGTCAGCGGTTCGGGGTCGACGGGGTCGAAGTAGTCGACGCTGGGGTCCTCGAGGAACTCGCGGGCGTAGTGCTGGAGTCGTGCGACGTTTTCTTCAGAACAGACGGCGGCGACGTTGCGCTCCGGGTCCGTCGGATCGACGACGACGAGCGGGTCACCGAACGTCTCCCGGCCGTGGTCCTCGGGATCGAGTTCGATCTGGGGGTGCCACTCGCGTGCAGCCTCGAGTAGTTCCCGGAAACCGCCGTACTCGCAGACGAGAAGTTCGGTGAGAAAGCCGCTGAACCCTCGCGTCCGGAGATCGCTGCCGTAGGAGCCGATCCCGCGCAGGAACTGCTTCGTGAGGCGGACGTCGGCCGCGAGGTCGTCGTCGAGTCGCTCGCGGAGGTACTGGTTGTGAAACGGCGTCCGGTCGACGGCAGACTGGATCTCGGTCGCCGACTCGAGCCGGAAGCAAGGGACGACGTCGACGTCGAACCCCTCGACGGTGCCCTTGACGTAGGGGTGTTCGGCGTACTCCTCGTGGCCCTCGGGGAGTGTGGCGTGGCCGACGGCGAGACCGTACTCTTCCAGGGTTTCCCGATCGAGATCCGGCGGGAAACGGACGAAGACGTCGATGTCGCGGTCACCGCTGGTCCAGGTTCCTCTCGCAGTCGAGCCGACGAGAATGACGTCGGCGTCCGCACAGCGGTCGGTCGCCGCGGCCTCGGCACGTTCGGTGAGTCTGTCCGCGACCTCGCGGAGCCGCCCACGTTCGTCCGCATCGGGGTCGACGCGGTCGCGAACGGTAGTCAGTACGGCTTCGAGGTCGTCCGACTCCTCGTCACGGTCGCGGTTCCCGTGGTCGTCCGAATCGTCGCTCATTACTCGATCCTACTCGAGCGGTGCGTGAAAGGGTGTCGAACCACGGGAAGCGAAAACGAAAGCCCTATCAAATACACTCGACTACTCGAAGTTGAGCCGAAGTAGCTCAGATGGTAGAGCACCTCGCTGTTAACGAGGTTGTCCCAGGTTCGAGTCCTGGCTTCGGCGCTCCCGTTCTACCGAACTCTCGCGAGGAGCGCTAGCTCCGAGCGAACGGATCTGGTATAACGGGCGCGGAACAAGCCAGACTCGAGCACGCGAGTCGCACGCGGCCGAACGAAGTGAGGCCGACCGTCTCGCACCTGTTCGAGTCCTGGCTTCGGCGCTCCCGTCCTACTGCACCTTGCTTCGATGCTCGAGCCGCCGCTCTAGTTCCATCTCCACCCACTCCTCGAGGTTACGCTCTGGTTCGACCCCGAGTTCCGAGCGGACGCGCTCGAGGTCGACGTCGAACCGTTCGAGAACGGGTGAACCGGAGTTCGGTCGCTCGCAGAGTTCGATACCGACCGAAGAGCCAGTGACGGCTTCGCGTTCGTGAGCCACCAGCTCCGCCAACTCGAGGACGCTGTAGGACTCGCCGCGGCCGAGTACGTACGATCGGGCGACTGGGTCGGCGTCTACGAGGCGGTCGACGGCAGTTGCGATTCCGGAAGCGACGTCGTGGACGTGGATCAGATCTCGTTCCTGGGTTCCCGGCCGGTGGACCGTCAGGTCCTCGCCGGCGGTCGCTCGCTCGAGGAAGTAGTCGACGACCGACCTACCGCCGCCGCCGTAGACGTTCGTTACGGAGAACGTGATCGATGGGACGTGGCCGTCGGTCAGCGTCCGGATGGCGCGTTCGCCGGCCAGTTTGGTGCGTCCGTAGGTCGTGGTCGGGTTTCTCGAGGTAGCTGCGGTGATCGGCAGGTCGTCGGGGTCGCCGATCGTCGCGACGCTCGAGAGGTGGACGAGCGGAACGTCGGCGCGTGTACACGCCCACGCGACGTTCGCGGCACCGAGGCCATTGATCGCGAAGGCGGCCTCCGGGCGACGTTCGCAGGCGTCGATTCCGACCAGTCCGGCGGCGTTGACCAGATAATCGACGGAGTCGACGAACGAGCGGACTGCTTCCCGGTCGCAGACGTCGACCACAGGATACTCCTCGTGATCCGATCCCGCCGCAGGCCGGACGTCGTAGCCTCGCTCCCCGAGTTCTTGAACGACCGCCGCTCCCACGTAGCCGGTCGCACCGAGGACCCCGACTCGGTCACTCATCGTTTCTATGGACGTCAGTTCCCCCGTCAGGTGCAACCGTTTCCCTGTCGTCCGTCTCGACGTCGTCGATCGTCCCCCGAACCATCTCGACGATCTCGTCGTGGGACATCTGTCGCGTGCTGGCGGAGGTGTACTCGTCCTCGAGGTCGTTCGAGACGTCGGGATTCTCCGCCTGCGGATAGAGGACGTACCGGTCCTCTCGCTCGTCGGCGTACCGGATCTCGTCTCTGGCGACCAGTTTCTCGTGGTACCGTTCGCCCGGTTTCGGGCCGATCAGGTCGATCTCGGTCTCGTCGGGATCGTAGCCGAACTGGGGCGCGTAGTGGTCGCGCATCGCTTCCGCGAGGTCGCCGACGGTCAGCGCGGGCATCTTCTTGACGAACACCTCGCCGCCGTCCATCTCGAGACAGGAGTCGATCGCGAACCGGGCGGCCTCTCGCGGTCGCATGACGAACCGGGTCATCGACGGATCGGTCACCGTTAGTGGGCCGCCGGAGCGGAGCTGATCGTAGAACAGGGGGACGACCGACCCCTTCGTTCCGACGACGTTGCCAAAGCGGACGGAGCCGAGCGTGAGGTCCTCGGGCGGCCGGTGTTTGTCGAACGAGGAGATGATTCGCTCGGCGATGAGTTTCGTCGAGCCCATCGTCGAGGTCGGGTTCGCCGCCTTGTCCGTGCTGACCCCGAGCAGTCGATCGACGCCGGCCTCGGCCGCCGCCTCGACGACGTTTCTGGTCCCGGTGACGTTGGTCTGGACGGCCCCGTAGGGGTTGTCCTCGACCATCGGGACGTGTTTCATCGCCGCGACGTGGAAGACGACGTCGACGTCGCGCATCGCGACCGCGAGCTGGTCTTTGTCCCGGATGTTCGCGAGAACGCAGTCGATCGTCGGCTCGACGTCGCCGAACGATCCTCTGAACGACGCCAGTCCCTGCTCGCTGTTGTCCACGATACGGATCAGGTCGGGATCGTCGTCGACCAGTTCCGAGACGACTTCGGCTCCGATCGAGCCACAGCCGCCGGTAACGAGTACGTTCCGCCCCGCAAGCGTTGTCGACATGTGGCGTAGCCACCCCTCGGTCGGCCTTTGTAATCCGAACGCTACACCGAGACGGACGGCGTTGGCTCGCCTTACAGCGATCTCTGGCTCGAGTCCGGACGATCGATCGGCGACGAAACTCGCGTTACCGACGGCGAACGGGCGGCTGGAATCGACGCCGAATCGCCGAAGTCGGATCGAAAACGGCTGTTCGCCCTCCTTAACCGGTGTCTCGCAGTGACCGTCTCCGTAAGCGAACGAATTAACAATGTGTCCCACGCCGGACGTCCGAGACGACCGATCGATGAGCGTGAACGTCCTCGTGTTGACGACCTACGACGAGTCACCGTTTCTGAACCAGCAGATCAGCGCCCTCGAATCCCGCGGGCTCTCCGTCGACACTCTCACCGTCTCCGGCCACGTCTCCGCGGAGGAATCGCGGAGCGTCCTGGACTACCTCCGATTCTTCCCCCAGGTGAGACGGGAAGTGCGACAGGGCGACTACGACCTCGTGCACGCCCATTACGGGCTGACCGCGCCGATGGCACTCGCACAGCGAGAGGTGCCGGTCGTGCTCACGCTGTGGGGAACCGACCTCGAGGGGCCTGGCGGACCGGTCAGCCGGTTCTGTGCGCCCCGCTGTGAGGAAGTCGTCGTCATGACGGAGGACATGCGCCGGGAACTGGGCAGTGACTGTACGGTCCTGCCGTTCGGGATCGACCTGGATCTCTTTCGACCGGAACCGACGGACGCGGCGAAGGAACGAGTCAACTGGGATCCGGACGAACACCACGTCCTCTTCCCGTACCCACCCGAGCGAACGGTCAAGAACCATCCGCGGGCAAAGCAGATCGTCGACGCCGTCGACGACCGGGTCGACCGCCCCGTCAATCTTCAGGTCGTCCACGGGGTCGATCACGAGCGCGTTCCGACCTACATGAACGCCGCGGACGCACTCCTGCTCACCTCCGAACACGAGGGATCGCCGACCTCCGTCAAGGAGGCACTCGCCTGTAACCTCCCGGTCGTCGCCACCGACGTCGGCGACGTCCGCGAACGACTCGAGGGCGTCGACCCCTCCACGGTCGCGACGAGCGACGCCGAACTCGTTCGTGGACTCGAGGAGGGACTCGAACGGGGCGAGCGATCGAACGGCCGGCAGGCAGCCAGAGAGGTGAGCCAGCGGGAGGTCGTGGATCGATTGCTATCGATCTACGGTCGAGCGATCGACGGTCGGCTGACGGTCGAGCGGGAACCGGAAGCGACGGCGTGAGCGGTTCAGACCTCCTCGAGCGTCTCCGGGGCATCCAGCGGCACGAACGAGTAGTCGACGGTGTCGACACCTTCGATCGCGCGACAGCTGGAGATGAACCCGGAGATTTCCTCGAGGTCGCTCTCGAGCACGAACAGGTCCAGACAGTAGTCCGCGACGTGGCTGTGGTCGTTCGCAACGATGGCGTGTTCGTAGTCGTGGCGCAGTTCCGTGACGCGACGCTCGATCGACCGGTTTCCGAAGTCGTAGAGCACGCTGACGATGCCCGCGAGACGCCGGTCCTCGAGACCGTTGTCGTCGAACTCGCCGAGGAGGCCTCGAGCACTCTCGCGGACGACTTCGCTTCGGCCGGTGTATCCGTGCTCGTCGGCGAACGAGTCCAGCCGTTCGATCAACTCCTCGGGCATCGACACGCTGACTACGGGCATATATGAAACCCCACATAGGATATAATAATATCTGTTATTCACAGGGCACCGGTGGCGTAATAACTAACATTAACAAACACAGAGTTCGTATTCACAACGAGCCATGACTGACGACCGTATCCCCGTCACCGTTCTGAGTGGAAGTCTCGGCGCAGGAAAGACCACCGTCCTCAACCACGTCCTGACTGCAGACCACGGCCTCGAGGTCGCCGTCGTGGTCAACGACATGGGCGAGGTAAACGTCGACGCCGAACACGTCGCCCAGCAGTCCGACCTGGGTAGCGAGGAAGAGATCATCGAGATGTCCAACGGCTGCATCTGCTGTCGGCTGCGAGGCGACATGCTCGAGGAGGTCGGCCGACTCGCCGACCGCCGGGAGTTCGACTACCTGCTGGTCGAGTCCTCGGGGATCTCCGAACCGGTCCCCGTCGCCCAGACGTTCGCACTCGGGTTCGAGGACGCGGAGTTCGATCCGACCGACACCTACCGGCTGGACACGATGGTGACGGTCGTCAACGCCCACAGCTTCTGGGAGTCGTTCGACTCCGGTTCGGCGCTGACCGGCGACGAACTCGAGGATCACTCGGGACGCGTTCCGGAGGAAGTCCTGCTCGATCAGATCGAGTTCTGTGACGTCCTCCTGTTGAACAAGTGTGACCTCGTTCCAGACGACGATCTGGAAGAGATCGAGGCCGTTCTCGAGCGACTCCAGCCGCGTGCGCAGATCGTCCGGACGGAGTTCGGTGACGTCGACCCCGACGGAATTCTCGGGACCGGACGCTTTGACTTTCAGCGCGCCCAGAACTCCGCGGGCTGGAAGCACGAACTCCAGCACGACCACCACCACGACCCACAGGAAGAACACGGCGTCACCTCCTTCGTCTACCAGCGCGACCGGCCGTTCCACCCCGAGCGGATCGCCGCGCTGCTGTCTGATCTCCCCGACGAGATCATCCGGGCGAAGGGCTTCTTCTGGAGTGCGGGTCGGGAAGACGTCGCGATGGGCGTCGACAAGGCTGGAACGTCCGTGCGTGCGGGACCGGCCGGAACGTGGCTGGCGAACCTGCCGAAAGCGGAACGCGAGCAGTACTTCGCCGCCCGACCGGACCTGAAAGACGACTGGGACGAGAAGTGGGGCGACCGCATGACCCGACTCGTCTTCATTGCCCGCGAGTTCGACGAGGACGGCCTGATAGATCGGCTGGACGACTGTCTCCTGACCGACGCCGAGATGGAAGCGGACTGGAACGACTACCCCGATCCGTTCGAACCGGAAGAACGACGTGAACTCGCGCTCGCGGACCAGTAAGGAATGTCCGTCCCGGTCACCGTCCTCTGTGGAGAACTCGGCGCAGGAAAGACGACGCTGCTGTCGGGACTACTCGAGTCCGCAGACCGCGATATCGCCGTCCTGGTCAACGACGTCGGCGCTGTAAACGTGGACGCCGACCTCGTAGAAGCCCGTACAGACCTCGCCACCGGCGAGGAGGTCGTCGCGCTCGAGAACGGCTGTATCTGCTGTAGTCTCGGCGGCGAACTGTCGCGAGCGGTGGTTCAACTGTGGAAGGAACACGAGTTCGACCACCTCGTCGTCGAAGCGTCGGGAGTAGGCGAACCCGAACCGATCGCGCGGCAGTTCGTCCGTGGTCCCGCTGGTGGGCCATACGATCTCGAGGCCGTCGTCACGGTCGTCGACGCTCGCCGGTTCCACGACCGGTTCGCCGACGTCGACCTCGACGAGGACGAGGTGCCTGCCGTTCGAGGCGAAAGCGAGGACGACGGGACGCGCCCGCTCGCGGACCTCGTCGTAGAGCAGGTCGAATTCTGTGATCTGCTGGTCGTCAACAAATGCGACCTCGTCGACGCCGACGAACGCGAGCGAGTCGTCGCCTTGCTCGAGGCGCTCCAGCCCCGCGCGGACGTCGTGACGGCGGAGTACGGCGGGATCGATCCCGACGAACTGCTCGGCGTCGAGCGGTTCGACCTCGAGGCCGCGAGCGAATCGGCGGGCTGGAAGCAGGCGATCGAAGCCGACCACGCGGACGAGGGCGACGGCGACCACGATTACGGTCACGAGCACAGCGGAGACGGCCACGACCACGCACATCCACCCGAACGCTACGGGATCGGCGTCGACGGCTACCACCGTCGGCGGCCGTTCCACCCCGAACGTTTCGCGGCCCTCCTCGCCGACCTGCCCGACGGCCTCGTGCGTGCGAAAGGACTGTGCTGGATCGCCGGCCGCGAGGATCAGGCCATCACGATGAGCTACGCCGGAACGGAGACGAGCCTCGAGGTGACCGGCCGCTGGATCGCCAGTTTCTCCGAAGAACGCCAGGAGACGTACCGGCAGGGCCAGCCTCACCTCGAGTGGGACGAAGAGTGGGGCGACCGCGAGACGCGACTGGCGGTGATCGGGCGCGACCTCGAGTTCGACGACCTCGAGGACCGGCTGGACGACTGCCTGCTGACCGACGCCGAGATGGACGACGACTGGCAGGAGTACGACAATCCTGCGCCGACGGCGATGGGTGAGACAACCGTTATCTCCGACCAGGACCCGGTCTAACCTGGCTCGAGCGCCACCCCGGTTATTCGGGATCCGGATACGCCTGCCGCCAGAGCAACTGCAGGACGAGCGCGAGGAAGGGGAGGCCGAACACGACGTACGGTAACGCGACCACCAGCGGCCACGGACCAGCCGCGAACGCGCCGGCTCCAGCGAAGACGACACCGATGGGGGTGACGGCGAGCCCAGCGAGTCGGCGGTCGATCGGCTCTAGCGTCAACTCGGCCGTTCGAACCGGCAAGTCGAACGACCCGACGAACGACTCGACGTCGACGACGGGGCCGAGTTCTCGCGTCGTCTCGTCGTCACCCCATCCCATCTGTGCCTCGAGCGTCCGGGTGTCGAATACGCGATCCGGAAACCGGTCGTAGACGAGGCTGACGTCACGGATCTCGTGGATCGGAACGCTCCACTGCGGTTCCTCGACCCACGTGTCGTACGCGACGAGACGGTCGTCGTACCGGCGGTACTCGAGCGGGGCGTACTCGAGGACGTGTTCGGCGGTCTTGCTCGCCAGAAACGCGACGAGTGCCGCGAGCGCTCCGAGAGTGACGACGGCCGTAAGCACGATGGTGTACTCGCCACTGCTGCCGAGGACGGCGAGGGTGACGAACCACGCGAGAAGGACCATGCCGGTGTAGAATGGGGCTGGTTTCACCAGCGTGCTGAGAAGTCCAGTGAGCAGTACCGTGCGCGTATGCGTCCTGCATCGAGCGTCCGGATCGCCATCGGGTAGCTGTGGTGGGTTGGGAAGTTCGCCCGCGTTCTCGGGTCCGGAGAGCCATCCCGTGAACCGTCCGCCACCGCCGTGGGTCGCGCGAAACGCTGACCAGTCGACGAGCAGTTTGACGGCGACGAACGTCGCGAGCACGGCAATCCCGCCGGCTTCCGCGACGAAGAGCAAGACGGCCATCAGGAAAAACCCCTGACGCGCTGGCGTCTCGATGACGGCGTACGGCGACGCCGTCTCGTACCGACCATCACGGAGGTAGTCGTGCCACGTCTCGAGACCCTGTCCGACCATCAGTCCGGCGACGCTAAGCCAGACCTCCGGTCGTGTGAGCGCCTCGCCGACGGCGATCTCTGCCAGGGCACCCACGACGAAGAGGACGACCCATACGGTCGCGAAGAGCACTGCACCGACGAACGGCAGGTTCCGCGGATAGACCGGCGGAAGCCACGAAACCAGTTCGACGCTCCCGCGCTTTCGTGCGAGATCGGTGTTCCCGACGCTGATCACGCTCGAGTCGCTCTCGTCCTCGTCTGTCTCTAGCTCCTCGATTCGCGGTGGCTGTCCGGCGAACAGCGCCTTCACCGCCGCCAGCGGGAGCGCGAGTATCACCTCGAGGGCGTAGATGACGATCAGCGTCGACGGCTCCCAACCGTACGCGAGGACGCCGACGAGCGGCACCAGATTGGCGAGGAGGATCGGCACGAATCGAACGGCCGGCGGAACTTCGTCGGCGACACCGCGTCCGAACATCTGCGATGAAAGTCGTCCGAAACGCAGTAAAACGTTCCGAAGGTGGAACCGACGCGACATCTTATGGCGGTGGACTGTGGACACGTACACATGCCAACCGACCGCAGCGATCGACGCAGCACGGACGACCACGGTCACGATATCATCGATCCGCTCTACGTCGGAATCGTGACGGTCTCGAGTTCACGCGCACAGGCGGACGAGGAGGATCCCGACGATCCCGGCGGCGACACCATCCAGGAGTGTTTCGAGGCCGAAGGCCACGAGGTCCAGGAACGACTGCTCGTCCGGGACGACTACTCGTCGATTCGAACGACGGTACGGGGACTCGTCGCTCGGCGGGACATCGACGTCGTCGTCACGACCGGCGGGACGGGCGTCACGGCCGACGACGTCTCGCCGGAGGCGACCTCGTCGCTGTTCGAGCGCGAACTGCCCGGCTTCGGCGAACGGTTTCGGGCCCTTTCGTGGGAGGAGATCGGGACTCGAGCGATCGCCTCGCGTGCAACAGCCGGCATCGCCGTCGACACGCCGGTGTTCTGTATTCCCGGAAGTACCGGCGCGTGCCAGACTGCCTGTGAAGAACTCATCGTCCCCGAAACGCCTCACCTCGCGGGACTGGCGACGAGCCACCGCAAAGAGACGACCGACCAGTCGCTGTCGGAGTACGGAAACGACGGGTAGCCACGGTTCGAGCGTTTCGAACGGAACGTCCACTTTCGCTCCGGTCACCGTAGTTTAAATAGGATTGGGCGCGAATAGGTGTATGCCTCCCAGTGAAACGAAAGAGGAGGCGTGACACAATGAGCGACGTACGACAGCACGCCGAGGACATACACGAGCAGTTTTCAGACCATATAGACGTCAGCGTCGACGAGATCGAGGACCGCCTGACGACACTCGTCGACGAGTACAAAGTGCCGACCGACGAGGCACGCCGCAGCGTCACCAACCACTACCTCGAGGAGGCAGACCTCGAGCGCGAAGACATTGCGAGCGGCTCGAGCGACGACGCCAAAATCGAGGACGTCGACGAACCCGAGCAGTGGATCGACCTCACCGCCAAGGTCATCGAACTCTGGGACCCACGGAGCGACTCGGTCGCCCAGGTCGGGCTGCTGGGCGACCCCACGGGAACGATCAAGTTCACCAAGTGGGCCAAGTCCGACCTGCCCGCACTCGAGGAAGGCGGTGTCTACGAGCTTCGTAACATCGTCACCGACGAGTATCAGGGCCGATACTCGGTCAAACTCAACTCGACGACGGTGATCGAGGAACTCGAGGAAGATATCGAAGTCGGCGACGACACCAGCGAGATCGAAGGCGCGCTCGTCGACATGCAAAGCGGCAGCGGACTGATCAAGCGCTGTCCGAAGGAAGATTGTACCCGCGTCCTCCAGAACGGCCGCTGTAACGAACACGGCGAGGTCGAAGGCGAGTTCGACCTCCGGATCAAGGCCGTCGTCGACGACGGCATCGACGCCCACGAAGTCATCTTCGACAAGGACGCCACCGAGGAACTGACGGGGCTCAGTCTCGAGGAAGCCAAGGACATGGCGATGGACGCACTCGACACGACGATCGTCGCGGACGAGATCGCCGACGACGTCGTCGGCACCTACTACCGGATCGAAGGGCCGACCTTCGGCCGCTACGTGCTCGCCGACGAGGTCGAGGAACTGGACGGACCAGCCGATGCGGAGGACCTGCTGATCAAAGCGAGGTCGATGTAACATGAGCCAGGCAGAACTCACCCGCGAAGTCGCACGCCGCGTCTTCGCCTCGGAATTCAACGACTCGACGTATTCGTTCAAGGAAAGCGACGACGAACGCGCGCCCAACTACGCGCTCATGCCGACGGGCGACCGCGCGAACCGCGTGTTCTTCGTTGGAACGCTCACCGAAACCGAAGACGTCGGCGAGGACAGCGAGTACTGGCGCGGCCGGGTCGTCGACCCGACCGGGACGTTCTTCGTCTACGCCGGCCAGTACCAGCCGGAAGCAGCCGCAGCGCTCCGCGATACCGAGCCGCCGGCCTACGTCTCCGTCGTCGGCAAACCCCGAACCTACGAGACCGAAGACGGCACCGTCAACGTCTCCGTCCGACCCGAATCCATCTCGGTCGTCGACGAGGCGACCCGCGATCGCTGGGTCGTCGAAACCGCCGAACGCACCTTAGAGCGCATCGAGGCGTTCCAGGAGTGGGAAGCCGAACAGGAAGCACCCGAGAGCGGGTCGACCGCGCCGACCAACGAGTACGCCCAGATGTCCCGCGAGCGGTACGACTCCCCGGTCGAGAACTACCGCCGCGACGTCATCCAGGCACTCGAGCAGCTCGAGGAAGTCGACGACGCCGAAGCGACGGCATAGGACGACTCGGCGGATTCGTTTTTTCGGCTGCATTGTCCAGCAGCGACGGTATCGCTCCCCAGGTCGTACGGCGACCGTGACCGCTTCTGAATCCGACACCAGTGACGACGATCCGGATCGCGCTCGACTCGTCGGCAGTAACCACGTCGCCCTCGAGGTCGGCGACGTGGAAGAGGCCCTCGAGTTCTACGAGTCGCTATTCCGGTTCGAACTCCGCGGCCGAAGCGACACCAAGGTGTTTCTCGACATGGGTGACCAGTTCGTCGCACTCGCCGAAACCGACGAGGCAACGGTCGAGACGGACGACGCTCGCCACTTCGGGCTCGTCGTCGACGACGCCGAGACCGTCGAAGCGCGACTCGAGGAGACTGACGTCGAACGACTGGACGTTCCCGGTCTCGAGTTCCACGATCCGTGGGGAAACCGCGTCCAGATCGTCGACTACGAGGAGATCCAGTTCACGAAAGCCGACCATGTCCTCAAGGGGATGGGCCTCGAGGGACTCGAGAAGTCCGAAGGAGCACTCGAGGAGCTTGCGGAAAAGGGGATGGCTCCCGACTCCGGTTAACTAGTGGTCGTCGTCACGCTGCGTCCTCGAGAATCCGCTCGAGCAACGCACCGATCGCGTCGAACTCGTCGTCGGTGACCTCGTGGCCGACACCGGCGTAGGCGCGTTCGTCGACGGTGGCTCCAGCCTCCTCGAACGTTCGAACCGTCTCCGCGACGCGGTCGGAATCGACGTACGGATCGTCTTCGCCGTAGCCGACGAGTACGGGCGTCCCTTCGAGAGCCGCGTTACCGTCGGAATCGGTGTCGATCGACAGGTCGTCTGCTTTCGATCCCGGTAGCGTTCCCGACAAACAACAGAGGCCACCGTACCGCGCCGGTCGGCGGCGGACGAACTCGGCGGCGACGCAGGCACCCTGCGAGAAGCCGCCGATGACGGTTCGATGGGCGGGAACGTCGATTTCCCGGGCAGCCTCGAGCGCAGCGTCGACGCACTCGACGCTCGAGGTGAGCCACGGCTCGTTGTCGGACCGTGGTGCCGACGCGGGGGTGGGAAACCAGCGGCTTCGCTCGGCCTGGGGCGCAATGACGGTAACGCCGTGGCGATAGACCGGCTCCAACAGGTTGACGACGCCCTGTGCGGTCGCACCACGGCCGTGACAGAGAACGAGGGCGGCGTCCGCGGCCAGTGCAGGTGCGCCCGCGGTGACGACGGGTTGTCCGCCGTGTGGACCCGGAACTGACCGTCGCGTTCGCCTCGAGGCGTCGCTTTCGCTATCGTCGTTCATCGCTGGGTCCTCCATTCAGCGGAACCGTCAACTCTGGCAACTGGCTCTCGATCAGGTCGCGATCCGGCTCGAACCAGTCCGGGAGGTATATCGACGGCTCGAGGTCGTTCTCGTCAGTCGTGGCGACGCCGTCCGTCTCGGTCGCCAGTTCGAAGAGGACGCCGCCGGGCTCGCGGACGTACAGCGAGTGGAAGAAGTGTCTGTCCTTCACGCGGGAGACGTCGTACCCGCGGTCGTCGAAGAGTTCGCGCCACTCGTGCAGGTCGTCTTCGCTCTCGACGCGGACTGCGACGTGGTGGATCGTCCCCGTTCCCTCGCGGCCGTACGGTGCGTCACGGTCGAGGACGTCCACGACCGTCGCCCGGGCTCCCGGTGCCCGGTACCGGACACGGTCGTCCCGTTCGCCTTCGTACTCGAATCCGAGCGTCTCGAGCGTGCCCGCGGTCGCGTACGGGTTGACCGACAGCACCGAGACCCCGTGGAGTCCACGGACGGCAGCGTCGGCCGGGACGGAGCCGTCAGTCCACGGATCGCCGGCAGCCGCGAGTTCGTCGGTCGTTCCAGCGACCAGTTCGAGGCGCGTCCCGACCGGATCCTCGAACCGGAGCGCGCGGTCGTCGAATCGCTCGACCGACTGGACGTCTCTCTCTCGTTTCTCGAGTCGGTCGCGCCAGTACTCGAGGGCGTCGTCGGGGACCAGAAACGACGCCGTTTCGACCTGTGGCCTCCCGACGCGACCCGTGTCGCCGTGCGGGTCGGGAAAGCAGGTGAACACCGTCCCCGGCGATCCCGTAGCGTCGCCGAAGTAGAGGTGGTGCTGGAGGATATCCTCGAAGTTCACCGTCAGGGTGACGAGTCGGAGACCCAGGACGCCAGTGTAGAAGTCGACGGCTTCCTGGGCATCACCGACGATTCCCGTAACGTGGTGAATTCCCGGCGTATCCGTAACCATCGGGTCGTCGTTCGGGCTCGAGCGGGATAGCCTGTCGGGTAGACGGCTGCGGCGATGGTCGTCTGACGAAGCGTTAAGTATCACGAACAAGAATCGGGTTGACGAGAGACGAATGGGCAACAAGAACAAGACCATCTCGTTTCGCGTGAACGAGGACGCGTTCGAATCGCTCCAGGACATCGCCGAGGAGCGCGACATCTCGTTGTCCGCTGTTTTCCGTGACTACGTCGACCTGCTGGTCGAACACGACGGCCAGGTGGCGGTCGTGCCGGAGTCGGAACTCGAGTCTCGAACGATCACGGACTCCGACGAGGACGACGCCTCGTTCCCACCGAGCGTCGAGGTACCCAAGAGCTTCATCCGGGAACACGAACGGCTGGAACTCGAGGCCGAACACCTCCGGGAACAGCTCGACGAGTACAAGGCGTACGTCAACGGCCTGCAGGATCGGCTGGAAGACGAAGAAGAGGAAGTCCTCCTGCTCGACGATCTGGACGAGGACGAGGAAACGTACCAGCTTCGATAACGGAGCCGACTACCGCTCGAGTTCCTGCTTTGCCTGCCGGATCTCGTCTCGCTTCTCACCGTCTCCTTCGACGCCTGCGAGTGCTTCTGCCGCCTCGAGCGTACGGACGCCGTCGTCCAGGAAGGAGAGGACGTCGCCGGGATAGGCATAGACCATGTAGTCGTCGGTCATCACGTCGACGATGGCATCGGGTCCCAGCCCCTGTGCGCGCAGGTCCAGCAGGTACTGGACGAACTTCCGTTCCGGGCAGCCACAGTAGGGGTTGTTGTCACACGCACAGTCCAGAAAGTCACTCGAGAAGTCCAGTACCCGCTCCTGGGTTGCGTCGTCGAGTTTCTCTAAGCCCTCGCCCTGGAAGAGCATGTCGAGGGTCGCCCCCTTGAACGCGCCCTTGGGGATATTCGTCTCGAGCTGGGAGCTGAGCTGGCGGTGGTTCTTGACGTAGATCTTGTCGGTGATGGCCACGCGTTGGTGGGTCTAGCTGGCCTCGAGCGAAAAACGTCTCGGTTGTGAGTGCGGTTGTGTGGTCGGATGGCTGGAAATCGCACGGTACGGACACCCACACTACCGTGCTCGAGTCGTAACGTATTTCAGTCAGACCACGCGTAAACTAATCTGCAAGCGTGTCCGGGTTGGGGTAGTGGTTATCCTTCAGCCTTGTGGAGGCTGAGACGCGGGTTCGATTCTCGCACCCGGACTTTTTCACGATGAACGAAGTGAGGAGTGGAAAAGCCGGAAGGCGAGAATCGAATCAGGGAGAGCGCAGTCTTCCGAGCGAAGTGAGGAAGGAAGCGATCGACCGTGGTTCGATTCTCGCACCCGGACTTCCTGCGGCGAACAAATACGTGAGCCGCAGGAATCCGCAGAGAATCGAACCACGCGAGACGAGCGGTGCGAGATCGCTTTACGATCTCGAAAATGCGAACGGCGAAGCCGTGAGCGAAGCGAGTCTCGCAGTCGGGTTCGATTCTCGCACCCGGACGTTCTAAACAGCCACCTCGAGTCGCGAGCAACCAACGACTCCAGCAACCTATCACGTGACAGTAACCCACAGCATAATCACCCTCGAGAGATATCCACCACCATGGCACGAATCGAGTACGCCGATCCGGAAGATCTGCCACCCGAAAAGCGCGAACTTCTCGACACGCTCTCGGACGACGAGAGCGGGTCGGACGAACACTCCCTCGAGGGCGGCACCCTCAACGTCTACCGAACGATGGGGCGCAACGTCGACTTGCTCGAGGCGTTCCGTGACTATGGATCCACGGTCTGGCAGGAGAGCGGGCTCACCGATCACCAGCGGGAGTTCGCCATTTTGGCGACGGGCTACTACGCGGAGACGAGCTACGAGTGGCAACAGCACGTCCGTGTCGCGCTGGATGCGGGGATGACGCCCGAACAGATCGCTGCGATTTCAGCGGAGGAACTCGATCGGCTCGAGCCCGAACACGCGGCTATCGTCGAGTACGTCGAGGCGTTCGTCGAGGGATCGGTCGACGACGGGACTCACGAACGGCTGGCCGAGCACTACGACGAGGAGCGGATTCTCGGCATCGGGATGCTCGCGGGCTGTTACCTCGGACTCGCTCGAGTGCTCCAGGCGCTCGACGTCGACCTCGAGGCCCCGTTCGTCGGCTGGGAGCTCGAGGACCTGTAATCAGGACTCCTGTTCTTCGTCTTCCCAGTAGCTGACGGCGTCGTCCTCCCGGAAGTAGCCGCTGACGGTCCGGTCGCCGTCGCCGCCAGGTGGCGAACCGGCGAAGACGCCGACCTTCCCGGAGTCCGGATAGACGGTGACGTCGGGATCGGTCATCGTCGAGAGCATCAGGTAGCGTAGCGGCCCATCCGAGTCGTTGACGATCCTGTGTGCGCCGTCTTCGCCCCTCGGGAGGGCGACGTAATCGCCGTCCTCGAGCGAGAGCGTCTCGCCGTCGAGTCGCAGGGTGCCGGTTCCCTCGAGGACGAACAGCGCTTCCTCGTTGCCGGTGTGGTAGTGGTAGGGCCACGAGCGGCGTCCCTCGGGGAGTTCGTAGAGGCTACAGCCGAGTTCCTCGCCGCCAGCGGCCGCAGCGAGTTGCTTTCGACGGAACTTCGTCTCACCGCGCTCGAGGGTGGACCACTCGAGGTCGTCCGCGTTCGTCTTTCCCATATCAAGAGGTCTCTCACCGAACCGTAATGATTTCTTGCCAATATAGTAGCCACTGAAAGTCAGTGCGCACCCGATCGCACGACAGCGGTGCGATCGGTGTGCAAACAGTTTCAGTTGTTACTATAGCTCGGCCGTCCTCGGTCTCGGGCCAAGAACTATCGGCCCCGCCGTTCTACGAATCCCGATGGTTCGGAAATCGTCACTTGCTCTGGCGCTGGCTGGCGGTCTCGCCGGTGTCGCGGGTATCGTCACCGCCAGTGGCCTCTGGAGTTTCTACCAGCGACGAACGACCGAGACCGTCCCGTACACGGTCGTCGACCGCGTGGGTGAGTTCGAACTCCGTCGGTATCCGCCGACGATTCTCGTCGAGACGACCGCCGCTTCCGATCGCGAGGCGTTCCGCCGACTGTTCCGGTACATCAGCGGCGAAAACGAGAGCGCCGACTCCGTCTCGATGACTGCACCCGTCGAACTCGGCGCGGAAAGCCAGCAGATACCGATGACGGCACCGGTCGAAACCGCCTCGAGTGACGGTGAAGAAGTCCGGATGGCGTTCTATCTCCCGCAAGAGTACGATCTCGAGTCGGCGCCTCGGCCGACGAGCGACGATGTCGAACTCGTCACCGCTCCCGAACGGATCCTCGCCGTTCGCCGGTTCGCCGGCCGCCGTACCGACGACCGCGTGGCCCGCGAGAGCGAGCGACTTCTGGAAACGCTCGAGCGTGCGGGCCTCACACCTGCCCGAGAACCGTTCTACATGGGATACGACGCCCCCTGGACGCTCCCGTTCCTCCGGCGCAACGAGGTCGCGACTCGCGTCGAGTACGGCGTGGGCCCCTGAGACGCTGCTGTTCGACAGGGTTACTGGTTCCAGGGTGCCGACGGAAAGTCGACCATCCGATCGATCGCCGACTCGTCCACTTGTAGTTCCGGGACCCGACGGTTCTCCCGGATACGCTCTCGTTCGAGAACGATTCGGCGTCTGCTCACCCGTCGACGCGCGGATCGAGGAACTGGTAGGACAGATCCTGAACGATGTTTCCGAGGATCCCGACCGCGATGATGACCATGGTCGAGCCGAGCAGGACCGGCACGTCGCGAGCGTCGATAGCGAAGAAGAACGTCAGTCCGAACCCCTCGATTCCGAACAACACCTCGATGACGAAGATACCGATGACGAGCAGACCGAGCGCCTCGGTAAACAGCATCGAGAACAGCGGTATCGCCGCATTTCGGACGACGTGGCGTGCGACGAGCAACGGACCGCCTCCCTTCGCCTCGACCAGCGTGACGAAATCCGCGGCCGCGTACTCGAGTGCGTGTGCTCGCGAGTAGCTGACGTAGCCGCCCAGCAGCGTCACCGCTACGAGTACGATCGGGAGAACGTGATCGAACAGCAACGGGCTTGGGCCGATGACTTCCTCCTGGGCGGACGAGAGGAGCAACCCACCGATCCAGAACCCGGGGGCTGCAAAGAGGACGTACGAGCCGATTCGACTCGAGTCGGCGAGTCGGCTCTCGGGTCGGAGTGCAGCGTAGAGGCCGATGGCCATTCCCAGCGCCACTGCGAGGACGATCGCAGGAAGGACGTACGTTGCGGTCCGGGCCGTTGCGCTCATTACGAGCGGGAACACCGCCTCGCCGGTCTCGTGAGAGTAGCCCCAGTCGAACGTCGCCATGTTCCCCATCCAGTCGACGTACCGCTCGCGAAGCGGTCGGTCGAGGTCTCTAGGACCGGCGTGCTGGGCCATCGCTTCCTCGAGTTGTTGTTCGAGTTCCTCCTCTGGAATCGGGTCGAAGCCGCCGCTGGCGTGGCGGATCCGTCCCTCGATTCGGGAAGCGACCCAGTCCTCTGTTGCCGAGAAAGCCAGAAAAACGGTCGTCAGGACGGCCCAGGCGGTCACCAGCCCTGCGACGAACCGTTTGGCGAGGATTCGGAGGAACGTCATCTCTCTCGAATTTTCGGAGTGAGTGGACTGTCTCGATATCCGATACCAGGGACCATGGACCAAGTTACCACGAAACCGTACTAAAAGTGTCGGTCGTTCAACCCAACATCGGGTTCAGGCGCCACGAGTGTCCTGATGGGCAAAACCGATCAATGGATTTATTTATTGTTATTTCTATAACAGAACCGTACGCCCTCCATGAGTGGTACTGGCACGTCACAAACTGACACGAACTCCCGTTTCGAGGATGTCGACTGGGACGAGATCAATCGGTCGAGACGATTCGTCACGCCCGCACGAGCGACGCTTCTGATCGGCCTCGCAATCGTCGGTGCACTCTTTCTCTACGACAGTCTGGTCGCTCACGTCTACCTGATCGCCGACTGGCGCAGCGACTGGATCGACTGGGTGTTTCTCGTCTCCATCGTCGTCGTTCTCGCGTACGGTATCGTCCCCGCACTCGAGCGTCGACGGACGGTCGTCAGGACGCTCCGCCGACTCCGCTCACGACCGCTGGTGCTGTCGGCAGGCGGCTACCTCGTGCTGCTCGGTATCGTCGGCCTCCTCTGGCCGCTTCTCGATCCGGGCTCGAGTCCGACGGTCTATCACTACAACCCGCCCGTCGGCTTTACGAGTGAGGTCCACGCGCAGTGTTTCGGCTCGACGGCTGGCGATCCGCTCGACGAGACCTGCTACGGAACGTTGCAGTATCCGCTCGGGACCGACAGTATGGGTGAGCGAACCGAACTGCTCGTGCTCGCTGGCGCTCGACCGGCGCTGTACGTGCTCGCTATCGGCGGTGTTCTCGTCGTCCCCATCGCGACCGCCGTGGGCGTGATCGCCGGACTTCGGGGAGGACTCGTCGACAAGCTACTGATGTCGTACGTCGACCTACAGCTCTCGATCCCGGCGATTCTCATCTACTTCGTCGTCTACATGTACTACGGGCCGTCGTTGCTGGTGTTGTTGCTCGCGTTCGGGCTGTTCAGCTGGGGTGGTATCGCCCGTCTGGTCAGAAGCGAGGTGCTACAGCGTCGCGACGACGGACACGTGACCGTCGCACGCAGTCTCGGCGCGTCGGAGCTGTACGTCGTCAAGCGTCACGTGCTTCCGAACATCACCAATACGCTGTTGCCGGCAGTCTGTCACCTCCTCGCGTTGCTCGTCCTCTACGAGGCAGGCGTCGCGTTTCTCGGCTTCCACGAGGCGAGCGTCGACTCCTGGGGATCGACCATCAGCCAATCGATCACCGCGGAGATAGCCGGCCAGCATCAGACGCGGGCGTCGGTTCCCGCCTACCAGATCTGGTGGCTATCCACGCTCCCCGCGCTGGCACTGACGCTGACGATGGTCTCGTTCAAACTCCTCGGGGACGGACTCCGGGACGCCCTCGATCCGCGAGGTGAGCGCCGATGACCGACTCGACGTCCGGAACGGCCGACCGGGAACCGCTGCTCTCGGTCGAGAACCTGAAGACACACATTCGAGCCGACGACCACACGGTTCACGCGGTCGACGGCGTGAGCTTCACCGTCGACCCTGGTGAGACGGTCTGTCTCGTCGGCGAATCCGGCAGCGGGAAGAGCGTCACCTGCGAGTCGCTCACCCGGATCGTCCCAGAACCGCCGGCGAAACTCGTCGGCGGCACCGTCCGCTTCGACGACGTTCCGCTTCACGACGCGACGGAAGACCGACTCCGAGAGATTCGAGGAAACCGCATCGCACACGTCTTCCAGCAACCACAGGAGGCGCTCGATCCCGTCTACACCGTCGGCGATCAGATCGTCGAAACCATCCAGATCCACGAGGACTGTGCGACGGCCGAGGCTCGAACCCGCGCGATCGAACTCCTCCGCGAGGTCGGCATCCCACAGGCCGAACGCCGCGTCGACGACTACCCCCACGAGTTCTCGCAGGGGATGGCACAGCGGGTCGCCATCGCCATCGCGCTGGCAGCCGACCCCGACCTGTTGATCGCCGACGAACCGACGACCGCCGTCGACGTGACCGTCCAGGCACGACTGATCGAACTCCTCCGGACGCTGACCGACGGCGACGTCGCAGTCCTACTGATCACCCACGACTTCCGCGTGGTCGCCTCGCTCGCCGATCGCGTGCTGGTCAT
Source organism: Natronobacterium texcoconense (assembly GCF_900104065.1). Lineage (NCBI taxonomy): Archaea > Methanobacteriati > Methanobacteriota > Halobacteria > Halobacteriales > Natrialbaceae > Natronobacterium > Natronobacterium texcoconense. The sequence goes on along the minus strand of NZ_FNLC01000001.1, from coordinate 35,624 downwards.
GTACGGCGGAACGATCGTCGAGCGCGGACCAGTCACCGACGTATTCGACCGGCCGGCACACCCCTACACGCAGGCGCTGTTCGAGAGCTACGAGGGCGTTACACGTCGCTCCAGTCGCTACGCTCGAGCAGACGTCCCGACCACGGGCTGTCGATACCGGAAGGAGTGTCCCCACGCTGTCGACGACTGTGCCGGTGGCGAACAGCCGACATTTTATTCACCACCCGGCCGGGATCGGGGCCGGCACGAAATCTCCTGCGTCCACTACGCACCCGACGGCGAGCCGAGCGAGATCCTCACGGACGGCGCCGTCGCCGGGACGACCGGAGGTGAGACGGATGACTGATCCGTCCGCGACCGACGAGCCCATCCTGACCGTCGAGGACCTGAAGACCCACTACCCCATCCACAAAGGGTGGCTCCGACGCGAGGTCGGTCGCATCCGCGCCGTCGACGGCGTCAGTTTCAACCTTCGCCGCGGCGAGGCGCTCGGACTGGTCGGCGAGTCCGGCAGCGGGAAATCGACCGTCGCCCGAACGATCATGGGCCTCGAGACGGCCACGGACGGCGAGATCCGGTTCGGAGGAACTCCCGTCGACGACCTCGAGGGCGAGGATCGCCGGGCGTTCCAGCGACGAGTCCAGCTCGTCGTCCAGAACCCGGACGACGCGTTTAGTCCGCGCATGACGGTCGGCGAAGCAGTCGCGGAACCGCTACGACTGCACGGGATGGACGACGCCGACCGACGTCGAGCGATCGTCGCCGACCTGCTCGAGCGCGTCGGGCTGTCCGCTGCCGACGCCGACCGCCACCCACACGAGTTCTCCGGCGGCGAGAAACAGCGCATCGCGATCGCTCGCGCACTCGTCGTCAATCCGGACCTCATCGTCGCGGACGAACCGGCCAGTGCCCTCGACAGCCGCGTCAAGTCCGACGTCCTCGCATTACTCGACCGCATCCGGCGAGAGTACGACGTCTCGGTGCTGTTCATCAGCCACGACATCGACGCCGTCCGCATGTTTTGCGACCGAGTCGCAGTAATGTACCTCGGAGAGATCGTCGAGCGAGGCCCCATCGACGAGGTTCTCGACGCGCCGGCCCACCCCTACACGCGGGTATTGCTCCGTTCCGTCCCGAGTCTCGATCCCACGGACCGAAGCCTCGGACGCCCGCTCACGGAGACGATTCCGGACCCCGCCGACCCGCCGGACGGCTGTTCGTTCCACACCCGCTGCCCGGAGGTGATTCCGCCAACGAACGCCGATCTCTCCCCCGAGACGTGGACCGCCGTCGCCGCGTTCCGGTTCACGCTCGAGACGGGGGAATTCGCCGACCACGGACAGACCGATACAACGATACGCGAGCGGTTCGGTCTCCCCGATCCCATCCCCGACGACGACCTCGAACGAGCCGTCGACGACGCGATCACGGCCGTCACGACCGACGATCACAAACGTGCGGCCGCTCGGCTCGCCGACACCATCGAAACGGTCTGTGAGCGCTGTTCGCCCGAGACCGTCGATCACGACGGCCGTCCCGTGGCCTGCCACCGCTACGATCCGGAGATCGACGCCGATCCTCGGCCGTGGTCTGACGACTGAGAACGCTATCCGGCAGCGAGAGGCGACGGGTCGAGTAGCTGGCTACACATCTGCCGCGACCGGCAGTAGCGGGTGCCGTTCAGTACCAGTCGACGTGAAACGACAGAAACGAATCCTATTTCCTCGGATCACATTTCTGCTCTTCACGGACGACTCGCCATGTCCACGGAAGCGGCCGTACTCTCCGCGGGTTCGCGTCGGTCGAGCGCCCGTTCGACGTCGTCGGGAAGTCGGGTAACGACGCTCCGCCCTTCACGTTCGCGTTCGACCAGCCCCTCGTTCTCGAGTCGGTTCAGGTGGTGACTGATCGTACTCGGGTCGCGACCGAGCCGCTGGGCGAGTTCGCTGACCGAACCCGGTCCCTCGTCGGCCAGCGTCCGGAGGACGGCCGCCGTCGCGTCGTCGTTCAGCGCCGCCTCGAGTTCGGCCGAGTCGACCCCGACGGGAGCGTACCGTCGGCGTCCCCTGATCCGTTCGCTCTCGACCAGATTCTCGAACTCGAGTATTCGGAGGTGGTATCGTGCCGACTGAAGCGGAACGCCGGTCTCTTCGCTGATCTCGCTGAAGTACGACCCCGGTGAAGACCGGATATACTCGTACAACGTTCGCCGTCCGTCGTGTTCTAGGGGATCGTCGTCGCTGAACCGCTGATACCCGAACAGACCGAATACCCGCCAGCCCCACTCACGAGCCGCTGTCAGGAGCGAAGAGAACGTGGATCCGATCGCGCCCGCTCCCTGGCTCGAATTGAGCGCCGCGGCGGTTCCGAACCGGCGCGCAAGCAGTGCGAGTCCACTCGCGCCGGCCGCGACACCTGCACCCGCGGCTCCACCAGGAATCGAGCCGGTGAGGTCACCGTCATCGTCGGCGTTCGACTCCCCGTTGGCCGCCGGTTCGCCCGAGTCGTCGTCAGTCGAGTCGTCGCTTGCCGTCTCGCCGTCCGACTCGTTCGTCGGCGCTTCGGTGTCAGCCTCGAGGTCCGCATCGAGTACCGTCCCGTTCGCTCCGACGATTACGCCCGTCTCGGCGATGATCTCCGAAGGAGTCGCGTTACCTGCCGTTTCGTTCACGTCGTCGACGACCTCGTCCGACTCTTCGATCGTCTCGTCGACGTCGTCGAGCGTCTCGGTGTCCTCGAACAAATCGTCCTCGGCGTCGGTGTCGTCCTCGGAGGTGTCTGCCGAGTCACCGTCCAAATCCTCGAGCACGTCGTTGGAGTCGTTGGAATCGGCGACCGTATCGTCGGAGTCCTCGGAATCCGAAACCGTATCGTCTTCGACGTCGGCCGACGTCTCGTCGTCGAACGTTTCCGTAGACGCGAGAGTCGTTACGTCCCCGTCCGCACTATCGAAAACCACACCATCTCCGCTCGTTCCTGCCGCACTCGCCGGCGCGGCTACTACGAGTCCCGCGACTGCCAGTAGCAGCAACACGACGACCGGACTCGACGCGTCCATAAGATTGTAAGTCGCTTACCGGAGAATTACCACGTCTTCGATCAAATGTGTTTTGAACTGCCGATCGCCGGCGGAGCGGTAGCGGGGACGCGATCGAAGCGCACCGGACGAGTACTATCGTCCGAACAGTTCCGCCCTGCTTTGGACTACGTTAGCCTTGGGTATCGTCGTCTCCGTCCGACCCACCGACAGCGATCTCGCCGTCAGTTTCGCTCTCGACAGTGGTCTCGGTCGAGTCCTCGACGCTGGTACTCGACTCGACGCTTGCGTTCGCCTCGACCGAGGCCGACGAGTCGTTCGACGTCTCGTCGCTATCGGATTCGTCGCCCGTAATGGACACACCGGCTTCGGTTTCGCTCTCGACGCCGACCTCAGTCGTGTTCTCGACGCTCGCGTTCGAGTCGAGGTTCGCGTCCGCCTCGATCGAAGCAGACCCCTCGTCTCGGTCGGACTCGGTATCGTCACCATCGTCGTTTGCTCCCGACGCGAACTCGCCTCCGATCTCGGAAGCAGTTTCGGCGTCGACGACCGGCGTCTCGGCGGCTAACTCGAGCGCCGAAGAGAACAGTCCCGTCAGCCAGACACCACGCTCCTCGTCGGTCTCGTCGTCCGCTTCGTCGGCGGCATCCTCGTTGTCGGCGTGGGTCTCGTCATCAGCTTCGTCGCTCTCGCTTTCACGGTCTTCACCCGACTCGACTTCGCTCGAGACCGCTGCGTCGCCCTCGAGTTCGACGGTGATCGTCCGCTCCTGGCCGTCGTATGCCTGAAGCGTCACCGTTCCGGTCGCGGATACGTTCTCTGTCTCGATCTCGAGGGCCACGGTCGCGTCTGCGTCGGGCGTCGGGATCGAAACCGTCCCGTTCGCGTCGGTTTCGTAGCTTCCCTCGGCGTTCGTCTCGGTGCCGAGCGGCGATACCGTCACGTCGGCGCCCGCTGCAGCCGAGCCAGCGCGTTCGACCGTCACGAGGGTTTCCTCTTCATCGGTTTCGATCGTTACGGTGATCGATTCCGAGACTTCTCCTTCACCACCGCTCGCTGCGGCGGCGGGGGAGATAGCGGCCGTTACCAGCAGCATCACGACGAACGCCGTGAGTAGTTTTTTCGCGATCATCACGGTCTAAGGATCAATTCCCCATATAAAGGACGTTTTCACAAACCCGTCCAAACGTCTCCGATCGATTCTCTGAACGCCGCGCGGAGGGATTCTATTCGCGCTCCCGGAAGTCGTTTTCACCGGGATAGAAACAATGCAATGCCGCCTCTCGGATCGCATTCTTACCGCTCACGGAGTTGTTCGCGGTGAGAAGTGCCGCCTCCCGGATTTGAACCGAAGAAAGACATGCTCACTCGCTACGCTCGTTGCGCGTGACTTTCAGGATTACAAATCCGCTCGGGAGCATTTTCACTGCTCACTTCGTTCGCAGGAAAATGCCGCCTCCCGGATTTGAACTTCCGAAAGACTCGCTGCGCTCGTCTTTCGACTTCCCGCTCGCTTCGCTCGCGGGAACGGGGACAGCTCGATCTTCACTCGAGCGGGCAAGCTTCTCGAATGGAAGTCGTGTAGAATCCGGATGCCGCCTCCCGGATTTGAACCGGGGACAGCTCGATCTTCAGTCGAGTGCTCTCCCAGTCTGAGCTAAGGCGGCTTACCTCTCACTCCGTCCATCGTATAAAAAAGGATTTCGAATTGCGACGAGGATCGAACGACGTGACGGCGATCGTCCGTTTCATCGAGTTTGCGGCCCAATCGGGCGAGAAACGGCGAAGTATGCACCGGATACGCATCGTACCTCCACGCGTTAACGGCTGCCTGTTGGATATACGGATATTCAAGTCACGCTTTTCCGCTCCGGGAAGTAACCTTGTGTTATGGAATCCCTTACCTCGAGTCAAACGGAGGAAAAACTCTCGGCCGACACCATCCTCGAGTTACTCGCCAACCGGCGTCGGCGATACCTCCTCTACGCGCTGCGGGGCCGAGAGGACCCGATAGAGCTATCCACGCTCGCCGAACAGATCGCCGGCTGGGAACACGACGTCGAACCGGACGACGTCGCGAAAAACGAGTACAAAAGCGTTTACGTCTCATCAGTCCAGTGCCACGTCCCGAAACTGGCCGACGCGGGCGTCGTCGACCACAACGAGGAGAACCACACCGTCGTGCTCTCCGATAATTTCGAACAACTCGAGCCGTACCTCCGGGTCGTCATCAGAGACGAACCCGAGAACTCGAGGCTGCACTCGGCGTTGCAGGCAGAATCCGGGGACGGGTTCTTCAGCCAGATCCGGGAAAACGTCGCACGACTCAAGCAGTGACTACTCCCGACCCGTATGCGAATACGGGGTCGACAGTGATCCATTACAACGGACTCGAGTCGAAAGCGGGGGAGGGATTCTTTGGCTGTTCTGGACGGATTATCGTCCGAGACGTTCGACGGATTCTCGAGTGACGCGGTTACGAGCGGTTGGAAACGGTTCAGGCGACTCGCTTACAGATGAGACGTCGGTAAAGCTGCGGGCTGCTCGAGTAGAGTGGGCTCGGGCGGGTTCGAACCACGGTCGGAGCAAGCTCCTCTCTGATTAGAACCCGCCCTCGATCCACATACCTGCTGCTCGCGAGTTTGCTCGCAGCGGGGGAAGTGGGCTCGGGCGGGTTCGAACCACGCCGAGACGTGCTCACTACGTTGCGCGCGTCTCGTCTAGTTCGAACCGCCGCTCATATACATTTCTCTGGCTCACGGTGTTGTTCGCCAGAGAAATGGGCTCGGGCGGGTTCGAACCACCGACCTCGGCCTTGTAAAGGCCGCGTCATAACCAGCTAGACCACGAGCCCGCACCCGAACCAAGTCGGCCCGTCCGAATAACCTTTACTTTCTCGCGTCGCAGACCGAGTATGGTCCTCGAGCGCGTCTGGAAGACGCTACTGGTCGTCGCGGCGGTCTTGCTCGTCGGATTCTTCCTCGTCCAGGGTGGTGTCGTCTCGGCGCCCTGGGGCGAAGACCGCGCGGAAGTCCACGTCCTCGAGGACGGGAGCGACGAGCCGAAAGCGGCCGTCGACGTCGAAGTCGCGGACACCTGGGACGAGCGATACACCGGGTTGAGCGACCACGACTCCCTCGAGGACGGCGAGGGAATGCTGTTCGTTCACGACAGGGAGAGCGAGCGCACGTACGTTATGCGCGATATGGACTTCGACATCGACATCGTCTTCATCGACGCCGACCGCGAAATCACGACCATCGAACACGCACGCGCTCCCGAAGCCGGCGAGGACGGCGAAGACCTGCAGTACACCGGACAGGCACAGTACGTGCTCGAGGTCCCGCGTGGGTACGCAAACGAGACGGGGATGGCGGTCGGCGACGAGGTCGAAATCGAGTACGAGTGACCGGCTCGCGAAGAACCGGCGTGTTTCGGTTCGTAGCAAACCCTTATGACCTGCGGAGCCGGACGCCAAGGTAATGGACGGCGTCGACTGGGAGAAAGACGATCCGTTCGAAGAGCAGCGCGAGGACGTCGAAAGTCCGATGCGACGGCTGATCTTCGAGTACGGGCGTCCATACTGGTTCTCGATGGCAGTTGGATTGGTCTCGAGCGTCTTCGCGCGTGCGCTGGATCTGTTGCCCGCGCTGATGCTCGCCGTCGCGATCGACGCGATCTTCTACGACGCGGCGTTCGCCGAACAGGTTCCGCTCGTCGTTCTGCCGGAGGCATGGTTACCGACGAGCGATTTAGAGCAGTTCTGGTTCGTCGTGATCGTGATCGCCGGCTCGTTCACGCTGGGAGCGATCTTCCACTGGCTGCGCAACTGGGGATTCAACGCCTTCTCACAGAGCGTCCAGCACGACGTCCGGACCGCGACCTACGACAAGATGCAGCGACTGGACATGGAGTTTTTCGCGAACAAACAGACCGGCGAGATGATGTCGGTGCTCAGCAACGACGTCAACCAGCTCGAGCGATTCCTGAACGAGGGGATGAACTCCGCGACGCGACTGATCGTGATGGTCGTCGGGATCACTGGCCTGCTCTTCTGGCTCAACCCACAGCTCGCGCTCGTATCGCTTGCGCCCGTGCCGCTGATCGCAATCTTCACCTACGTCTTCGTCAAGAAGATCCAGCCGAAGTACGCCGCCGTCCGCTCGTCGGTCGGCAAGGTCAACTCGCGACTCGAGAACAACCTCGGCGGGATCAACGTCATCAAATCCTCGAACACCGAAGCGTTCGAGTCCGACCGCGTCGAGGACGTCTCGCGCAACTACTACGACAAGAACTGGGACGCCATCTGGCTGCGGATCAAGTTCTTCCCCGGCCTGCAGGTGATCTCCGGGATCGGGTTCGTCCTCACGTTCCTCGTGGGCGGCTACTGGGTGTTCATGGAGAGTGCGCCCGGCCCATTCACTGGCACGCTCGAGACCGGCGTCTTCGTCGCCTTTATCATGTACACTCAGCAACTCGTCTGGCCCATGGCCCAGTTTGGCCAGGTCATCAACATGTACCAGCGCGCGGAGGCCTCGAGCGAGCGCATCTTCGGGTTGATGGACGAGGAGGGCCGGATCGAACGCGACGAGGAGGCGAACGAACTCGAGGTCTACGACGGCCGCGTCGAGTACGAGAACGTCGACTTCGGCTACGACGAGAGCGAGCGGATCATCGACGACATCTCGTTCGAAGCCGACGGCGGCGATACGGTCGCGCTCGTCGGTCCGACCGGAGCCGGGAAATCGACCGTGTTGAAACTCCTGCTCCGGCTGTACGACGTCGACGAGGGCGAAATCCTGATCGACGGCCAGGACGTCCGGGACGTCTCACTCTCGAGTCTCCGGCGGTCGATGGGGTACGTCGGCCAGGATACGTTCCTGTTCTACGGCACCGTCGAGGAGAACATCACGTACGGCACGTTCGACGCCGATCGCGAGGAGGTAGTCGAGGCCGCGAAGATGGCTGAAGCCCACGACTTCATCCAGAACCTCCCGGACGGCTACGACACCGAGGTCGGCGAGCGCGGCGTCAAGCTCTCTGGCGGGCAGCGCCAGCGGATCTCGATCGCTCGTGCGATCCTCAAAGACCCCGACATTCTCGTTCTGGACGAGGCGACCAGCGACGTCGACACCGAGACGGAGATGCTCATCCAGCGATCGATCGACGAACTCGCCGAAGACCGGACGACCTTCGCTATCGCCCACCGGCTGTCGACGATCAAAGACGCCGACACGATCCTCGTTCTGGAGGGCGGAGAGATCGTCGAACGGGGAACGCACGAGGAACTGCTCGAGAACGAAGGACTCTACTCGCACCTCTGGGGCGTTCAGGCCGGCGAGATCGACGAGTTACCACAGGAGTTCATCGAACGAGCCCAGCGCCGACAGGCGCGGACGGAAATCGACGTCGACGCCGGTGACGACGACTAAAACTAGAACGACTCCTGTTCGCGCTGGCCTTCCTGGTCCGGCGCACCCTCGTCCTGGCGATCCTCGCCGATCGCGGGCGGCGTCCGGTCGCTGTAATTCTTCCGTCCGATCGCCTCGTCGCCGACCATATTCATAATCGCCTGCTGGACTTCGTCGTAGGAGGCGTACTCGTCTTCGTTCAACGGACCGATCAGTTCCTCGAGGTTCATCGTCTCCTCGCCGAAGTCGATCTCGCGGTCGCCGTGTTCGTCGAGGAGGTCGTCCTGACTGATCGGATACTCGACGTCCTCGAGGTCGTCGCCCAGGTCGCCGAACTCGACGCCGAGCTCGCGGCTATCGTCGGTCATAGTCGGGTACAGAGCAACCAGCACCAAACCCGTTGAGCCTGCGCTCGCCACGGTGCCCGGGTCGGTGGTTTCATGTCCGCACGGCCGGAGTCCTCCCGTATGCACCTCACGGACGCGACCTGGACCGACGTCCGCGACTGCGAGACCGATCTCGCGGTCGTCCCCGTCGGCAGCACCGAACAGCACGGCCCGCACGCGCCGCTCGGTACGGACGTCCTGACCGCCGAAGCGATCGCCGACGCCGGCTGTGAGCGGATCGATCGCGAGGTCGTCCGCGCGCCGGCGATCCCGATCGGCGTCGCCGAGGAACACCGCCAGTTCCCAGGGACGATGTGGGTTTCGGCGGATACCTTCCGGAGCTACGTCCGCGAGTCGGTCGGGAGCCTCGCCTCGCACGGCTTCGAACGGGTCGTCCTCGTCAACGGCCACGGCGGGAACGTCGATGCCCTGCGCGAAGTCGGCGCGCGGCTCACCAGGGACGGCGACGCCTACGCGGTCCCGTTCACCTGGTTCGACGCCGTCGGCGACCACTCGAGCGACATGGGCCACGGCGGGCCGCTCGAGACGGCGCTGGCCCGACACATCGTACCCGACCTCGTCCGGGAGGATCGTATCGACGAGGCGAGCGAGGGAGCTGCCGACGGCTGGGGGGAATGGGTCAGTTACGCGAACCTGGCCTACGACTCCGCGGAGTTTTCCGACAACGGCGTCGTCGGTGATCCACGGCAAGGAGACGCCGATCGAGGCGAAGAGTTACTGGAACTGGCGAGTGCAGCGCTGGCGAAACTGCTCGAGGCGGTCGCCGAGCGAGACGTCTCGCGGCCGGAAGTAAAGTAGTCGACGAGCGACGACGGACCGCTACGTCACTCCTCGTCGTCGCTCTCGTCAGCGTTCTCGTCGGGACCGGCTTCCTCGAGCGTACCGCGAAGCGCGGGGATCGTCGAGGTCAGTTCGCCGACCTGCTCGCCGGCGGCAGCGATGTCCTCGATCGCATCCTCGAGGTCGGCGATCTCAGCCTCGAGGTCGTCGGCGTCCTCGAAGGCGTCGGCTCGCTTGCCCATGGTGAACCACTTCTTGGCGTCCCGGAGGTGGTCCTCGGCGTTGCCGGCATCGAGCGCGGAGTTGAGACCGTTGAGCACGCCCAGGACGTTGTCGGCGTCGGTCTCCCAGACGTCGTCGGCCGCGGGCAACGCTGCCCACGCTTCCTCGAGCGAGGCCTCGACGTCCTCGCGCATCTCGTTGGCCGCTTCGCCGAACAGTTCGTCGTCGTCGCCGAGCGTCGCTTGACTCATGCTACCACGTTCACCGCGACTGTGGTTAAAAGATTTCCCGAAAGTGAAAGTAAAAATCGGCTCGAGCGGTCAGTAATCGATCGAATCGTGAATACGCACAGATCCAGGATCGATGCGAATATAGTAGCCACTGCAAGTCAATGCACACCTGATCGCACGACAGCTGTGCGATCAGTGTGTAAATAGTTGCAGTTGTTACTATACTCTCCCATCGGGTCGGAACGCCCGGCGGACTTAAGCGAATGACAGTCGATTGTCCCGACGATGGAAGACATTAGTTCGATGGAGGTCGGCGACATCATCCGGAACGTCGAAGGAACCGACACTGGCGAGTACAGAGTCGTCGAGAAGGAGACGAGTTCCGTCGGGAAGATACAGGCAATCGTCGTCGAACCCGTCGACGGAGAGGGTGAACAGGACCGGGTTACGATTCCCCAGTCGGAGTGGGGCGATACGTGGACTGCCTGATCGAAACGGATCGTGTCGTCAGCTTTCGAACTCCAGTTGTGGCAGGCTTCTGACGGAACCGATCGCCGAAAAAAGCAACGGAGAGTAGCTGTTCGTGTTCAGAACGCCAGCGCTTCGTACGGCAGCAGGTACAGGACCGCTGCCAGGAACGGGAAGAGCGCGAGCATCATCACGATGGCGTAGCCGAACATCTCACGAGCCTTGATTCGCGTGATCGCCAGCAGCGGGATCGCCCAGAACGGGTTCAGCAGGTTCGTGTGGGCGTCACCGACCGCATAGGCCATCGTGGCGTGACCGAGGTCGACGCCGAGATCGTTTGCAGCCTCGAGGATCGACGGCCCGAGAATGATCCACTCGCCGCCACCGGACGGAACGAACGCGTTGACGATCGCGGCCGTCAGCCACGCGATGACGGGGAACGTCGACTCGGTCGCGAGTCCGACCATGGCGTCGGCGATTTCGGCAGCGAGCCCGGAGCCGGCCATGATCCCCTGGATGCCGGCGAAGAAGGGGAACAGCAGGATGACGCCCGCGGCGGCCGTGGCCGCTTCGCCGAACTTGTCACGGTACGCCGAGGGGTTCGTCCAGATGAGCAGTCCGGCCATCAGAAACCCGAAGTTGACGACGTTGAGGTTCAGTGCGTCGATACCCTGCGAAACGAGCAGGTAGAGGACGTAGCCGAACCCAGTTAATCCGATAAGCCCACCGAGAACGAGGTTGTTATCGATTCGTTCGGCCGGGGCTGGTTTCTCAGACGGTTCGGACTCGGTTTCTACAGTCTCACCGCCGTCACCAGCGGTATCGAACAGTTCGCTTTCGGGAATGTACTCCGTGATGTCGCGCGACCGTTCGCCGGACGGCGTGATGAGGTACAGCACGAGCGCGGCGAACACGATGGAGAGAACGGTCAGCGTGATACCGTAGCCGTGCATGATCGTCTGACTGAGCGGAATCCCCTCCTCTGGGACCATGTGGAACGCCGTTCCTTCGCCGACCTGGGCTGCATCCGTGAGCAACAGCGGTGCGGAACCGGACAGCCCCCAGTGCCAGGTGAGCGCAAGCCCCATGTATCCCGACAGCGCGAGCAGCGGATAGTGAACGTCGATACCCTTCTCGTAGGCGACCTTCCCCATCTCGCGAGCGAAAATCGCGCCGAGAATGAGGCTAAAGCCCCAGTGAATCCAGGCGATCGCCATCGAGAACACGGCGACGAGTATGACTGCCTGTGGCGCCGTATCGGGCACTTTGGCGAGTCGGACGAGCAGATCGTTGGCCCGCGGATGATACGCGAGCGCGAATCCAGTCATCAGGATCAGCGTCATCTGCATCGCGAACTCGAGGAAGTTCCAGAACCCGTCGAACCAGTGTTCGACCAGGGCGAACGGACCGGCAGCACCCCCTTCTGCAGACTCTATGAGACCGAACTCGCCCAGAACGAGGGCTGCAACGAAGACCAGATACGTCAAGAGAATCGCGAACAGGAATGGACTCGGCATCCACCGTTCGACTACACTCGCGAGCCGATAGCCGACCCGCTCTATCGTCCCCGACTGATTGGTGCCTGTGGACATACACCCAAAGTAGCTGATTCAATTAAAATGAATCTACTGGCAGTTGTCCAGAGTCCGACATTGAACGACTCCCGGCTTACCGCTCCCGAACCGACTCGAGTCGCATCAGCGGATACCCGTCTTCCATCGCCATTCGGGTGACGACCTCACAGCCATCGTAGTCGACGATGATCTCGACCTCGAGAAATCGGCCAGTCAGTTCGGTGTAGTCGGCAGCCGCTTCCTCGAGTGCGGCCTCGAGTTCGTCTTCGCGAACGTCGACAGTGACCTCCTCGCAATGGGGCTGGTTCTCGATGGCCTCTTCCATCGCGGTCTCGATGCTCGCTGCGCTGTCGGGCGACAGCGGCGTCCCGGCGAACTGGTGGTAGAGCGACCCGAACTTGATTCCAGCCTCGAAACAGGCGGCTTCGGCGTCCGTCGGCGTCGTTTCGGACATACTCGAGCACTCGCCGGCGGTCGGGAAGGGAATTGTGGTCCGCGTGCCATCGACGACCGCACCCGTCCGGAATCGCACGTTACTTATCGGCGCTTTCCCTCACACCGAACGAATGGCACAGTCCGTCCTCCTTACTGGGGCTGCGGGGCGCGTCGGGACGGCGATTCTCGACGGTCTCGTGGACGAACGCGACTACGAGTGGCGGCTGCTGGATCGAGATCCGCCGACGGAGGATCATCCGGGCGAGTTCGTCGTCGCGGACATCACCGACGAGGAGGCCGTCCGCGAGGCGATGGAGGGGATCGACGCCGTCATCCACCTCGCGGGCGACCCCCGTAAGACGGCACCGTGGGAGAGCGTCCTGCCGAACAACATCGACGGCACCAGGGTCGTCTACGAGGCCGCGGTCGACGCCGGCGTCGAGAAGGTCGCCTTCGCCTCCTCGAACCACGCCGTCGGCGCCTACGAAACCGACGAGCGAACACCCGAGATGTACCGCGAGGAAGACGACTTCTTGCTCGACGGTTCCGAACTTCCCCGGCCGGGCAACCTCTACGGCGTCTCGAAGGCCGCCGGCGAAACTCTGGGACGATACTACCACGACGAGTACGGCCTCTCGGTCGCCTGCGTCCGGATCGGCAACCTCACCGAAGGCCACCCGCCGATCGACTACGAGCGCGGCCAGGCGATGTGGCTCTCCTACCGCGACTGTGCACACCTCTTCGATCGCTGCATCCAGGCCGACTACGGCTACGAAATCGTCTACGGCATCTCCGACAACGACCGGAAGTACTACTCGATCGATCGCGCTCGAGAAGTGCTCGGATACAACCCACAGGACAACTCCGCCGAGCACGACTGAGACGGCGTCTCGTTGTCGGACGACAAGCGTCGAAAAAGAATCGAAGCGTTATTTCAGGAACTTAACTCGAGGACACGAGCGTACACGCGGGACTGCAGAATCCGCGCTGGACCGCGTTCGCGTCCGGATGTGCCTCGAACTCGTTACCACATCGAGCAGGAAAACGTACTGAAATCAATCGATTACCCGAACAGCCCTTCGACGTCTTCCTCACGGGACTGCCGTCGGCTGACGTGTTCCGACAGCCGCTGGTAGACGAGGCCGCGGTGGTCGTCCTCCCGAACGAAATCGAAGAGCAACGCGATGAACTGGCTGTCGTCTTCGCCCGCTTCGAGGTCCCGTCGGGCGTACGTTCGGGCCCTCGCGACCGGTTCCTCGTCGAACCCGAGTTCCTCCGCGAGGACGACCGCCGCGATAGCCGTTGCCGCGACGTCCAGCGTCTCGAGCGTCGGGACCGCTCCCTCGTGTGCGATTCGAACTGGCGGTCTGCGCTCGAGGAGTTCCGGATCCGCCGCGAGCGAGGCGAGATACGATCGAATTCCCTCGAGCGGGACGTCTCGGTACGTCGGCGGAAGTGACTCGAGGTAGTCGTCCGCGCTCTCGGCGAGTCCGACCGCTCCCTCCCAGTTACCGGTTCGGGCGTGGTAGACGGCCCCGGAAAGCTGGATCAGCCCGTGGAGCAACAGTTCGTCGTCGGTCCCCGACTCGAGGTCGAGCCAGTACTCCTCCCAGGCGTCGTGAGCGGCGTGGTAGTAACCGTCGTTGTAGATGGCGGCACCTGCCCGAAGCTGCTCGCGCATACCGTCGGTTGGGCCTGGAGAACTGTGTGCCTGTCGGCGAAGACGGGTGATGCCGGATATCTTCCGCCTCCGGCGGGGCGGGCAGACAACTGTCGAAAACGGGGGAGGAGGGACGCGATGTCCCAACCGGTTACTGGCCGCCACCGGTCGAGGCGGTACTGGGTACGACGACCGATTGCCGTATTAGTATACGTCGGATTCCTGTGTTCACCGCCGACTAAACGACCGTAAGCACCCCTTACTCGTAGCCAGGGAGGGGGCGATTCACTCCCAGCGGAACTGGCCGTTTTCCTGAACGACCTCGCCGTCGATCTCGAGTCGGGAATCCTCGCTGACGTCGGTGATCATGTCGACGTGGACCGCGGAGTCGTTGCCCGACTCGCCGTCGGGAAGACAGGCGTCGTAGGCGCGCCCGACCGCCAGATGGACGGTGTCGCCCATCTTCTCGTCGAACATGATGTTGTCCGTGTGGCGGTCGATCGCACGGTTCATCCCGATCCCGAGTTCGCCCAGTCGCCGAGCCCCCTCGTCGGCCTCGAGAATGTCGCCGACGACGGATTCGCCCTGTTCGGCCTCGTGGTCGACGACCTCGCCGTCCTCGAACTCGAGGCGGACGTTCCGGACCGACTCGCCACGCAGCGTCATCGGGACGTCGAAGGTGACCTCTCCCTCCGTCCCGTAGGGTGCGGTAAAGACCTCGCCGCTCGGGAGGTTGTGCGAGTCGTAGGCGACCGAGGCCGCGCTATTGACGGCGGTTCGGTCGTCAATCTGCATCGTGAGGTCGGTCCCCTCGGAGACGAGTCGCACTTCCGATCCCTCGTCTAGCAGCTCTTTCATCTGTGCCATCTCGTCGGCCAGCGACTCCCAGTCGCGAAGGACTGCGTCGTAGACGAACTCCTGGTACTCCTCGTAGGCCATCTCGGCCTGCTGTGCGAGCGCCCGCGTCGGATGGTAGGTCGACACCCAGCGCGTATCGTAACGGGCCTCTCGGATCTCCGTGCGGGCGTCGCGATACTCGCTTCGAACGTCGCCGGGGACGTCAGCAGTCGCGCTCGTGTTCCGCCCACCGCCGATCGAGAGGTAGACGTCGGTCTCCTCGAGCAGCGCTCGTTCGTGGTCGGGGTTCTCGTCGAACTCGCCGTCGTGAGCGCGGAGGTACGCTCGCGTGATCTCGCCGGAACTGTAGGTTGCAAGCAGGTTCGCCCCGCGTTCGCCGAGTTTCTCGGCGACGGCGACGGCCAGTTCGTGTGCGTCTGGACCCACCGAGAGGACGACGTCGTCGCCCTCCTCGATGCGAGCGCTCCAGTCGACCAGTACCTCGGCGTGTTCGCGAACGCGTTCGTCCATACCCGACAGTGAGGAGCGGGGTACAAAATTCCAGCCGTTCGCGACGGATAGACAGCGGGAGAATCGAGTTACGACGCCGTCGTCGCGACCTCGCCGTCGGTTCGCGAGCGGACGAGTGCGACGATCGCGTAGACGATCGGCGTGTCGACGACCGCGATGGCTAGTTTCAGCAGGTACTGGCCGATCATCAGCGCCGCGATCTCCTCGAGCGGGAGCACGACCCCGACGCCGAGCAGTGCCGGAGCGATCGCGAACGCGATCGCGACGAAGATGACGGTGTCGATCGCCTGGCTGGTCGCCGTCGAGCCGATATTGCGCAGCCAGAGTTTGCTCCGACCGGTATACTCGCGAATCCGGTGGAAGACGATCACGTCCCAGTTCTGGCTGACGAGGTACGCCAGCAGGCTTCCGAGGACGATGTTGGTCGACGCACCGAGCACGTCGGCGAACATGCCCGGATCGATGCTCGTCTCGGCGGCCGGCGCCGCAATCGTCGACCAGACGAGCGCGAGCACGACAAAATTCAACGCGAAGGCGACGTTGACGACGATCTGGGCCGCTCGCCGACCGTAGAGTTCGGTATAGCAGTCACTCGCCATGAACGTGAGCGCGTAGGCGAGTGCCGCACCGGGCAAGACGAGTTCCGAACCCGTAACCGGTAACGAGAACGGAATCGAGAACGCGAGCACCTTCGATGCAGTCACCTGCGCCGTCACCAGCGCCGTCACGAACAGACCGATCAGTGCCACCTGTGGCACTGTCGGTACGCCGCGACGCGGCGGTGACTCTGCGTGAGAGTGGGCCATAACCGTCGCGTATCCATCGACGACACCTAAACGGTTCGAGATCGAACCGGGAACACATTGAACGACGAAACGCTGTGTGTTGGGAGCTAATAACGTCGATACGGACAGAATACGGAACCTCACGATGAAATCGACGGCAGTCGACGGACCGCCTATCGGTCGATCGTATCGATTGCTGTCATCAAAAATTCATTATGGACGATAAAACGTCCCTCAATCGGATACAACACACAGTAACTCGTCAAAAACGGCCTGCACAGTCGCGATACGTGATCGATAACAAATAGTCAGTCGTGTGGTGTAATTAAACGGATGAAACATGGACGATTTGACTGGATTCCAGCGTGACCTCCTGTACGTAATCGCGGGCGCCGACCAGCCGTCCGGACAGGACGTCAAAGGCGAGATCGAGACGTACTACAGTTCGGAGATCAACCACGGCCGACTCTATCCCAACCTCGATACCCTCGTCAACAGGGAACTCGTCGAGAAGGGACAACTCGACCGGCGAACGAACTATTACGAGATAACCGATATGGGGGTGGAACAGATCGAACAGCGACGGGAGTGGGAAAGACAGTACGTCGACGTCTGAACCGTCGCTGTTCCGTCTCGAGGCCGTGACGAGAGATCCCATCAGCCGGCCGACTGTAGGTTCTGTACCGCGGTCGGCGGCCCGAGCACGTACAGGTCGTCGCCGGCGACGAGCGTCTCTTCGTCGTCGGGGAACGGGAGAACCTCGTCCCCGTCGTCTCGCACGAGGGCGAGGACCGTTCCCGGAATCCACCCGACGAACTCGTTCACGAGTTCCGACTCCGGTCGAACCGATGCCGAGACGATCGTCTCGTCCGCGCTACGAAGAGCGGCGACGAACGCGGGAACTGCAGTAGGCGACTCGGGACGGATAACCAGCCGATACCGTGTTCCGGGCCCGCAGTCGAACGCACCCGCGTCGTTCTCGTCGACCACGATAGTCACGACGTCGCCCGCAGTTGCTCGAAGCATCCCCGTCGCGACCAGGTGACTCGAGTCGTCCCACACCTCGATCGGATCACCGACGCTCGCGTCCGCCGGCGGATCAGAACGGATCGCGACGGCGGCAGTATCCGGCGGAAGCGTCCGATGGAGTCCCGACCGCCGGCGGCCGATCGCCAGCCGCTCGACCGTCCCGTCGGGCGCAAGATCGGCGGTCGCACAGCCGATTCCATAGTCGCGCTCGAGTCGATCGACCAGTCTGGACTCGAGGTCGTCGACGGAGAGACGTGCAGGGAACAGCATCGGTTTCCCCGCAAGCGTTCGTTTGACCGACTCCTCGACAGGCGGATAGCCGTCCGCGTCCGTGATCGTCTCGGGGAGGTCGAGTTCGATCGATCGTCTGCCTGCACGGACGATCGACGCGGCCGTTCCCGGCGCCGCCACCGAATCGATCCCGTAGACTTCTCGAGCGAGGTGGTCGCCGACGTGACGGCCGCCTTCCGCTCCGACCACGCCGGTGAGAAACGCCCCGAGGAAGTAGACGGCAGTCGCGTGGTGAAACAGCGACGTTTCGTCGATGATCGTCGACCGCCCGATCCCGGCGACGTTCAGCCAGCCACCGACGACGGCGAGACCGACGAGAGCCGTGACGCCGGGCGGAACAGGGCGAGTGCTGTACCGCCGGTAGGCGAACGAGACGACCATCGAAGCGACGGTCGCGAGGACGGCGAAACCGAAGACGTTGACGAGCGCGACTTCGGTCCACTCGGTTACGATCGTCGCAGTGAGGATCACAACAGCGACGTCCGACATCGTCAACTCGCCTCCACCGCCCGTCGCTCCGTCGTCGTCGGCGAACGGGCAGTCTCCGATTCCGTCGGTTCCACGTCGGCCTGATCGTCGACGATCCGTCGCAGCGATACCGAGTCGCCGGCCACGAACACCTCGTCGTCGGCCTCGAGCGTCGAGAGGTCGGGTTCGACGACCAGCTGTGGTCGGATGCTTTCCGACGTTTCGATCCAGCCGTCGTCCTCGCCGTCGATCCAGCCCGCGAGAACGCGAACGTCCTCGTGCGTGACGGCTAGATCGGCAGATTCGATCACCGCCTGCAATCGGCCGACGGATACTGAACGAACTGACTGGCCCGCACGCTCGAGGACGGCGAACGCGGCACGATCGGCGTTCGGCGTTCCGGACGTAGCCACGATCCGGGCACGATCGCGTTCCAGCAGGGTGCCGGCGTCGGTCGTCGGAACGGCGACGGTAATTCGACCCTCCCCACCGGGCGTTTCGGCGGTAGATGGACGGACGACTCGATCGGAGACCGTCCCGATTTCGATCGGATCGTCGATCGACCCGCCTCGATCCAGTTCGTCGGTGCGGTCGATGTCGATAACCCGACCCGTGACGGTGTCGGCCGCCGTCTCCGGAGAGACAGAAACCACGTCGCCAGGCGCCAGACCGGTCGGCAGCAGGGCCCACACCGTGACGGTCCGCCACCCCTCCGGAATTCGGTTCGCGATTTCGTTCGACGGCGGCGCTGCAGCGATCGTCGCCCGACCGCGTTCGTCGATCGAGGCCGACACAGTCGCTAGATCGTAGGTCGTTCGAAGCCGCGCCTCGAGTCGCGACTCGAGGGCCGACAGCGGTAGATCGGCCGGCAATCGCCAGGTGTCTTCCTCGAGCATCGCCCGTAATTCGGGTCCGAGCGGTGGGTAGCCGTCGACGTCGCGAACCGATCCGGTCGAACGGACCACGATCCAGCCCGCACCGTCGACGGCGTCGATCGCTTCCGCCGAGAGTCCGCGCTCGCGTCGGACTGGCCGAGCGACGTCGAACGGGAGGTCGTCGGCGACCGTTTCGGCTAGGCTGTGCGCGTACAGTGCGAGTCCGGCGACGACGAGGCCGCCAACGAGGACCGACAGGCTGGCAACCGTGGCGTCGCTCGAGAACGTGGCAGCGTCCGTCACGCCGACGGCGTAGCCGTTGAGTCCCGCGAGAACGAGGGCGACGACCGCCGCTCCCGAACGCGGGACGGCTCGATCCAGGACGGCGAACCCGCCGGTCAGAACGCCGACAGTAATTGCGGGCCCGACGCCGAGCACCAGTCCGAACGCGACGGCGACGATGACGGCAGTCGTGAGTTCGAACATACTAGCCTTCAGTGACGATGATCTCCGGATTCGGCTGTTCGTCGATGTAGTTGCTATCCGACGGCGGAACGACGTCGATCTCGAGCGTTCCCATGTCCTGGTCGGCCCGGAGCCCGTGGTTCTCGAGGGAAACTATCGCCTCGTGGTCGTCGGCCCCGCTCTCGCCGGTGTGGGCCTCTTCGACGCCGTCTAACTGTGCGGAGCCTGCCGAGACGAGCACCGTCGCGTCCGTGACATCGTTTCCGTTCTCGTCGATCACGTACATCGAGACGTCGACGTCCTCACCTTCCTCGATGACCTGATCGTCGTTGGCGACTTCGACCGTAACCTCGGTGTCGCCGACGTCGCCGATGCCGCCGAGCATGTTCAGCATGAGCGCCAGTGCGGCGACGCCGACGGTGAGCGCGATCACGAGCCGAATCGGTAGTCCCTCGATCCCACGGTCGTCGTCGACGAACGATCGGCCAGGGTTCGGCCGCGAGCAACGCTCGTCGCCGATTGCTATCGATCGCATACCCTGCCTGGTCCCGCCTTCCGACTTAAACTCCCGTCCGAGGGTTGAAACGACAGCACCGGACAACTCCCGTCGATGAGTTTCGTACTCGGACGCGACACCGATCTCGAGGACGGACCTGCTGGACACCTCGGGAGCTATCGAGCGCTGGACGGGAGCGACGGCGCACCCCTCTACCTCGACCTCGACGGACCGCACGCAGTGCTGGTCGTGGGGAAACGAGGCTACGGCAAGTCCTACACGCTCGGGGTCGTCGCGGAGGCGCTGGCTCGGTCGGTCGGACTCGCCCCCGTTATCGTCGATCCGATGGGGGCGTTTCGCTCGCTCGCCGACCCAGCCGACGGCGAGCCGGTTCCAGCGGAGGTTCTCGACGATCCTACCGTCTCCCCGTCGGCGCTCGACCCGCGCTCGTGGTGTGAACTGCTCGGACTCGAGCCCGAGAGCGGACCCGGCGGACTGGTCTGGCAGGCCGCCGGAACTGAATCGGCGGTCGCTAAGATGTGTGACGCCGTCGACGCGGCGGACGCACCGAAGGCGGACCGACGAGCGGCGATCAACCACCTCACGCTCGCAGAGTCGTGGGGGATCTTCGATCCTGACGGCCTCTCGGCGGCCGAGCTCGCCGGCCCGGAGGTGACCGTCGTCGACGTTGCCGGACTCGACGCCGCACCGATGAATGCCGTCTGTCGGGGTATCGCGGAGGCGCTCTATCGTGCTCGCGTCACGGACCGAATCGACCGCCTGCCGTGGCTGTTGCTCGACGAGGCCCACGCGTTCTTCGACGGCATCGCGGAACCCGCGCTTCGGACGATTCTCACGCGCGGCCGCGCGCCGGGTGTCACGCTCGTCGCTGCAACCCAGCGACCGAGCGCCGTCCCGCCAGTCGGTGTCTCCCAGTCGGACGTGCTCGTCTCCCACCGACTAACCGCCGGTGCGGACCTCGAGGCACTCGAGTCGGCCCAGCCGACGTATGTCGACGCGTCGCTGTCCGATCGCATGCCCGAGCGTCCGGGCGAGGTGGTCGTCGTCGACGACGCGACTGAAACCGTCCACGCAGCCCGGATTCGAGCGCGCGACACCCCACACGGCGGCGATAGTCCACAGGCGAGCGATTTCGTCGCGCCCCACGAGACTGAGGTTTAAGTACGAACGGGCGGCGAAACGGGCCATGCCCGATACCGAGCGACTCGAACAGCGACTCGCCGCCGTCGAACGGGCGGTCGTCGACGGCGACGCCGCAGTCGCCGACCTCGCGGACCTCGAGTCGACGCGTTCGGACCTCGAGCGCCTCGAATCCCGCCTCGAGGAGTTCGAACACAGGATCGCCGACCTCGAGGGACGAACGGGAGCGCTCGAGGGGTTCACCGGCGAGATACGCGCGGTCAACGACGACGTGGAACGACAGGCTGCGACGGCCGTCGCTACTGTGGATCGACTCGAGCGGCGACTGGACGCACTCGAGGAAGCAGATGGTGGAGTCAGCGAGTCGTCGAAGAGCGCGGATCGAGCGGACGAGGTCGATTCCACCGATGCAACCGACGACGCCGATAGCGGACGCACGACGTCCGAAACCGAGCCCTCTCCGGGACAGACAGCCGAGCGCGTCCTCGAACCCACGGCTAGCGAGACGAGTACCGGAGACCCCCGGAGGAACGAACGCGGCGATAGTGAGGACGAAAAGACCGTCACACCGGCGGATCAGCGTTCAGTGGAACGCTACCTCGAGCGGCCGATACCGACCGACGACGGAGACGATAGAGACCGCGAGGAGGCGCGAGAGGCAGAGACAAACGAGGAGATGAGCGTTCTCGAGACGCTCCGGGCGAAGCTATGATCCGGTACGTTCTCGTCGCGCTCCTCGCGGTCGCGCTCGTCGCCCTGTCGATCCCTGCAATCGACCACGCTGCGGCGGTGAGTACCGAGCGACAGTTCCAGAGCGACCTCGCTGCGATCGACGACGCGGCGGTGTCGCTGCTCGAGAACGAAGAGCCGACGCCCGACGGCGTTCCTGCCCCGCGGCGAACGGTGTCGCTTCCCTTCCCCGACGACTCGCTGACCTCGACGCCGGTCGAGTACCTGCGGATCGAACGGATCCACGAGACAGGAAGCCTCGCGACGTTCGCAGCGACAGGCCGAAGCGAGCACCAGCACCCGATCGACGCACCGATCGTCCACGCCGACCCGCACGAAAACGAGACGGTCGAACTCGGCGGCGTCGGCGAACACCGAACCCTCACGCTCACCGTCGAACGAGACGAGCGGGACGAACCCGTCGTCGTCGCGAGCCAATGATCCGGGACCGTCCCGACCGACTCGAGGCCACGCTGGAGCGCGTCGGACTCGAGGGACTGTTCGCACTGAGCGCCGCTGATGGCGAGGATCGGCCCTGCTCGTGTACGACCCACTTCGAGGATCGGACCCTCGTTGTCGACGCCAGCGACTGTGACGGCTCGGGCGACCTGATCGACGACGAATCGTGTCGAAGGACCGTCGTCGACGCGCTCGTCGACCACAGAGTCCGACAGCTGACGGTCAGGTCGAACGGTCTCGAATACCGATACGGCGACCGCGCCGTTGCACTCTTCTGTGCGGCCGGCCGCTTTCTCGAGTTGGTCGGCGATCACAACGAACGACTGGCTGAGACCGCCGCCACGGATCCGCTCGCGGTCGCCACGGAGCTTCGATCCCGCGTCGATCGAATCGGCGAACTCGGGGCCGAAGCCGGACTGGTCGCCGCCGCCGACGGACTCGAGAGCTACACCGATCTCACGCCGTCGGTCGGTCTCGAGATCGGTCACTACGTCCTCGATCGCTCGCGCGAGGAATCCAGCCTCCGAGACGTTCGCTCGCTCGAGACCGGTAGCGAGGCACGGATCTACGCTCGAGCCGACGGCGTCCCGCTGTACGCGCTGGACGTAGTCGATCTCTCGCTCTCGGCCGAGGATCGATCGCGGCTGATCGACGGTTACGAGGCGATCGCGACGGGTGTCGTCGAGGGCGAGCGAGCCGCATCACGAGCGATCGAACGCGTCAGCGACGGCCCGGTCGATCCGCAGTTGAGTTCGATCCTCGCGAAACACACGGCCGGCTACGGGATTCTCGAGGACCTCTTTGCCGATTCAGCGGTAACTGACGTCTACGCAACCGCCCCCGTCGAAACGAACCCGTTGCGGGTCGTCGTCGACGGCGAATCGATGGCGACGAACGTCCGCCTGACCGACGAAGGCGCTCGAGCACTGGGCTCTCGCGTGCGCCGGACTAGCGGACGGGCGTTCTCCCGGGCGACGCCGACAGTCGACGCGACGGCTGCACTCGAGAACGGAACCGAACTGCGGATCGCCGGCGTCACCGATCCGGTCGCCGACGGGACCGCCTTCGCGTTCCGGGAGCAGGCCGACGACAGCTTCACGCTGCCCGCACTCGTCGCGAACGGAACGATGCCGGCGGAAGCAGCGGCCCTTCTATCGGTTGCGGTCGAGCGAAACGCGGCAGCGCTCATCGCGGGAACCCGTGGAGCCGGGAAAACGACGCTTCTCGGGACGTTGCTGTACGAACTGTCACCGGACGTCCGGACCGTCGTGATCGAGGACACGCCCGAACTCCCGGTCGATCCGCTCCAGTCCGTCGGCAGGGACGTCCAGGCGCTTCGGACCGGAACCGGAGACGGGCCCGAGATCACGCCCGAAGATGCGCTCAGGACCGCACTCCGGCTTGGCGACGGGGCGCTCGTCGTCGGTGAAATTCGCGGCGAGGAAGCGGGCGTCCTCTACGAAGCGATGCGCGTCGGCGCGAACGCAAACGCCGTCCTCGGGACGATCCACGGCGACGGCGCGGACGAAGTCTACGAACGCGTCGTCTCGGACCTGGACGTCGAACCCTCCTCGTTCGGCACGACCGACCTGGTGGTCACGGTCCAGGCCTACCGAACGGCTGGAGGCCGAAAACGACGGCTCGCGCTGATCGAGGAAGTCGTCGGCAGCGGCGACGAGATCCGGTTCGAACCGCTGTACACTATCGAGGGCGACAGCGCCCGTCCGACGGGCCGGATCGACCGCGGCGAGAGTCGTCTCGTCGATCAGTTGACTGGGCCGGACACTTCGTACGCGAACGTCCGAAAGGCAATCGACGAGCGACGGCAACTGCTCGCGTCGCTCGCGGCAGATGAGCGGACGAATCCCGAAGAGGTTGCCACGGCGTACGCGGATCGAAGACTCGAGCGGGAACGGGAGCGATGAGAGACGACCCGACTTCGAACCTCGTCTCGCTCGCCCGTACGCTCGCGAGGCTGTACCCCTGGCCGGTCGAGGCGAGCGAGGAACTCACCGAGTCGCTATCCTTTCTCGAGTCGAAAGTTGCCCCCGAAACCGTCGTTCGTGCAGGGTACGGTGCCGGCATCGTCTCGACAGTCCCGCTGCTCGCACTCGCCGTGACGTCGATACCGGTCGCCGTTCTCGCCTTCTTCCTGCTCGTCGTTCCGCTCGCGACGATCCAGGTCGTACACGAACTTCCGAAGCTACTCGCGGCGTTCAGACGCACGGAAGCACTCGGCGACGCGCCCAACCTCGTCGGCCGGGCAGTGTTGCGGATGCAGGTCCAGCCCTCCCTCGAGAGCGCGATCCGGTTCGCGGCAGACACCGGACGCGGCCCGCTGTCGGCGAGTCTCGCCGCCCACGTCGACCGGTCGATGGGGACGTCCGAGACGGGGCTACTGTCGTTCGCCGACGAGTGGGCCGACCGGTTTCCCGCCCTTCGACGCTCGAGTCACCTGCTCGCGACCGCCCAGGACGCTCCGGAAGGCGAACGGTCGCGAACGCTGGACCGGGCGCTGGGTGCGATCCTGAACGGGACTCGAGAACAGATGGCGACGTTTACGGCCGCGATCCGTGCACCCACGAGTGCGCTGTTCGCGTTCGGCGTAATGTTACCCCTCGCGCTCGTCGCGCTCGTTCCGGCCGTCCCGATGGTCGGGGTTTCGGTCAACATCTGGATGGTCGTCCTGCTGTACAACGTCGTCCTTCCGACTGTTCTCGTTGCCGCGAGTCTCTGGCTGCTCGTCCGTCGACCCGTCGCCTTCCCGCCGCCGTCGATCGATCGTACCCATCCCGATCTCCCGGAGAAGTTGTGGCTCCGGTTCGTGGCTGGCCTGGTCATCGGCGGCGTCGCCTACGTCGCGACGGGACAGGCCGGCTACGCTCACCTCGCACCGATCGCAGGCCTCGGCCTCGGTGGTGGAATCGGGCTACTGGCCGTCTACAGCCCGATACTCTCGGTCCGTCACTACGTTCGCGACGTCGAGAAACACCTCACCGACGCCCTCTACCTCGTCGGTCGACAGGTCGCCGAGGGCGAATCCGTCGAGTCGGCGATCGCACTCGCGGGCGAGCGCGTGCCCGCAGAAACGGGTGATGTCTTCGAGGCAGCCGCCGACCTCCAGCGTCGCCTCCACGTCGGCGTCGACGAAGCGTTCCTCGGCGAGTACGGCGCGCTCCGGCACGTTCCGAGTCCTCGAGCGCGGGGAACGGCGTCGTTGCTCGCGATCGCCACCGACGAAGGTCAGCCCGCAGGACGAGCGATCGTCGCGATGGCGGACCACCTGGAGGAACTCGAGGACCTCGAGCGCGAGACCCAGCGCGACCTCGAGCAGGTAACGGGAACCCTGGACAACACGGCCGCCTACTTCGGACCGCTTGTCGCCGGCGCGACGGTCGGACTCGCGGACATGATGAGCGGAATCGACGTGGAGGCGACGACCGAGTCGGCAGCGTTCCCGACCGAGTCGCTCGCGCTCTCGATCGGCGCGTTCGTCCTCGTGCTCTGTTTCGTCCTGATCCCGCTCTCCTATGCCCTGCGCTACGGGCTCGATCGAGCGCTCTTTGGTTACCACGTCGGCCGGGCGCTGCTCTCGGCGACGACAGTGTACGTGATCACCGTGGTCGCGATCGATCTCCTGCTGTCGTTCTGACCGCCGACTCCCGCGCTGAGGTTTAAATACGAACGTCGGGCCACTGGGAGCATGGATCTCGAGGCGCCCGCCGACGCGTGGTACGTCTGGCTGGCGGTCAGCATCGTCAGCCTCGCGATGGCCGCCGTCGCGATCGGACTCCCGACCGGACCGCCGCCCGACGCGGCCGAAGCCGCAAACACCATCGAACGAGCGAGCGGAGCCGACACCTACGAAGCGACAACCAGCTACAGACACGAGGCCAACGCAGTCAAGATCGACGGCAAGACCGTCTCCATGCGAAACGAGCACGGGACGGCCCACTCGAGTATCGCCTACGGCCAGGTCGTCCCCGTGATGGGCCACGACCGACTCGAGAACGTCACCCACGGGACGGCGATCGAAGACGAGTACGCCGCAGAGATCGAGGCCCCCGGCGAGACCGGGATCGACGCCTTCCTCGAGGACGTCGAAACGGCCCACGTGGAAACCGCCGGCGAGTGGCGATCTGCAGACGGCAAGTTGCGCGCTACGACGGTGCGAACGATGCCGACACCCGCCGTCTCTGCATCCGTGGCGACCGAGGACCTGCCGGGGATCCAGACCGACGAACTCGCGTTCGAGTACGAGACGAACCGCGCAGTCGATTTCTCGTTTCGGGCGGAGGGCGCGAACGGAATGGAGGCAGAGACCTACACTACGTCCGAGCAAGGAACAGGCGAGGTGACGATCGATCACACCGCGATCGAGAGTAACACGCTCCAGTTCCCGATAACCGTCGACATCTGGACGAGTGGAGCACGCGTCTGCCAGGAGACGATCGAGAGCGACGGTGCCGGCGAGACGGTCGAGATATGTGATCGGGACGAAGGATCTATCGAGATCGACGAAGACACCGACGAAGTCGGCTACCTCGAGCGATCAGCGACCGGAGAATCGGAGGTATACCATGTTACGCTCGTCGACGCGTAGAGCACAGACCGAACCGCTCGCCGCACTCGTCGCCGTCGCAGTGATCGGGATCGCACTGGGGCTGTACAGCGGCTATCTCACCGGCGTGCTCTCGGAGACGACCGACCGCTCGCCGGAAGACGTCACTCTCGAGCGCGTCTGGCAAGACGTCTCGGAGACGGGCGTGTTTGTCGGTGGCGAGGGAGAACCGATAGCGGACCGGGTTCGGCTGGCGTCACTTCCCGAGGGGGAGAACGTCCGGATTGCCGTTACGACCGTTCAGAACGGAGAAAATCGCCTCGTCACCGAGGCACGATTCGACGCCGCTGGTGACGCTCTCGATCCCGACGCACTCGAGGATCCGCCAGAAAACGCTGGCGTCGCGGAACGACCGGTTCCAGTCGAACTCGAGCCAGGAGACGTCCGTGGCGGGACGCTTCGCGTGGAGGTGTGGTCGCCGTGAACGAGAGAGCCGTCAGCACCGTCCTCGACGTGGCACTCGCGCTCTTGCTGGTCAGCGCGAGCGTCCTGGTTCTCGGGCTCTACCTGCAGGACTCCGACGACGGACTCGAGGAGACGGACGCCGATCGCACTGCGGAGACGCTCGCCGCCACGACGATTTCGGTCCAGTACGACCTGAGCGCCGTCGAGGAGGGTGATCAGTTCGTTCCACCTGAAAAAACCTCGGCGAACACGTACGACCGAACCGAGTACGGACCGGCGACCGGGTTACTCGCCGACGCAGCAGTGACGAACGCGCGGGTCGACGACGACCGACTGCTCACCTACGGCGACGAGTACGAAGACGCCGTCGACGCCTCGATCGGCAGTACGCTCGTGGGGTCGAACCACCACGTCTACGCCGTCGCCGTCTGGGAACCCTACGAGAACGCTACCGTCCGGGGCGAAGCAACTGCCGGTCAGCGATCGCCACCCGACGAGGACGTCGGCAGCGCCACGTTGACCGTCTCGAGCGGGATGACCGACCTCGAGGAAGAGACCATCAGGGAAGCCTACGAGAACGGCGACGACCGCGAGGAAGGAATCGCCCTAGTCTCCGAGTTGATCGCCGAACGGATCGTCGACGGCTACTTCGACCACGAGGCGTCACAGCACGCCCTCGAGAGCCAGGGGATCGATCGGTCACTGAAGGTCTACCACTACCAGCAGACCGCAGCCGCGACCAACGTCGAGTTCGACGATCCCGACGACGGGGAGAGCCCACTCAGCAGGACGGGAGCGAACGCGACGGCCGCAAACGAGCGACTCGTCTACGGCGACGAGGACCGGAACGTGTTTCTCGAGGATTTCTGGGAGTGGCTCATCGGCGACGACGAAGCAAACGGCCTCGCAGCATTGATCGCCGAGGACATCACTGAAGAAGCGCTCGCGGACGAGATTGACGCTATCGACGAGGAGTACGACGGCGACGCCGCGAACGAACGGGTCGGCGAGCTCCTCGCGGAGTCGGTCTCGGTCGGCGAACTGACGATCACGATCCAGACCTGGGACTCATAGCCATGACCGGAAACCGACCACGAACCGTCTCGTTTACCGTCGACGAACGCGCACGCGTCCCGTTCGCGATCATCGGCGTCTTACTCCTGGTGAGCAGCGTCACCGTCGTCGGAATCCTCGAGTCGCGCGACACGCCCGAGACCGACGTCGATCCGATGCTCGCGATCGACCGAACGGAACCGCTCGTCCAGTCCGAACTCAGGGAGGCCACACTCCGTGCGACCGACGAGGCCGCGAGAGCACCGCTGGCGACGACGGCCGACACTCCCGTCGGAAACGCGATCGACGATCCCCGCGAGGACGAGTTCGAACGTTACCTGAAGCTACTGATCTACCTCGAGGCACAGGAGTCGCTTCCGGCTGCCGGAGAAGAACTTCGTGACGTCGAAACGACCGTCGAACTCGAGTCCGTCGACTGGGACGACCCGGAAAGCATCGAAGACGCGATCGATCGCGTCGACCTCGAGGCCGGCGACGGTACGCTCGAAGTGACCCTCGACCCCGTCTCGATCCATCTCGATGGACGAGACACCCAGCTTCGAGAACAACGCGAGGTCACCGTCACCGTGGGCACGACGCTGTTCGAACTTCGAGAACGAACACAGGAGTTCGAAGAGCAACTCGAGACAGAATTCCTCGAGGCAGACGGATACGAGGGATTCAGTCGAACGCTCGCTACCAGGCTGTATGCACTGACGTGGGCGAAAGCCTACTACGATCGTCTCGACAGCGACCCAGCCGATCGAGCGTTCGAGAACGTCACGCCACACAACCACACCGAGGTGCTGGCAAACGACGCGGTCTTTGCAGTACAAGAGGACGCGTTCGGCGAAGGGGCTGCCGACCCCTACGAGGACCGCGTGATGCGTGGCGCTGCAGCCTGTCTCGCCGTCGACCTCGGTGACGACGTCGTTGAAGCCGACCTTGAAGACCTCGAAACGCTCTGTGAGAGCGAGTATTTGTTCGGTGATGCGGATGGCGACCTCGAGGACCCGCCGACGGTACAGGAATTGTTGCTGTGGCTGCTCGAAGATTACGTGGAAGGAGAGATGGAACTCGAGTTGCAGGTGCATCCGTTCGCCGAAGCTGCTTTTTCCGAGACGACGGCGTTCAGAATGGGTGATATGGAAGACGAGTTTAACGAAACGCTTGTGGAGACGGAGCGGTTCGAAGAGGAGTATTTGGATTCACATTATCAGGAAGAGTTAGGTAATGCTGAAGAAATTGATGTTTTTAATAGTATTTTAGATGATATAGAACGGCTGAGTGACGATGCAGAGAGGAGTGAAGAGTTGTCTGATAGCAAATCAAGGATTTATGATACCCAAGTAGATCTCACTGATGACACCACACAACACAGAACTCTACCCAGTGTCGACTACAGCGAGGGACCGATTGGGAGTGAGAACCACACCTACGAAGGATCGGAGTACCACGTCGTCTCGAGCGATGACGCTGACGTTACGATTTCCGAGTGCGACGACGAGTCCGACGACCTAGATAGAGATCTCGTCAATATCGACGTCGAGTTTCGGAACACGGTCCAGGAACGAGCAACGTGGGAAGGCAACGAGAACGCAACCAACGTAACGATTCGCTCCGAAGAGAGACAGATCAGATACACGGCTACGTTTACGATTTCGGGCTCCTTCGCGCCTGATTCGAACATCGATCGGTCGAAAGGAATCGAGACGGCACTCGAGGAAGGAGGATCAGTCGGTCCTGTGGCTGGAAGTAATTTCGACGATGCGCCCGGTAAGGCGCTCGACGAGCTGTTCGGCACACGATATGAGAGTACGATCGAGAGTCGAATCGAAGCTCAATCACGAGACATCCTCAGTGAAAGCGATCTCGAGACCGCGATCGATTACGAGACAGATGGTAAGATAGACCTCGAGAGCGGCTACCTCGATGCGTGGTTAGAAAACGAGCTAGCGATCACACACGTGACTGTCGTTACCGAAGTCGAGCCGCTCGAGGTCGATCTGTTCGAAATGATCGAGGGAGACAGTCCGATCTACGAACTTGAGTCCGAGGTCGAGCAGTTGGAAGAGGAACTCGTCTACGAGGGAGTCGACGGAGAGTACGAGAACCCACCCGATATGGCACGAGTCGAACTCCGGCAGCGATATTTCGACAATCTCTACGCCTGGATCGACGTAATGGGCGAAATTCACGACGACTCGAACGACGCAGCCGACAGCATGATCGACGATCTCCTCGGTGGTGCGAACGGCATACTCGAGGAAAGTGCCGGATTTACCCAGGGAATGATAGCCGATTCGGAACACATCCTCGAGGACGAATCGGACGACGAACTGGCGAGAGCTGACGGCTCACCACTGAAAGAGGACGTCCACATCACCGTCGACGGATCGCCGACGTATCTACAACTCGAACCGGTCGAACGCGAGGAAGTTCCTGCCGTCCGGCCAGAAGAGGAGGGACCTGTGAACCCCACAGGAACGACACACGCTCCATTGGGATCGAAATACGAGAACGAGGTCGGATTCCCCGGCGCACCGGTTATCCCGTGGCCACAGTTCTTCTTCCTGCAACTCGATGCCTGGCAGGTCGAAGTCCAGGGAGAGTACGCCAGATTCGAGGTGAAATCCACCAGTGGGGACGGCTCGAGTACGGACTCGACGACGTACGTTCGCGAGGATAAAGACGTGCATCTCGACGTTAGGCCCGAAACGGAACTCGAAGCAGGGTCAGTCGAGGCAATCGAGTTCGAGAACTCGGTTCCGGTTGTCGCTTTCGTTCCTAGCCCGACGCTTTTGACTCGAGGATCACCAGGTATTGGAAATATTGGAACTGATGAGAATCAGTCAGTGACTTGGGAGAGTACTGGTCCGGAATTCGAGTACGAAGATTGAGATAATGCGATACCTATCTAGTCTTGAATTTGTGAATCTTATTATTCGATGTCGTGACGTATAGTGATCCGTCCACGATTATAGGTGGAGCCTGCATTGCATAATTAGTGCCTATACGTGGTTCATCTACATGAGACCCAAATTCATGCGACCATATTTTGTTACCGGTCTTAGCCTCAACTGCATAGAGAAACCTATGTACAGCTAAATATATCGTCTCATTGGTAGCTGTTGGCTGAACATCTGGTGTCGGGCCAACATCGGCTTCCCACTCTTTATTTCCACTATCGACTTCCAGAGCGACGACTCGATCACTATCACCAAAGAAAACCATCCCATCGGCTACTGACGGATTCGAGGCGACCTCAGTAGCCTCGTTATACTCCCACTCGAGATCACCAGATTCGGCGTCGACAGCGTAAAAGTTCCCGTCGACGTCACCAATGTACACCAGTCCGTCCGCGACGGCTGGGCTGATCTGGTGGAATATCTCACCGGTCTCGTTCTCGAACTCCCACTCCCGTTCGCCGGTCTCGAGATCGATCGCTCCGAGACGATCCTCGTAGCCGACGTATGCGATCCCGTCAGCGATAGCAGGCGCTCCGGAGACGCCCATCTCGAACGGATCGGGAAGCAAGTCGATCACTTGCTCGAGCGAACCAGTCTTTGGGTCGAACCTCCAGATGTACTCATCGTCAGTGACGATGCCAGTTTCCTCGTCGACGATGAGTGGATAATAGGGGTTCGAATCCGTTCCGTCTTCGCGCCATCGAATCTCACCGGTTTCCGCATCGATCGACAGCAACTCTCGACTCCCCGAGATGTAGATGTTGCCATCAGCATAGGCAGGAGTTCGGCGAGCCGACGTTCCTAGATCGACCGACCACTCTTCGTCCCCGTTTTCGGCGTCGAGTGCGTAGAAATGTTCGTCGTGGGAACCGACGTACAGGATGCCGTCGACGATGATCGGCGTCGCTGCGAGCGAATCCCCGGTTTCGAACGTCCAGTCGACGTCGACGTCCTCCGTCGGACCAGATGCATTCGACTGATGGCCAGTATTAGCGAGGTCGACACCGTACATTCGCCATCCTGCGTCGAGTGAACCGTTAGTACTCGATTCTGCTCCGTTCTCACGATCAGTTTCGTCGGAATTGTCCGTACAACCGGCGAGTGCGGAAAGACCAACCGTCGTGGCGACACAGGTGGTCAGCCACTGGCGGCGAGTGCGTTCGCTTCGTTTCATCCAATCTTCACTTCGTGAATTTTATCCGACCCAGACTGTATTTACACTTTTGGTTATTAGTTATGGCATCGGAGATTCGTTCGCGATTTCGAAGATACGCATCACCGTCATTACTCGAGCGAGAGCACCGGCATCTGGAGGTTCAAAAAGGAAGACGCGGCCAACGGCGTCATGCTCGCAATCGCTGGCGCGAAAGGCGGCTGTGGAAAGACGACGATAACGCTCGGCCTCGCGGATGCATTCGCGCGAAATGGAACGCCGACCGTAGCAGTCGACGCCGACCGACAGCTACCGAACCTGCACGTCCTCGCCGACGTGGATCGAGAACCAACGATCGCGGAACTCGAGAACGCGACGGATATCGACGAAATCACCCATAGTCGGACAGAAACAGACGACGTCGGTGTTCTCCCCGCAGCGACGACCACTCAGCAGATCGATCTCGAGGCAGCAATCGGTCGGCTGCGGCGGAGTCCGAAACGAGTGCTGGTAGACTGTCCCTCGGGAGCCGGTCCCGACGCGATCGAAGCACTCGAGTACGCCGACAGGGTCGTCGTCGTGGCCACGAATACCGATCGCGGTCTGCGCGGTGCCGGAACGACGATCGACGTCGCTCATCGGCTCGACGTTCCCATCGCAGGGATAGTCATCAACCAAAGTAGCGGCGTGACGGACGTACTCGAGTCGAAACTGGAGGCACCGGTTCTCGGGACGATCCCGGAGCACGAATCGCCATTGACTGGACCAGCGACCCGTGAGGCGTTCGACGATATCGCAGCACGGCTAACGGTCGGTGGCTCCGAATCGTACAGAAGAAGGTGTGAATACAACGACAATCGCCTCCCGGTCGGCAACCAGGCCATCGATCGCGCTCTCCAGGGTGGTGTCCCGCCAGGAACGACGATTGCGCTGACAGCGGATCCGGCCAGTCAATCGGAACAGTTCCTCTACCAGGCGACCGCAACCCGGGGAACGCTCTACCTGACGACAGATCGAACGGGCACCGCCGTCGAAGCTGCGATCGGCTCGGCTACGGTTCGAACCGGAAATCCGACTGTTCGACACCTCGAGAACGACCCGCTCGAGCATGCCACGCGACTCGTCGACGAACTACCGGACGGTGCGAACCTCGTCGTCGACTCGATGAACGCTCTCGAACGCACAAATCGTGATGACTATCTCGAGTTCCTGAACGGGATCGTGGATCGAATGCACGAAACTCGTGGAATCGCCGTTCTCCACTGCTTGAAACCCACGAGTTCCGAGAACCGGACGGTAACCCGCCACCTCGTCGATGCCGTCTTCGACCTCCGGACGATTACGGCAGGAGAAAATATGGGTGTTACCCACCGGCTGTCAGTTCCGAAGTTCCGATTCGATGGACGAGTAGCAGAGACGATCGAGTTCGATCACGACCTCTGCTCGAATGATAAGACGGAGACCGGTGCCGACTGGCCCGAAGTCGAAGCTGGTGACTTATCGTAACGAAGTTCCACGTTCCTCGATAGCATCGATTCGACGGGCAATTTCCGCAAAGGAGTCAACTGCTGGAGAAGAAGGGAAAGCGTCTCGGACTGGCTGACCGCACTCGAAAGACTCGGCGATGGTCGACCGCGTTTCGAGGGTAGATACCGAGACACCGAGCGTTTCCTCGATTCGATCGACAGTCGTTTCGATCGCACCGTCTCGAGAAACGTGGTTGAGAACGACGAGACCAACTGGCGTCTCGAGATCCGAAGCGAGATCCCGCGTCCGAATCGCATCCGCCAGTGCAGCTCGATCGGGTGTCGTTACGAGGACGGCTATCGTCGCACTGTATAGCTGATACCCCACATCACGTGCGATCCCTGCCGGACAGTCGACGACGACGCGGCCGAACTCGCGTTCGAGGGACCGTAGGACTGCCGGAAGCGCCGACAGATCCGAGGAACGAGCGGCAGCGAGCGTCCGGCCGCTCGAGAGCATCCTGATCGGGTCACGATCGTCGACCGCTGCGACCGGACGAACCCGTCCCGCCAGCACGTCCTGAAGGAGTGGTCCATCTCCTTTCGGGACGTCGCCTGTCGCAAGATCACCATCCACGACCACCGCCCCGAGTTCGCGCGCGAGGTTTACTGCGACCGTAGTCTTACCGACGCCGCCCTTGCCGCCACCGACCGCGACGATCATCCGCGTGGCTCCCGAGCGAGGACAGCACTGGTCGGCGACCATCCCTCGAGCGTCGCAAGCCTCCGTTCCGGCCTCGAAACCTCATCACTCGAGACGCGCGTCGCGGAGACGAACTCGAGTGGCCGGTCCGTCGGCGATTCGGGAGTTGCAAATCCGAGTCCACGAGTGCGTCCCGGCTCGACGACGCCGGACCACGAACCGTCAGTCCACTCGGCCGCCGTCGCCGTCCCGGGTCGTGGCGACCAGATCTGTCCGTCGACACGTGGCTCGAGGAGAATCAACTGCGGTGTCGATCGCTCGTTCGTCACGGCCGCGTTGACGAACGTGACTCCGTGACGCCGTTCCGTTTCCGTCTCGATATCGATCATAGCAATCGTGGCCGCTCGATCCAGTATAAAATTCAGGCTCATCGGTTAACCGACTCCGTGACCGACGTTCGCCGATGAACGTTCCCACTGATCGGCTCTTGGTCATGCTCGTCGTCGCGACCGGATTCGCCGTCCTGGTCGGCGGCTGGGCAGGTGGTCTCGTCCACGCAGAGGTAACGGGCTGGGAGGAACTGGCACTACGAGGCTCGATCGGACTGGCGTTTTTCTTTATCCTCTTCGGACTCTGGCAACTGTTCGACCGGATGGACGAAGGCTCGAGTGACGAGCAATAACGGAGACGAAAGCAACGGCTGGCAGCGACAGCAACAGTTCGGATTGTTGGTATAAAATAGTATTACCGCAGTTCTAGCTAGTGTTACCACTCGGGGCCGAATTACATGAAAAAAGCCACAGGCACCTCGACGGTACCTGCGGCTCTCAATTACTGAAATGGAGTATGAATGGGGCGGCGAATCGGCGTTCCCAGAGGGTCTCCCACTCCAGTAGTTACCGAT